>JAJYCT010000226.1 GCA_021778125.1 Myxococcales bacterium
GAGCGCCTCCGCCAGGTCGGAGCCGACCTGTCCCGCCCGCAACTCCTGTGATCAGAACGTGCTCGCTAGCCATGAACCGCGGGACGTCTACCACGGCGCGACAGTCCGGCGTCGTGTTGTTGCCTCACCTTCGCGATCGATGACGAAGGTGGTGTGCGTTTGAGTGCCGGCGGCATCGACACGCTCGGCGCTGCTGCGAACGGCCTCCAGCCAGTGCCGAGTCTCCTTCTTGGAGATGGGCCTACAGCGGGTCCGCAGCGTCGATGGTGGGCTTGAGCCTGGGTCGATACGACTCGCCCTCCATGACGAAGTCGTAGGCGGCGTGCGGGACGAACTGCGCCGACACCCCCCGTACAGTTCGGGTCGGAACACATGGCTCGGGCAGTGACGGGCCATGTCTTCAAGAACCTTCGTACGTCGTGGGTATGCATGGCGGCCATGTTTCGGCTACTCGCCGCTATTTGGGGGGATGGTGCGAGCTTTCCGCAGCTGGAGTGCGTGCCAGGCTGCGGCCCCCGCGAGCACGGTAAGCTCTCCCTTTGCGGCGGCTGGGCTGACACGCCAGAGGGCGGCGACGGTTCCGGTCAGGATGGCGAGGATGATACGCAAGCCCAGGATCGAATGGGGCGGCTGGCCGTCGCGCCGCCAAAGGGCCCACTCGAGAGCGATGAGCCCCGGAGCCAGGACACCTGCCGTGGCGACCGCGCTACCGGCAGCGAACCCCGCGGCCCCAGCCGTCGGAACCCAAAGCGCGGTGAGCGTCGCGGCGACGATCGCTCCAAGGAGTTGCAGCGCCCCGATCGCTCCAAAACGCCCGGTGGCCTGCAGGAAGAGCATCGAAGGCACTGCCGCGACCAGGGCCGCGTGCTCCACGATGTAGAACGGGAGGAGTGACAGAAGCGAGCCAGCCTTCGAAGGGATCCAGAACGGCAGCAGGGTGGGCGCTACGACGGCGAGGCCCCACAGTCCCAGCATCTGGAAGAACACGAGAACTGACGCGAGTCGACTCCACGTCCGCGCCCTGAGGGCGGGGGACTCGGCGCCGGCGAGCAAACGGGAGAGCTCGACCCAAAGCGTCGAGCCGACGGCCGAGGACAGGGAGCGTGCGGCGTTGGAGAGTGTACGTCCTGGCACCGCAATCGACGCGGCCTCGACGGAGACGGACGCGACCACCACGGGCGGAAGCGCCGTCTGTGTCGCCGATGCAAAATTCTGAAGGAGACTCCCGCGCGCTTGAACAAGGACATGGCGCGCGCGGACCTTTACAGGGAGCGCCGCGACGGGTAGCAAGCGCCGAACCGAGAGAATTCGAATCAAGTCGAACATGGCGAGCGCCAGCGACGACGCACCGAGCGTCAGCGCGGGACCCAGGCCGAGCGCAGCGAGCGCCGCCACCGTGCCTACACCCAGGACGACCCGAGAGACGCCCATCGCCTGCTGGCGGACGTAGCGGGATGCTGAGCCCTCGACTGCGCTCGACCAGCCGCTGAGAGCGAGACCCGTGGCACCGCTTGCGAGCTGGGCAACGAGGGCCAGGACGACATAGGGCGGCCGGACTCCTGCGGTGTCGGCGATGGATGTCCAGACGGGCCTGCCGAGCCAGAGAAATGCGACGAACACGACGACCATGGCTGCTGGGCTCGCAAGGCAGAAGGCCTTGAGCCCGGCGAGCGCAAGGCCCCGACCTTGAGAGGTGTCGCCCTTGGCCCGGAGGACGGTGAGGCGCTGGGTCAAGAACGACTGGACGCCGGCGTCGGCGAGCGACACGTACGCGGCGAATCCTTGGATCGCCACGAAGAGGGCGTAGCCCGGGTCGCGCCAGTTCCTCAGGAGGACGGGCGGAATGACGAACTGCAGGACGCTTGAGACCACGAGCGAAGCCACCGACAGCAGGGTGGCGCGGCGCAGTGCTTGCCCTGGGCTTGTGGCCTTGGGCTCTCCGACGGGTCTCTCGGGAGGACTATGGAGCACGGGACTATGCCAAGGCGTAGGGGAAACGGGAGGGAAACGGGGCACTGGACTCTAGCCAAGACCTCCGGCCTCGAGAAGCAGTCGTTGCGGCGACCCTGGCCGGGTTCTTGTGGGGGCGTGAACGCTCCGCTATGGTGAATGCAGTGGCGGCACGGTGCACCGGACCTGACGCCGCAGTTGCGGTGAGCTTCTACCTGCCTTGACCGTGTGACGACCCGTGGACGCCGCCAGTCAAGCCGCCGGGCGAAGTGTGTTGCTCCTCGGATCCGGCGGCCAGCTGGGCCATGAGCTCGCGCCGCTGCTTCGTTGCTTCGCACTGGCGCACTGCCCATCACGGGATGCGCTCGACATTCGCGACACGCCTCGGGTACGCGCCGCGTTGGAGCGCCTGCGGCCGAGCGTTGTCGTGAACGCTACGGCGTACAACGCGGTGGATCTCGCGGAGTCAGGCGCCGAAGCCGCGATGGCTGTCAATTGCCGGGCCGTTGGAGATCTGGCCGAGGCGGCCGCGTCCGTGGGGTGCGCCGTCGTGCACTTCTCGACCGACTTCGTGTTCGATGGCTTGCAGGGGCGACCCTACGTGGAGTCGGACCGGGCCCACCCCTTGAATCGCTACGGCGAATCGAAGCTCGCGGGGGAGGCCGCGCTTCTCGCTTCCAGGGCCGACGCGCTCGTGTTTCGCACGTCATGGGTCTACAGCCTTCGCCGAAAGAGCTTCGTGTCGGCCATCCTCGCCGCCGCGCGGCGTGAGGGGCCGCTGCAGGTCGTCGCGGATCAGACCGGCTCGCCGACGTTTGCGCGCGACCTTGCAGCGGCGGTCGCCATCGTCCTCGCGCGCGTCAGCGAGCCCCACGCCCTGCGCTCCTTGCGGGGCGTCTACCACCTTGCGGGATCCGGGCAATGTAGCCGGTTCGACCTCGCAAAGGCGGCGATCGCGATGGATCCCCACAAGCACGAGCACCGATTCTCGGAGCTGGTCCCCACGCAGACCGTCCTCCGCGACGGCGTCGCCGCTCGTCCGACCTTCAGCCCCCTCGATTGCACCAAGGCAATGCAGGTCCTCGGGGTGTCGCTCCCAGACTGGCACGACGGCCTCAAGCGAGCGCTCGGCGACACGGCCACGCACTACCACCCCGCGACGCCGCCGCGCGCTGGCAGAGGCTGAGTCGATGCGGATACTGGTCACCGGGGGAGCAGGGTTCATTGGGTCGAACTTTCTTCAACTCGCGGTGCCCGCGCACCCGCAGATCGAATTCCTGAACATCGACAAGCTCACGTACGCTGGGAATCCACTCAGCCTCGCGGGCCTCGAGCAATATCGCAACTACTCCTTCGCGCGAGTCGATGTTGCCGTCGCCGAAGACGTGGAGCGCGTGTTCAAGGACTTCGCGCCCACGGCCGTCGTGCATTTCGCCGCGGAGAGTCACGTGGATCGTTCGCTTCACGAGCCAGACACATTCGTGCGGACGAACGTGAACGGTACCTTGCACCTTCTCGAGGCGTGTCGGCGCTACTGGCGCGGGCAGGAGAGCGTATTCCATCACGTGAGCACGGACGAGGTCTATGGCTCACTCGGCCCAGCAGGAGCGTTCACCGAGGAGTCCCGGTACGATCCGAGCAGTCCGTACTCGGCGTCCAAGGCGGCCAGCGACCACCTCGTGCGAGCGTACCACCGGACCTTCGGCGTACCCGTCAAGATCACCAACTGTTCGAACAACTACGGCCCGCGCCAGTTTCCGGAGAAGCTTGTCCCCCTGATGATCCTGAACGCCCTGGCCCGCAAGCCACTCCCCGTGTACGGCGAGGGAGCCAACGTTCGGGATTGGCTGTACGTGGACGATCACTGCCGCGCCATCTGGATCGTCCTGCGCGAGGGACGTGTGGGAGAGACCTACAACGTCGGCGGCGGCAGCGAGCTTCGCAACATCGACGTGGTGCGCGCCATCTGCAGGGGGGTGGCGCAGGCGACGCAGTCGCCCGTCGAGGAGCTCGAGGCACTGATCACTTTCGTCCCGGACCGCCCCGGGCACGACCTGCGCTACGCCATCGATGCGTCGAAGATCCGGCGAGAGCTCGCCTGGCAACCGCTCGAGAGCTTCGAGACAGGGCTGCGCAAGACCATCGACTGGTACCTGCAGAACACAGCCTGGATCGACAGCATACGCACCGGCGCGTACCTACAGTGGATTCAGCGCAACTACGACGACAGGGGGCGCGCACAATGACCTCCAAGGGTATCATCCTCGCGGGCGGCTCCGGAACGCGCCTCTACCCGGCGACGAAGGCGGTCAGCAAGCAGCTCGTTCCCGTGTACGACAAGCCCATGATTTATTACCCGCTCACGACCCTGATGCTAGCGGGTATCCACTCGATCCTTGTCATCACGACTCCAGAGGACGCAGAAGCGTTCAGGCGCCTGCTTGGCGACGGCACGCAGTGGGGGATCCAGATCAGCTACGCGACACAGCCGCGGCCCGAGGGACTTGCCCAGGCATTTCTCATTGGCGCCGACTTCGTCGCGGGCGACCGCTGCGCTCTGATCCTCGGGGACAACATTTTCTACGGACACGGGCTGCCCGAGATCTTGAGGCGAGCGGCGGCGCACGACACGGGCGCGACCGTCATCGCATATCGCGTTCGAGCGCCTGAGCAGTACGGCGTGGTAGAACTCGACGCCGAGCGGCGCCCGAGATCCATCGAAGAGAAGCCGTCCCGTCCGCGCTCCAATCTCGCCGTGACCGGCCTGTATTTCTATGACGGTCGCGTTGTGGACTACGCGAGGCAGTTGCAGCCATCGGCTCGCGGAGAGCTTGAGATAACGGACCTCAATCGAAGCTACCTGGATCGGGGGCTGCTGCGCGTCGAGGAGCTCGGGCGAGGATATGCGTGGCTCGACACCGGAACGCACGAAACGCTGCTGCAGGCGGGGTTGTTTGTCCAAACCATAGAAGAGCGCCAAGGACTGAAGATTGCCTGTCCGGAGGAGATCGCCTACCGACTGGGCCTGATTGACGCGGAGAGGGTAAAAGAGCTCGCGAAGCCTCTCGAGAAGAGCGGGTATGGTGAGTACCTTCTGGAAAGCATTCGAGGCGATGGGAGTCGCGTGAGATGATTGTCGAGCCTACCGCGATCGATGGCGTACGCATCATTCGACCGGACGTTTATCGCGACGAGCGAGGCGAGTTTTTCGAGTCATGGAATCGTCGGCGCTACGACGAGTCCGGTGTCGGCGACGAATTCGTTCAGGACAACGTATCGAGGTCGGCGCGTGGCGTGCTCAGGGGCCTGCATCTTCAGTGCCCGAACGACCAGGTCAAGCTGGTCTCGGTTCAGTATGGCTCGATCTACGACGTGGCCGTCGATGTACGGGCGGGTTCGCCGACGTTCGCGAAAAGTGTCGGGGTGACGTTGACGCACGAGAACCACGCTCAGCTCCTCATTCCGGCCGGATTCGCGCACGGCTTTTGTGTGACCTCGGAGATTGCGATCGTCAGCTACAAGTGCACTGACTTCTATGTACCCGCGAGCGAACTGGGGGTGCGCTGGGACGACCCCGACCTGGCGATAGCTTGGCCGACGTCACAGCCACGCCTGTCCCCCAAGGATGCGGCGTACCCGAGACTCCGTGACATTCCGGGGGCACGGCTTCCTCTGCATCAGCGGTAGGAGCCGCGTCTTCGGGGGGGGGCCGTCTCACCGGGAACGCATCGCGAAGCCTCGAACGACATCCTTGAGCGCCCCAGCGAGATTCACCGGCAACACGAGGCCGGCGAACGTCGCCCCAAGGTAGACGGGCCACACGGCAGCGGTGGCTGCGGCTCCGGGGCGCACTCCCCGCATGAGGCGGTTGGGATTGCACCCCAGCGCGAAGTTTAGCGCGGCCCAGGGGTGCCCCTTGCTCCGAAAGTCGTGCAGCCAGTACGGGTACGAGTAGGCCAGAATCTGTCCGAAAATGGCGGCGCGCAACCTGACGTCATCCACCACGGTGCGACCCGCGTAAGGAGAAATGGCCTCGTATACGACGCGCCCGACCTCGTCCAATCCACTGCTGACGGGTCGGAAGCGCCAGCGGTACGCTCCGAGCGTGTCGCCGTAGTTGTTGGCGAGGGCTCCGTCGACGGAGATCGAGGTTGTCGCAATGACCTCGTCGATTGCCAGCAAAGGGCCACCTGACGCCACCACTCTACTACCAAGGAACATCTGGACGTACACGGAGCCGTCGTAGCGGGACGTGTTGTGCTCCTGGAACGACTCTCGCCTGAATATCACTCCCGTGACACAGCTGAACGCGCGAAACATCGCGATGGCAGTGTCCACGCTCCCGGGGTGCAGGCGCGTGCTCAGGACGCGCTTGGAGACGGTCTGGCTACCAGCGGTCTGAACGTTCCCGAGTGCCACTGCTGGTCGATGCTTCTCGAGCAGAACAGCGACGCGCGCGAGCGTGTCCACCGCCGGCAGGATGTCATCGTTCCCCATGATGAACAGATAGTCGCCCGTGGCGGCCGCCAACGCGGCTCGCAGGTTGGCGTCGTACCCGAGGTTTCGAGGTTGCTGGATGAACCGGTGCGCCATTCCTGAGCGTGCGAGGTACTCCGGAATGACGGTCGGCGAATCGTCCTTCGACCCATCGTCCGACACGACCACCTCGACGTCGCGATAGGTCTGGGCACGTATCGACTCAAGTCCCTGCAGCAGGTACCTGCATCGGTTGTACTGGGGAATGCAAATCGAAATGCGCATGGCAGCTGGCGTCACTCTACACGAACACTGGCCAGGGGCGACTCGGGTATTGTCGCGTGCAACGGGCGCAGGAGAAGGACTCGCCGGTGTCGAGGTCTCCTCGGCATCCGGGGCAGACCAGGAGCGTACGCCAGTCAACGGGCCTTACCCTTCGCAGGTGGCGGCGGCGGAGGTGCCGACCAATCATCCCGCCGAGCCCCGGCGAGAGCGGTTCGGGCACCGCCTCCTGGCCGCGAGCCTCATGCTGGTGCCTCGGAGCCATCTGTGGGGGCTCGCGACGGCTCCACGACAATGTGGCCACCGCAGGCGGAGACGTCGAACGTTCGCATCGTACTCGTCGGGCTGGGCTTGAAGCGGAAACCGCTACACCGTAGCGGGAACCCGCGGCCACTTCAAGCGGAGCGCAGAGCCGCTGCGACGCCGGGAGACAGCCCTTCCATCGCCTGCATGTAGGACCTCTCCCTATCCCGTGATCCGCGCCGCTTCGCTCTCGTAGTGGCCCGCCGGCGGATCGCGCGAGACGCGGTGGGAGAGCGAGATGGGCGAGCGGAAAACTTTCCCGGTTCCTGCCGTCGCCCGCACGATCTCGGGTCGAAGAAAGGAAGCGGCCCGCGACTGGATGGCGCCAGACGCGGGCCCGAGGGAAGTGCAGCTGCGCTTCGTGACGGAGCTGAGCTTCGACGAGTACCGTAAGCAGCGGGGCTGGGAGGCGGCAACTTCGTCGCGGTGCCCGTTGTGCGAGGCGGGCAGCTGCCACTTCCACCGGCTGGGCACGTACATGCGCAAGGTGCCGGCCGTGGCATGGGTGGCGCGGTACTACTGCCCGGAGAGCCACACGACCTTCGGCTTGCTGCCCGACTTCTACGCGAGCCGCATGCCCGGCACGCTCGACATGATCGAGGAGGCGGCGACGAAGGCGGAGTCCGCGCCGAGCGTCGAGATGGTCGCGGACGCGCTACGCCCCGCCGACGCTCCGGACGCGGTGACGCTCGGCGCAGCGCCGCGCTCGTCTGGGTCCGGCTGCGGGTGCTCATCACGCGCGCGATCCTCACGACGATCAAGGGGCTGATGCCCGGACGCTTCGGGGATCTGCCGCCGCGCATCAGCGCGTTCCAGCGGCGCCTGGGCACGCTGCACGTGCTGGTGGCGCTGCGCGGCATCTGCGAGCCGCTGCTGCACCGGCTGCCGCCGCGCTCACCAAGCGAGGTGCGCCCGTCGACGTCTGGCACGCCGGCAAGAAGATCGAGCAGGCGCGCGTCGTCGACAGCCATGCCAACTGCTTCGTCAAGCGCCACCACGACGCGCCCGAGGGCCTGCGTCTGCGCGCCCTCAACTCGCCGCGCTCACGTGGGGACGGAACAGGGCTCACACCTCCGCGACAGCCAACAGGTTCTGCGTCAGAACACCGTCCGGGTCAGGAGCGCCGGTCTCGATAGCGATAGCGGCCTGAAGCCCCGCTCGGACGAGACGCCAGCCGACGTTTCGGATCAAGCTCCTGACACCGTGAATCACGGGTGCGTCCTCGTAGCATCGGACCACGCGGAAGTTCGACGACAGGAGAAGCTGGCGCAGGGAGCCCGCCGTGAACGCGGACTCGTGGGTGAGGTCTCCGTAACGGATGCGGCCAAAGAACGGCGACGCGCCATTGGGTACGTGGATGACCCAGCGTCCGCCGGGCCGCAGGATCGCCCCGACGCGCTCGGCAACACGCACCACATCGGTTCGTGACAAGTGCTCGAGGACGTCGAGCATGACGAGCACGTCGATGGATACCTGCTGGGCGCGCTCCAAGGCCTCGAGGATACCGCCTTGCGTGATGCCCGGGACGCCGAGACGACGGGCGAACTCCACTTGCTCCTCTGAATGGTCGACCCCCGTCACGTTCGAATAGCCCGCTTGGCGTGCGAAGTAGACCAGCGAGCCGGAACCGCAGCCGAGGTCGAGCACCTGCGCGCGACGATCCGGGACGAAGTGCTCCCGCACGAGCTTGGTCAGGTAGGGCCGTCGAGGCTGAAAGTACGCGTCCGCGTCGCTGCCCGCCGGGGGCATCGATGACCCCGCCACGCTTACGTAACGCTCGTAGATGCGTCGCAACTCCCTGGGCGCCGTTGCAGCCATGCGCGGAGGCTATCATTCCTTGGCGAGTGACTGGGTGAATGGGCATGGCTGTGCTGCCCGCTCGTCCGGCCGCCCTTTCTCGAACGAGCGGGACACCGCTTGCACCGCATGGGATGGCGAATATGGGGACCATGGCGCCAGGACGCCGTCGAGGACAGGTGAACGCGATGAAGAGCACTGGTCAGAGCGACGGCCCGCGCATTTTCGTCACGACCCCGGGCTTGCTCGACCATCTCCCCCAGCGTGCGAAAGTACCGGACGCAGCCGTCGTCCGACCCGCCGTAGATCTCGCGATGCTCGGGCGTATCCTCCGCCAGGACACAAGCGCGCATCGCCGCGAGCTCGAAGGTGCGCATCACGTGCCCGTCACGGTTGGCACGACGGACGAGGCACAGATTCACCTTGGCAGCCGAGACGCAGCGCCTGTAGTCGCCGCCGATCACGGAACCGCCCCAGATGGACTGCATGCCGGCATGGCGATCCCAGTAGGCGCCGAATACGCGCACCCTGAGGCCTCCTTCACGAAGC
>JAJYCT010000227.1 GCA_021778125.1 Myxococcales bacterium
CGGGCGTGCTCGCGGCCGATGGCGAAGACGACGACGATCCAGAGCAGCGCGAGCACGGAGTTGAGCGCGGCGAACCCGGCGGTCGGCAGCGACAGGCGCCCGCCGATCCACACCACGGCCCCCGACAGGATGGCGCCGAGGCGCACCGAGATCGTGTCCACCGACGTCTTCCCGACGTACTTCTCCACGCGCGACGTGACGAGGTAGAGCGCGTGGCGCGACGTCTCGGCGACGGAGTACTGGAGCGAGTTCTCGCCGATCTTCACGAGGCGGATGACCGCGAGCAGCGGCGCGATCGCGGCGCTCGCGTAACCCACCAGCGCGAACACCGGCAGGAACAGGAGTGCCGCGCGCACGCCGAGCTTCGTGAGGACGCGGGATACCGCGAAGAGCTGCAGCAGCAGCCCGAGCAGGTTGTACCAGGCGAAGTAGTTTCCCTTGACGGCGCCCACGAACGCCTCCGGCGTCATCCCGCGCACCCGCCCGCTCGCGATCTCCGCCAGAATGACGCGATCGAAGATGTACTCACCCGCGCTGTTGCACCACGCGAGCAGGACGATCATCGCGGCGACGAGCAGGAGGTACCGGTCGCGGAGCAAGAGGTGCAGCGCGCTCTCGTCGGACAGCGGCGCCTCGGGCTCGGCGGCGCGCGCGGCGGCCGCGACCGGCTCGGTGTGCAGCTCGACCCACCCCAGCACCGCGGTGCACAGGACGAGGAGCACGAGCGCCGCCGTCATGAGCGCCCACGGCCCGAAGGGCACGAGCGCCTGGGCGAGTCGGGCCCCGGCGACCGCGCCCAGCGAGCTGCCGATGCCGAGGACGGGGAACAGGCGCTTGCCCTGCTCCTCGGTGTAGACGTCGGCGGCGAGCGCCCAGAGCTGCGCGACGCACGTATAGCTGAAGAGGCCGACCCACAGGAAGAACGCCAGGCCAATCGGCACGGTCGTCCGCGACAGGAGCGCGAAGATGACGAGGTTCGAGCCGAAGAAGGCGAAGACGATCCCCAGGAGCTTCTCGCGCCCCACGCGCCGGGCGATCTCGCCGTAGACGTGGACGACGCCAAGCATCAACACGGCCTGGCCGGCACGCGCGTAGAGCTTCACCTCCGCGCCACCGTGCAGCAGGATGAGCGGCTCGCGGACGGTCTTGAGCAGGTAGTAGGCGCTGAGCAGGAGGAACGCCCCGAGCGTCATCGCCGCCGCCGTGACGGCCTCGGCGACCTCCACGCGCGCGAACGGGCGCAGCGCGCGGGCGAGGGCTCGAGCGAGCAGACTGTCGCGCCTCACCTCGACTGGATGCCAGCGTGAGCGCGTTCGTGACCCGTCACGGCTGTCGGTCGTCCGACATCCCACGCGACGTCATGGGGATCGCGTGCGAGCGCTGCCGCGACCGGCTCGGCGACTATGTCGAGGGCCTCGCCCTGCCGGAGGAGCGCGCAGAGATCGACGCCCACCTCGCGACCTGCGCGCCGTGCCGGGAGGTGCTCGCCGGCTACCGGCGGCTTCCAGCGCTGCTCTCGCGGGCGCTGCGACCCCCGGGGCGCTCGAGGCCGGCGAGGAAATAGCCGCGCAAGGGTCCCTGGTCGTACAGGTGCACGACGAGCGGCCCGCGCGCCACGCCGTCGGCAAGGCGCACGCGCACGTAGCGCTCGGCCGAGGCGTCGGGCGGTCCGCCGTCGGGCGCGACGTGCGGCACGCGAACGCACACGACGCCGGCCGGGCCCCGCTCGACCGGCAGCCACGGCCCCCCCAGGACGCGCGCCGTGTACTGGAAGGCGGCGGGCGCGCGCAGGCCGCGCCACTCGGCCAGGTCCACGGCGCACAGCGAGCCAGACGTCAGTCGCACGTCGGAGAGCGGGGAGAGCGACAGCAGGTACCGCTCGAGGATCTTGCGCAGGCGACCGTTCAAGACCTGCTCGAGGTACGCGGTGTTGGCCGGATCGCTCAGGCGGCCCATCTCAGCGAGCGCGCGCACGTGCGCCGGCGTGAAGCGCGCGAGGATGCGCGCCATCCAGGCGGCGTCTCGCTCGGTCATGCGATCGAACGCCGGGTTGGGGTACTCGTTCTTCCACGCTTCGGGATCGAAGTCGGCCACGTTCCAGTACCCGAAGATCTCGTGGCCCGGCGCCTTTTGGATGGTCTCGTAGACGCGCGTGACGGAGCCCAGCGAGAAGAAGTCGGTCAACAGGTCGTCCCAGTCGAGCACGTACGAGTAATTGAGCCGCCGCGACACCTCGTCCCAGGCCCACACGTTGCCGAGCGCGGCGCTCGTGCCGAGCTGGATGTGCACGACGTGGCCGGGCGAGGAGTCGGGCGGGCCGCCGCCGTCGGCGATCCACGTGTCGTACGAGTTGCCCTCGCGGCAGTCGACGTGCCCGAGCCACGCCGCGAGCAGGCGCGCGCCGCGCAGCTCGCGCCGGTGCTCGTGCGGAACGACATCGTTCGGGTCGTCCCCGCGCGTGCCCTTGTACTGGAACTGGCCGATGGGGTGGCCGGGGATCCACGCCGAGGCGCTGACGCGCAGCAGGCCGCCCCGCATCGTGGAGCGCGCGAACAGGTGGCGGACGGCCTTCTCGTCGAAGGCGTAGAGGTCCCCGAAGTTGCCGCTGCGCGCGATCAGGCCCGGCTTGACCTTGAAGATCGACGGCCGCACCCAGAGCGCCTGCTCGCACGAGGCATTGTATCCGGCCGCGTAGTAGACGGCCTCGCCGATGACGGTCGAGGCCACCTGACGCTCGGGGCCGTTGGCCTCGACCTTCACGAGGTACAGGCCCTTGCCGGGCACGCGGATGCGGAAGCCGGGCGTCGAGCCGGACGTCTTGCCCTGATCGATCAGCCATGAGCCGTCGGGCGCGGCGTCGGGCTCGAGCAGATCGTCCTTGCTGCAGGCGTTCAGGCGCAGCTCGTCCGTGCCCAGGGCCCGCATGCCGATGCGGTTCTGGAACCAGGACGAGTCGGGCACCTCGTCGAGGCTGTTGACGTCCATCGCCTCGCGGTCGGCCACGGCGCCGAGGGTCTGCGCGAGCGGACGGAAGAACATCTGGTCGGCGCCGTCCCAGTAGACGGTGCCGTCGTACGCCTCGGGCGCGCACGCAACATGACGTGGATCCGCGGCGGTCGGCTCGGCGTGGCAGCGGACATAGACCGGGCTCGTGTCCGCGTCGTGCCACATCGGCGTGCGCAGCGGGAAGCGCGTGGCCTCGGGGGCGCACGCGGCGACCGCCCCTGCGAGCGTCACGACGAGCGTGGGTGCGCAGCGGTCGAGGGTCATCCGCACGCGGCGATGCAACACGCGGACCGTCCGGCGGTCTACGCCGTCTGCCGGGGGGGCCGGATCCTGCACCGCGTGCGACCGTGCGCAGGACCTGCGGACGTCACGTCACCGGCGCGCCGGCATCCACCGCTCATGCGCGCGGCCTGGACGGCAAGACCGGCAGCGTTCGTGGTGGGGTTGCTGCACGCCGACGGGACCGCGCGCATGTTCGCCGAGGAGACCGGCACCAACCCGATTTGGGCGTGAGGGCACCGACACGGCCGGCGCCTTGCAGGTGCGAAGGGCGACGGCAGGAGGTCGGTGCACCATGAAGACTCGAACGCTTCTCGTCGCGGTCGCGTGCACGGCCGCGCTGGCGACCGGGTGCGTGTCCGAGGGCAGGTACGACGCGGCGGTCGCGAGCGGCGACGCGGTGCGCGCCGAGCTGGCCAGTACGCGGTGGCAGCTCGGGCAGCGCCAGGCCGAGGCCGCCGAAGGACGCGCCTCGATGCAGCGCTCCAGCGACGCGCTCACCCAGCAGATCGAGCACCTCAGCGCCGACTCCCGTGCGCTGCTCGAGGTCAACGGCTCGCTTGAGAGGGCGCTCGACGCCGCGCGGCGCGAGCACGTGGCCGCCGAGTCGCGCGCGGCGCTCTACCGCGACCTGGCGTTGCGCCTCAAGTCGATGCTCGACGCGGGGGACCTCACCATCACGCTGCGGCGCGGGCGCATGGTGCTGCGCCTGTCGAACGACGTGCTGTTCGACTCGGGGCACGCCGGGCTCAAGCCCGAGGGCAAGCGCGCGCTCGCCCAGATCGCCTCGGTGCTCTCGACGCTGAAGGACCGCAGGTTTCAGGTGGAGGGGCACACCGACGACGAGCCGATCCACCGGTCGCCGTACAAGTCGAACTGGGATCTGTCGACGGCGCGCGCGCTCGAGGTGACCTCGTTCCTCGTCACGAAAGGCGTCGCGCCGTATGGCCTGTCGGCGGCCGGCTACGGGGAGTTCGACCCGGTCGACTCGAACGGGTCGCCGGCCGGCAAGGCGCACAACCGGCGCACGGAGATCGCGCTCCAGCCCGACATCGACGAGATCGTCGCGGTGCCCACGGGCCAGTGAATCACGGCCCGTGAAATACGGTCACTGATGCGTCGCTCCGGCATCGCACCCGCGTGCACCGCACGCTCGGCACGCTCGCGCTCGCCGCGGCGCTCCTCGGCGCGCGTCCGGCCCGTGCGGACGACGGGCTGCGCTGGAACGAGGCGTGGCCCCGCTTCTCGACGTCCGAGTACGCCACGACCGTCGTGAGCGGGGTCAGCGCGATCATCATGTACACGTACCTCTCGCCGCAGGCGCATCCCCACTACACGGGCGGATGGCTCTTCGACGACGCCGTGCGCGACGCGCTGCGCGTGCGCGACGCGTCGGGGCTGCGCCACACCTGGCAGGCCGCCGACTTCATCGGGGTCGCTGGCGTCGTGACGACGGTCGGCGTCGACTCGGTGCTCGTGCCACTGCTGCGCGGCAGCCCCGACGTCGCCTGGCAGCTCGGCTGGATCGATATCGAGCCTTACTCGCTCAGCTCGGTCCTTACCTTCACGCTCTACGACTCGGTCGGCGCGCCCGTCGTACGCCGACTGCCAGGGCGACCCGAGGCTGCCGTACCTGTGCAACACCAGCCCGACCGTGTCGTTTCCGAGCGGGCACGTGGCCGAGGCGTTCGTCTCGGCCGGCCTGTCGTGCGCGCAGCACACGTACGCCGGCGTCTACGGCAACTCGATCGCCGACGCGTTCGCGTGCGCGCGCGACCTGACGCTTGCTGCGGCCGACGGCGTGCTGCGCATCATGGGCGACCGGCACTGGACGACCGACGCGCTGGTCGGCGCGGCTCTGGGCTTCTCGTTCGGCTACGTGCTGCCGGTGCTCGTGCACTGCCGCGCGCGCACGCAGGCGCCGCGCGTCGCGCTCGCGCCGATGACGGGGGGGCCGCTCGGCGTCGTCGCCGCGGGGACCTTCTAGAGACCTCCATGCGCACGTGGCCTCGCCTCCTCTGCGCCTCGCTCGCCGCCACGCTCGTCGTCGTATCCGCCGCCGGTGGCGCGCGCGCGCAGGAGCCCGAGCCGGCCGGCTGGGATCCGGCGTACACGCACGCGGGGCGCTGGGACTACGCGCTGGGGGTCTTCGGCGGGGGGATGCTCCTCACCGAGACCATCCTGCTGCAGAACCATGAGCCCGAGGCGCGGTGGTTCGGGCCGATCCTCTTCGACCAGGCGGCGCACGATGCGACGCGCGGCCGGTGGCCGCAACTGCGCGGCGACGCCGCCACGGCGAGCTGGGTGCTCTGGTTCGCCCTGATGGGCTACCCGCTCGCCGTGGACGTGCCGTACGCGTGGTCGCGTTACGGATCGCAGGTCGCCTGGGACCTTTTCTGGCAGGACGCCACGGTGCTGACGCTTTCGGGCGCGTTCGACTTCGCCGCGCGCGACCTCGTCGGGCGCGTGCGCCCCAGCAACCAGGAGTGCCTCGACAGCGGCGGGACCAGGACCGGCTGCCTCAGGGGCCCCGAGACGCGGCGTTCGTTTCCGAGCGGGCACGTCACCGAGACGACGACCGCGACGGCGCTCCTCTGCACGCAGCACCTCAAGCTCAAGCTGTACGGCGGCCCGTGGGACGCTGTGGCGTGCTTGACGGCCATCGTCGCGGACGTCGCCGTGGGCACGCTGCGCCTGGTCGCCGACAACCACTGGGCCACAGACGTCGTCGCGGGCGGCGCGATTGGCGTCGCCTTCGGCTGGGGCATCCCGACGCTCATGCACCTGCACGGACACGCGCCGTCGGTCACGATCGGCCGCGGAGCCAGCGCGATACGCATGGCGCCGGTGCCGATCGCGGTCGGGGCCGGCGGGGGGCTGGGGATGGCCGGATGGTTCTAGGCTCCCCGCTCACCGCAGCGGCGGCCTGCGGTCGCGCGCCCCACCTCGACCGTCGTTCAGTGCCAGAAGGCGGAAATCGCTCCCAGGACGACGAATCCTGCGACGAGCCACGAGCCGAAGGCGTTCTGACGGGCGAGGGCGACCATTGTTCCCCGGATACGACGCTCGACCTGCCGATCTTCCCTTCCCTGGCGCCGCCCCAAGTGCGGGGGCGGGCGGCGGCGTCTAAGCTTTCGATCGTGCGTCGCATCCGGCTCGTGCTCCCCACCCTGCTCGCGGCCCTCTTGGCCACCGGCCCCGCGCTCGGGCAGGACTTCGATCCGCACGGACGCCACCGCCGGCCCCCCCACCCGCAGCCGGTGGCGCCGGGGCGCTCCGGCCCCCCCCACCCGCCGGGCCAACCCGGGCAGCCCACGCCGCCCGCGCCGTCGGGTCCATCCTCGACCGTCCTGGTCGAGCGCTACACCCGCGTCGTGCTGTCCCAGCCGGGGGCGGCGTTCCCGCTGCAGCGCCTTGCGCAGCTCTACCGCGACCGCGACGGCAACATCGCCAAGCTCGTCGCCGATTTCGAGCAGCGCGCCGCGCAGCCGGGCGTCGACCAGTACGCCTCGACGATGGCGCTCGCGGGCGTCTACAAGCTCGACGGGCGCGCCGACGACGCGGCCCGCACGTACGCGGCGGCCGCGGCGCTCAAGCCGGGCGACGCCACCGCACCGCTCGCGCTCGCGCGCCTGCACCAGGACCGCGGCGAGACCGCCGCCGCGATCCAGAGCTACGAGCAAGCGCTGCCGCTGCTCACGACGCAGGCCGACAAGGAGCAGACGCTTCGCACGCTCATGGGCCTGTCGCTCGACCAGAAGAGCTGGGACGCGGCCAAGGCGTACCACGTGCGCCTCGTGGCGCTGTCGCCGACGAGCCTTTTCGTGAAGGCGGAGCTCGGCCACGAGCTCTACGGGCGCGGCGAGTACGCGCGCGCAGAGGGCGAGCTCGAGCTGGTGGTGGCGGCGGCGGCGGGCGACAACCGCGCGCTCGCCCCCGCGCTCAAGGATCTGGGGCAGGCGCAGGCCAAGGCGCACGAGGGCGACCAGGCGCAGAAGACGCTCGAGCGGGCGCTCGCGCTCACGCCGCCCGAGAGCGCGCTGCGCGCCGAGATCTACGCGATCATCACCGAGATCTACCGGGCCGACCAGCGCCTGCCGGAGCTCGTGAAGAAGCTCGAGGGCGAGCACCCGGGCGACTTTGCGCGCCTGTCGCTGCTCGGGGGCCTCTACGAGGAGACGGGCGACACGGCGCGCGCGATCGCGACCTACCGGCGCGCGCTCACGCTCGCGCCCCGGCAGATCGACCTGCGCCTGCGTATGATCCGGCTGCTGCAGGCCAACGGGGACCTGGACACCGCGATCGCCGAGTACGACGCGCTCCTGCGCGCGGCGCCGGACAACCCTCTGTTCGTCTTCGAGGCGTGCGACGCGCTGATGCAGCGGGGCGATCGGGTGCGCGCGCTGCGCCTGGTGAGCGCGCTCGAGGCGCGCGGCGGCAACGACGAGGAGGTCCTGGCGCGCGTGGCCGACTTCTACGCGCGCATCGGCGAGGCGGCCAGGTCGCTCGCAGTGCTGCAACGCATGGCGACGTCGTCGAGCACCGATCCGGGGCACCTCGTCGACCTGGGCGACCGCTACTACCAGGACGGCAACAAGGCGCTCGCCGTGCAGACGTGGCGGCGCATCCTGACCATCGTGCAGCCGCGCGCGCGGGCGCTCGCGGCCGTGGGCGACGTCTTCCTCGAGCACGAGATGACCGACGACGCACTCGCCGCGTACAAGGAGGCCGTCGCGCTTGACCCCCAGAGCCTCGCCTTCAAGCGCGCGCTCGCCGCGGCCTACGAGCGCACGCACGCCTTCCGCGAGGCGCGCCAGCTCTACGAGGAGGTCGTGGCGCGGGCGCGCGAGAAGGGCGATCGCGTGCTGGCGCGCGAGTGCCGCACGCGCATCGTGGCGCTCTGGGGGCTGGAGCGCGTGCTCGAGGCGCAGGTCGGGCTGCTGGGCGCGGCGTTCGCGGCGACGCCGCCCGACCTCGAGGCAGGCCGCATGCTCGCCGAGGCCCAGCTCCACCTGCGGCGCCTGCCCGACGCCGAGGCGACGCTGCGCCAGGTCATCGCGCTCGCCCCGGGCGACGCCGAGAGCTACCTCGCGCTCGAGCGCGTGCTGGTGCAGCAGAACAAGATCGAAGGCGCGATCGACGTGCTCGCCAAGCTCACCGAGGTCGAGCCCAAGCGCGCGCGCGAGCTCTACGAGCGCATGGCGCAATACGCGCTGCAGGTCTACAAGGACGACGACGCGATCCGGTATGCCGCGCGCGCCGTGGAGCTCGCTCCGGACGACGCCGAGGGACACCGGCGGCTGGGCGAGATGTACCGCTCCCGGCAGGACGCCACGCACGCGATCGCGGAGTTTCGCGCGGCGATCGCGAAGAACGACCGGCTCTTCGTCGTGTACTTTGAGCTGGCGGACCTGCTGCTGTCGCGCGGCGAGGCCGAGGAGGCCGACCGGCTCTTCCGGCGCGTCGTGCGCGGGGCGCCCGACGAGGAGCTGGTCGCGCGCGCGGCGCGCCTGGCGATGCAGATCAACCTGGGACGGGGGACGCTCGAGTCGCTCGAGCAGGACCTCTTGCCCCTGTCGATCGGGCAGTCGCAGAAGCCGGTGTACCGGCGCCTGCTCGTCGAGATCTACGGCAGCCTGACCTTCGGCCTCGTGCAACGCGTGCGGCACGGCTCGGAGGCCGACGCGAGGGCGGCGCGCGCGGCGCTCGCGCGCATCGGGGCGCGTGCGGTCAAGCCGCTGCTCGACGCGCTCGCCGACGCCGACGTGGGCCAGCAGCGCATCGCGATCGACGTGCTCGCGTACGTGGAGAACCCGAACGCGGCGCTGCCCCTGTTCGCCTACGCGACGGGGAGCGCCGATCCGGCCCTGCGCGCGCGCGCGATGATTGCGTGCGGCGCGCTGCGGGCGCCCGCGCTCGTGCCCAAGATCGAGGCAGCGCTCTTTCCACACGACGCGGGCGGCGACGCGGCGGGGCTGGCCGACGCGGTGGGCGTCGCGGCGGTGTGGGGTCTCGCGCGCCAGGG
>JAJYCT010000228.1 GCA_021778125.1 Myxococcales bacterium
GCGCTGCACCCGGGGCTCGTGCTCTACGCGGCGCTGGTGATGAGCGAGCCGCTCGCGTCGCTGCTCACGCTGACGGCGTTCTGGCTCGCGGTGCGCGAGGCGGACGCGCGGCGCGGCGTCGCCCTGGGCGCCCTCGTGCTGGGCGTGGGCGCCCTCGTACGCCCGCAGGCGCTGCTGTGCGCGCCGCTGCTCGGCCTGGTCGTCTGGGCACGCCGCGCGGACGCGCCCCGCCCGGCGCGCCTGCGGGCGACGGGGCTCGCTGCCGTTGCCGCGTGCGCCCTCGCGCTCGTGCCGGTGCTGCCGTGGACCGCGCGCAACTGCCGCGTGATGGACGGATGCGCGCTCGTGAGCACCAACGCCGGGTGGAACCTGGCGATCGGCGCCTTCCCGCGCGCCACGGGGCGCTTCGAGACGCTGCGCTCGAGCGACGGGTGCCGCGAGGTCACGGGCCAGGTGCAGCAGGACCGCTGCTGGCTGCACTACGGCCTCGGTGAGATCGGCGCCCACCCGCTGCGCTGGCTGTCGCTCGTGCCCGCGAAGCTCGGGTTCACGTTCGACCACGAGTCGTTCGCCGTCGAGTACCTGCACGAGGCGCGGCCCGAGTCGTGGCCCGAGGAGCGTCGCGCGCGCGCGCGCGACCTGACGACGCTCGCCCACCGGCTGCTTCTCGCCGCAGCGTCGCTCGGGTGCGTGGCGTTCCCGCGCCAGCGGCGGCCGCGCGGCGCCGCGGTTCAGGGCGCGGTGCTGCTCGCAGCGGCGAGCCTCGTGGGCCTGGCGTTTGCCCTGGACACGCCCGTGTTCTGGCCGATCGCGGTGTTCGTCTCGATCGTGCCGTGGCTCCCCCTGCCCGGACGCCCCCAGGCCACGCCGGCGCTCCTGCTCGGCGTGGGTCTGCTGGCGACGACCGTCGTCACGCACGCCGTGTTCTTTGGCGAGGACCGCTACCACGTCGTGGTCGTTCCGGTGCTCGCGCTGCTCGCGGCCGGCGCCCTGCGGGCGCGTACGACGACGGCCCGAAGGGCACACGACACCGGGCCGGCGCGCCCGCCCGCCGTGGTACGGTACGCCCCATGATCGGCCGGCTCACCGGCAAGGTCGTCGCCGACGGCCCCGACGGGGTCGTCGTCGACGTGGGCGGCGTCGGCTACGAGGTGTCCGTCCCCCTGGGCACGCTCGGGCGCACGCGCCCGGACGATGCGGGCAAGGTCACGCTCTGGATCCACACGCACGTGCGCGAGGACGCGCTGTCGCTCTTCGGGTTCGCCGACGAGGCCGACCGCGTCGCGTTCCGCGTACTGCTCGGCGTGTCCAACGTCGGGCCCAAGATCGCCGTCGCGGTGCTCGGCGCGCTGCCGGCGGCCGACCTGTCGCGCGCCATCGCGCGCCAGGACCTCACGGCGCTCAAGGGCATCTCCGGCGTCGGCAAGAGGATCGCCGAGCGCCTCCTGCTCGAGCTGCGCGACAAGCTGCCGACGGCGGTCCCCGCGGCGGGTCCTCCGGCCCCCGGCGCGCCGCCGCCGCACGTCCCGCTCGCGGGCGAGGAGCGCCTTCGCGCGATGCTCACGGGCATGGGCTTCAAGCCCGCCGAGGCCGACCGCGCCGTCTCGGCGGTGGGCCCCCGCGTGGCCGCCGAGCCGATCGAGGCGCTCGTCCGTGAGGCCCTCGCGCTGCTGGCCAAGTAGGGCTACTGTCGCGCCGCCCCATGCAGGACGTCATCGCGTTCATCGACTCCAACCGCAAGCGCTTCGTGGACGACCTCGTCGAGTGGGTCCGCATTCCTTCGGTCTCGAGCGATCCGAGCCACGCGGCCGACGTCAAGCGTAACGCCGCGCACCTCGCCGCGCACCTGCGCGCGCTCGGCGCGGGCCGCGTCGAGGTCTGGCCGACCGCCGGGCACCCCGCCGTCTTCGCCGAGTGGCTGGTCGACCCCACCAAGCCCACGCTCCTCGTCTACGGCCACCACGACGTGCAGCCGGTCGATCCGCTCGCCGAGTGGGTCACCCCGCCGTTCGAGCCGTGCATCCGCGCCGGCCGCCTCTGGGGCCGCGGCGTCGTAGACGACAAGGGCCAAGTCTACGTGCACGCCAAGGCCATCGAGGCCTTCGGGAAGACCGCGGGCAAGTTGCCCATCAACCTCAAGATGATCGTCGAGGGCGAGGAAGAGGTGGGCAGCGTCAACCTCGACGCCCTGATGCGCGACCACCGGAAGGACCTCGCCGCCGACTTCGTCTGCGTGAGCGACACGGCCATGTTCGGCCGCGGGATCCCGTCGCTGTGCGTCGGCCTGCGGGGCCTCGCGTACGTGGAGGTCTTCGTCGACGGCCCGGCCCTGGACCTGCACTCGGGCTCCTTCGGGGGCGGTGTGCAGAACCCCATCAACGCGCTCGCGCGCATGATCGCCGCGCTGCACGGCGACGACGGGCGCATCACCGTCCCCGGCTTCTACGACAAGGTCCGCGCGCTCACCGAGGTCGAGCGCAAGGAGATCGCCGCGCTTCCGTTCGACGAGGTGGAGTGGCTGCGCATGGCGGGCGCGCCCGCCGTCGTGGGCGAGAAGGGATACTCGACGCTCGAGCGGATCTGGGCGCGGCCGACGCTCGACATCTGCGGCATCACGGGCGGATTCCAGGGCGAGGGGGCCAAGACGATCATCCCGGCTCGCGCCAGCGCGAAGCTCTCCTGCCGCCTGGTGCCCGACCAGGAGCCCGACGAGATCGTGCGGCTGCTCCAGGAGTACCTCGCCGCGATCGCGCCCCCCGGCGTGCGCGTCCGCGTCGAGAACCTGCACGGCGGGCGGCCCTACCTCGCGCCCACCGATCACCCGGTGTTCGAGATCGCCAAGCGCGCGTTCAGCAAGGCGTTCGGCAAGCCGACGATCTTCATGCGCGAGGGCGGCAGCATCCCGTTCGTGCGCACCATCGCGGACGCCACGGGCAAGCCCTGCCTGCTCATGGGGTTCGGCCAGCCCGACGAGAACGCCCACGCTCCCAACGAGTGGCTCGATCTCGAGAACTACCACCTGGGCATCAAGAGCGCCGCGTACCTCTACGACGAGATCGGCCGGATGGCCTGACAGGCGAGCATGGCAAAGAAGACCAAGGGCACCGGCAAGGGGGACAAGACCAGGGCGCGAAGGGAGCGGCGCTTCGAGCCGCTCGCGCTACAGGCGGCGAGCGTCGTGTACGCGGTCGGGGGCGCGGGCGCGCTGCTCATGGGCGCGGGCGCGTGGAGCCAGTTCGGCGGTCTGCTGCGCGAGGGCGGGCCCGAGCCGCTCAAGCTCGCGCCGTACATCCTGGCGGCGGGCGCCCTGCTGGTCGGGGGGGCCATCTGGATCGGGACGAGCGGCGAGCCGCCGCTGCGCGTGGGCAACGCGGGCGTCGCCGTCGAGCGCGGAGGCGTACGGCGGATGGCGTGGCATGCGGTCGAGCGCATCGAGTGGCGCGACGAGACCGTGCGCGTGTCGGGCAAGGACGAGCTGGGCGCGCCGCTCGTCATCCTCGCCTCCCTCAAGAGCCAGCCTCAGGCCGCGGCGTGGATCGTCAGGGAGGCGCGCGAGCGCGTGCCGGCCGTCGTCGACGTCCCCGACGACGCGACGCTGCCCGCGCCGAGCGCGGGCGCGGGCACGACGCTCGCCCTCGAGGCGCCGCAGGTCGTCGGCAAGCACTGCGCCGCCAGCGGCAAGGTCATCGCCTACGAGCCGGACGCGCGCGTGTGCCCGCGGTGCGAGCGCGTCTACCACCGGTCGAGCGTGCCCGAGACGTGCGAGTGCGGCGCCTTGCTCGCCGACCTTCACGCGCCCGCGGCGGCCACCTGAGCCGGGGACCGGGGCGTCGTGCTCGGTCTCACCGGCAAGCGCGTCCTCGTCACCGGGGCCAGCAAGGGGATCGGCGCCGCGACCGCGCGCCTGCTCGCGCGACTGGGCGCTCACGTCGCCGTGCACACGCGGCTCGACCTCTCGGCGGCCGAGGCCGTGGCCGAGGAGGCGCGCGCCGCGGGCGTGACGGCCCGCACGTTCACCGCCGACCTCGCGCTCTGGGGCGAGGGCGAGCGCCTCGTCGCCGAGGTGGAGGGCACGCTCGGGTCGCTCGACGCCGCCGTGATCAATCACGGCATCTGGCGCGCCGCGCCAATCGACACGATGACCGAGGCCCAGTACGACGAGACGCTCGACACCAACCTGCGCGGCACCGTGAGCCTCGCGGGCGCCCTCGCGCGCAGGATGAAGGCGCGCGGCACGGGGCGCCTCGTGCTCGTGTCGAGCACCGCCGGGCAGCGCGGCGAGGCGGGGCACGCGCACTACGCCGCCTCCAAAGGCGCGATCATCAGCCTCACCAAGAGCCTCGCGCCCGAGCTCGCCCCCTTCGGGACCCTCGTCAACTGCGTCGCGCCCGGGTGGGTCGGCACGTCGATGACCGAGGCGACGATGGCCGACGCGGCCGAGCGTGAGGCGGTGCTCGCGGCGATCCCGCTGGGGCGCGTCGCGCGACCCGACGAGATCGCGTGGCCGATCGCGTTCCTGGTGAGCGATGGGGCGAGCTTCGTGACGGGCGAGATCCTCAACGTGAACGGCGGCGCCGTGCTGGTGGGCTGACGCAAAAGGAAGGCGATCATGAGCGCATCGAGGGCAGCTGTGGTGGTGCTTGGCGCGGGGACGATGGGTCAGGGGATCGCGCAGGTGACGGCGACCGCCGGCTTCACGACGCGCGTGTTCGACGCCGCGCCGGGCAAGGCCGCGCAGGCGATCGAGAGCATCGGCGGGTACCTCGAGAAGCTCGTCGCCAAGGGCAAGATCACCGCCGAGGTGCGGAGCCGCGCCGCGGCGTCCCTCTCCGCGGCCACGGACGTCGCGTCGGCGTGCGAGGGCGTCGAGCTCGTCATCGAGTCGGCTCCCGAGAACATGGAGCTCAAGGTCCAGCTCCTCGGCCAGGCGGTCCGGGCGGCGCCCGCGGGCGCGCTCATCGGGTCCAACACGTCGTCGCTGTCGCTCACGGAGCTCGGCGCGCGCCTCGTCGCCGCCGACCGCACGGTGGGCCTGCACTTCTTCAACCCGCCGCCGGTCATGGAGCTGCTCGAGATCGTGCGCGGCATCGGCACGAGCGACGCGACCGTCGAGCGCGCGCTCGCCTTCGCGGCGGCCATCGGCAAGACGCCGATCGTCGTGCGCGACTTCCCCGGCTTCGCCACCAGCCGCCTGGGCGTGGTGCTCGGCGCCGAGGCGATCCGCATGCTGGAGAGCGGCGTCGCGAGCGCCGCGGACATCGACCGCGCGATGGAGCTCGGCTACCGGCACCCCATGGGGCCCCTCAAGCTCACCGATCTGGTGGGCCTCGACGTGCGCCTCGCCATCCTCGACCACCTGCACAAGGAGGTGGGCGAGCAGTTCCGCGCGCCCGCGCTGCTGCGGCAGATGGTGCGCGCCGGCAAGCTCGGCAAGAAGACGGGCGAGGGCTTCTACGTCTGGAAGGACGGCGTCGCGCAGCCGCCGAAGGGTCGGTGAGCCTCGCCGCGGCGCGGCCCGGGCCCCCGGAGTATGCTGCCGCGCATGTCCGTGCTCCGTGACGCCTTCCTCGTCGACGCCGTCCGCACGCCGATCGCGAAGTTCCGCGGCGGCCTCGCCGCAGTCCGCCCCGACGACCTCGCCGCGCACGTCGTCTCCTCGCTCTGCGCGCGCACGCCGGCGGTCGCCGAGGCGCTCGACCACGTCGTCTTCGGCGCGACCAACCAGGCCGGGGAGGACAACCGGAACGTCGCGCGCATGGCCGCGCTGGTGGCGGGGCTGCCGTTCGAGGTGCCGGCGCTGACGGTCAACCGCCTCTGCGGCTCGGGGCTCGAGGCCGTGGCCGACGCCGTCCGCCGCATCGCGACGGGCGACGCCGACGCGGTCATCGCCGGCGGCGTCGAGAGCATGACGCGCGCGCCGTTCGCGTTCGGCAAGACCGACGAGGCCTTCTCGCGCACGCCACCGAAGGTGTTCGACACGACGATCGGCTGGCGCTTCGAGAACCCGCGCATGGCGGCGCGCTTTCCGCTGCTGTCGATGGGCGAGACGGCCGAGGAGGTCGCCGTGAAATGGGGCATCGGGCGCGCGGAGCAGGACGCGTTCGCCGTGGCGTCGCAGAAGAAGGCCACCGCGGCGATCGCGGCCGGCGCGTTCGACCGCGAGATCGTGCCGGTGCCGGTGCCGCAGAAGAAGGGCGAGCCGGTGATGTTCGCGAAGGACGAGTCGCCGCGCGCCGACGTGACGCTCGAGGGTCTGGCGAAGCTGGCGCCGGCCTTCCGCAAGGGCGGCACCGTCACGGCGGGCAACAGCTCGCCCATCAACGATGGCGCCGCGGGCGTGCTCGTCGTCAGCGGCGAGCTCGTCAAGAAGCACAAGCTCGAGCCGCTCGCGCGCGTGGTCGCGCACGCCACGGCGGCCGTGCACCCCAACCTCATGGGCGAGGGCCCGATCCCGGCGAGCAAGAAGGCGCTCGCACGCGCCGGCTGGACGGTCAACGACCTGGACCTCGTCGAGCTCAACGAGGCGTTCGCGGCGCAGTCGATCGCGTGCGTGCGCGGCCTCGAGCTCGACGCCGCCAGGGTCAACGTCCTGGGCGGCGCGATCGCCCTCGGGCACCCCATCGGCTCGAGCGGCGCGCGCGTCCTCGGCACGCTCGCGTGGGCGATGAAGGCCCGCGGCGCCCGCCGCGGCATGGCGGCGCTGTGCATCGGCGTCGGCCAGGGCATCGCGATGCTGCTGGAGCGCTGAGCCGGTGAATCCTGCGGGTTGCGCGGGGGCCGATCCGCTCTTAGAACCCCCTGTTCCGCCATGCCCGCCCCCCGCGAGCACCCCTACGCCTCGTTCGTCCACAAGGTGCAGAAGCCCGCCCGCTACCTCGGGGGCGAGCTCAACTCGCGCCACAAGGACTGGGACGCCGCCGACGCGCGCATCTGCCTGGCGTTCCCCGACGTCTACGACATCGGGATGAGCCACCTCGGCTTCAAGATCCTCTACCGGATCTTGAACGACCACCCGCGCACCCTCGCCGAGCGCGCGTACGCGCCGTGGGTCGACATGGAGGCCGAGCTTCGCGCCCGCGGGTTGCCCCTCGTGTCGTGCGAGAGCGCCCGGCCGCTGCGCGAGTTCGACGTCGTCGGTTTCTCGCTGCAGTTCGAGCTCACGTACACCAACGTGCTGCTCATGCTCGACCTCGGCGGCGTGCCGCTGCGCGCGGCCGACCGCGGCGAGGACGATCCGCTCGTCGTCGCCGGCGGCCCCACCGCGACGCACCCCGAGCCGCTCGCGCCGTTCGTCGACGCCGTGGTCGTAGGCGACGGCGAGGAGCGCGCCGCCGACCTGTCGCTCACCTGGACGCGCCTCAAGCGAGAGGGCGTGCCGCGCGCCGCCCGCCTGCGAGCCCTTTCGGCCCTGCCGGGCGTGTACGTCCCGTCGCTCTACGCCACGCGCGTCGAGCCCGACACCGGCTTCACCGTCGTCGACCGCGCGCTCGCCCCGGAGGCGCCGCTGCCGGTCGTGCGCACGCTCGTCGACGACCTCAATCGCTACCCGTTCCCCGACGACAGCCCCATCGGCGGCCCCGAGGCCATCTTCGACCGCATGTCGATCGAGATCGCGCGCGGCTGCACCGAGGGCTGCCGCTTCTGCCAGGCCGGGATGATCTACCGCCCGGTGCGCGAGCGCGACCCGCAGCAGGTGGTCGACACGGTCGTGCGCGCGATCGACAAGAGCGGCTACGACGAGGCGAGCCTGACGTCGCTGTCGACCGCGGACTACTCGTGCATCGCGCCGCTCGTGAAGAAGGTGGCCGACGAGCTCGCGCCCCGGCGCGTGTCGCTCGGCGTCTCGAGCCTGCGCGCCTACGGCCTGTCCGAGAACGTGCTCGACGACATGAGCCGCGTGCGCGCGACGGGTGTGACCTTCGCCCCCGAGGCGGGCTCGCAGCGCATGCGTGACGTCATCAACAAGAACGTCACCGAGGAGCAGCTCCTCGAGACGGCGGCGCGCGTCTTCTCGCGCGGCTGGTCGAGCATGAAGCTCTACTTCATGATCGGCTTGCCCACGGAGGAAGAGGAGGACGTGCGGGCCATCCCGCAGGTGGGCGGGCGGGCGCGCGCGGTGGGCCGCAAGGTCAAGCGCGAGCTGGGCGCGCCGGGCACGCCAGCGGTCACCGTGAGCGTCTCGACGCACGTGCCCAAGCCGCACACGCCCTTCCAGTGGTGCGCGATGGACACTCCCGCCACGGTGGCGCGCAAGCAGAGCTGGCTGCGCGACGAGGCGCGCCGGGCGAAGGTCGACCTCAAGACCCACGACAGCGACACGTCGTGGCTCGAGGCCGTCTTCGCGCGCGGCGACCGCTCGCTCGGCTCCGTGCTCGAGCGCGCCTACCGCGCTGGCGCGCGGTTCGACTCGTGGGAGGACCAGAAGCGCATGAGCGTCTGGGAGGAGGCCTTCGCCGCCGAGGGCATCGCGCCCGCGCGCTACCTGGGCACCATCCCGGTGACGGCGCGCCTGCCGTGGGACCACGTCGACGTGGGGCTCGAGGAGGGGTTTCTCCTTCGCGAGTACCGCAAGGCCGTCAAGAGCCGCCTGTCGCCGCCGTGCGGCAAGGTCGCAGGGACGTTCGTTCACGCGACCAACCTCGAGGACGCCCACGCCGAGACGAGGCGCCTGGTCTGCTACGACTGCGGCGTTGCGTGCGACCTGTCGGCGATGCGCGAGCAGCGCCTCGTTTACCTGCGCACGCTCGGGGCCGACGCGCCGCGCGAGGCGGCGCCGCCGCCGCGCACGCAGAAGGGGCCGCCGCCGCGCATCGTGCAGGGCGAGGCTCGCCGCTACCGCTTCGTCTACGAGAAGCTCGGGCCAGCGGCGTACCTGTCGCACCTCGATCTGGCGCGCGCGCTGCCGCGGGCGCTGCGGCGCCTGGGGCTGCCGCTGTTCTACTCGTCGGGCTTCCACCCCAAGCCGGACATGACCTTCGGGCCCGCGCTCTCGCTCGGCGTCAGCAGCCTGTGCGAGGCGGTCGACGTGAAGATCGCCGCCGACGTCGACGCGCCGGCGCTGCTCGAGGAGCTGACGGCCGGCGCGCAGCCGGGGCTGCGCTTCGTGGGCGCACTGCGCCTGGGGCCGCAGGACGCGGCGCTCTCGCGCGTGGTCGACACGGCCCGCTACGTGGTGGGCTTCCCGCGCGCGGACCTCGGGGCGCGCGGCGGCGAGGCGTGGCT
>JAJYCT010000229.1 GCA_021778125.1 Myxococcales bacterium
CTCGATCGCGAAGAGCGCGGCCTTGGCGTTGAGCGTGTCGAAGATCGTCTCGACCAGCAGCAGATCGGCGCCGCCCTCCACCAGGCCGCGCACCTGCTCGGCGTACGCCTCGCGCACCTGGTCGAACGTGACGGCGCGGTAGCCCGGGTCTGCGACGCTGGGCGAGAGCGAGAGCGTCTTGTTCAGCGGCCCGATGGACCCGGCCACGAAGCGAGGCTTGCCCGGCGTGAGCCGCGTCCACTCCTGCGCGCTCTCGCGCGCGGCGCGGGCTGCCGCGACGTTGATCTCGAACGCGTGCGCCTCGAGGCCGTACTCGGCCTGGACGATCGACGTCGCGCCGAACGTATTGGTCTCTGCGATGTCGGCGCCCGCGTCGTAGTACGCGTCGTGGATCGCGCGCAGCACGTCGGGGCGCGTCAGGGCGAGGACGTCGGTGTTGCCCTTGAGATCCTTGGGGTGGCGATCGAAGCGCGCCCCGCGGTAGTCGGCCTCGGTGAGCCCGCGTCGCTGGATCATCGTGCCCATCGCGCCGTCGAGGATCAGCACCCGACGGCCAAGGAGCTCTCGGAGAGTGGACTCGGTGTCGTTCATGAAATCTTCCGTTTCGTGGCGAACGCGGTGACGACGCGGAACGAGGGCGGGCGCGCGTCCCGGCTGGTGATCTCGCAGCTCTCGACCTCGAAGCCCGCCCGGACGAGCTGGCGACGCAGCGTGGCCGGCGCGAAGCCCGCGTGCACGTCCCCGTACGCGGCGGTGACGTCGGCGTGGGCGTGCGCGTCGAGGGTCACGACCACCGCGCGACCGCCGGGCCGCAGCACCCTGGCGCCCTCGGCGAGGGCGCGCGCCGGCCTCTCGACCTGCGCCAGGACGTGCAGAAGGAGCACCGCGTCGCACGTGCCGTCGTCGAGCGGCAAGCTCTGGGCGTCGCCCTGCACGAGCCGCACGCCCTCCAGGGTGCCGAGGCGGGAGCGCGCCGCGTCGAGCAGCCTCGCGCTCTGGTCGACGCACGTGTAGCTGCGCGACCTCGGGGCGAGGAGCTGCGCGACCGCGCCGTCACCGGAGCCCACGTCGACGACGTCGCCGAGGGCGACGAGGCCTGCCATTGCGCGTGCGAGCGACTCCCACGTGCGCCCCGGAGACCAGTGGCGGTCCATCTCGCCCGCCACCGCGTCCGGCCAGCCCGCCGCGCGATCACGGGCCCGCACGACCTTCGTGGCGCGTGCGCGATCGTCGTCCAGGAGCGCGTCCTTGACGTCCTCACGCACGACCCGCCAGACGTTGCGCGCGGACGCGGGCATGGACGCTTCGTTGATGGCGTAGAACGTCGACGCCCCCGACTTGCGGTCGCGCACGAGCCCCGCCTCGCGCAGCCGTCCCAGGTGCGTCGAGATCGTCGACTGCGCGAGCCGCGTGACCGCGACGAGCTCGGCCACGGTCAGCTCGTCCGACGCAAGAAGAGACAGGAGGCGCACGCGGGTCGGCTCCCCGAGCAGCTGCAAGGCGTCGACGGCGGTCCCCAGCGTGGTCATCATTGCATCCCGATAGGCCGATGGGACTATGGTGCCCCCTGCTTCCGGGGTCAAGCGAGCGGGCCGGTCGGCATGCACGGGCTCAGGCGGCGCGCGGGTAGCCCGCCGAACCGATCGCGGACGGCGCTTCAGGCGAAGACGAATGGGTCGCGGTCCTCGCGGCTGACGATGACGCCGACACCCGACAGCTCCCTCGCGAGGCGCTCCGCGAGGGGCAGCAGGGCGGCGCGCTCGCTCGTCGAGTGCCGCGTGCAGATGACGGCGAGGCCCGCCTCGGCGGCGCGCAGGGCGTCGTGGTGCCGCAGCTCGCCGGTGAGGAGAAGGTCGGCGCCGGCGGCGAGGGCGTCGCCGATGAGCTCACCGCCGCTGCCCGCGCACACCGCCGCGCGTTCGATCGGGCGATCCAGCGCACCGGCCACGAGCACGTGGGCGCCGCCGAGCGCCTTCTTGACGCGCTCCGCGACGGCCCCGAGCGCGGCGCGCGGGACGGCGCCGACGCGCCCGAGCCCCAGGCCCGAGGGCGCCGCGGCCAGACGCACCAGATCGAACGCCGGCTCTTCGTACGGGTGCGCTCCGCGCAGCGCCCGGACGACGTCCTCGGCGCGCCTCTCCGGGACCACGGTCTCGAGGCGAACCTCGCCGGCCTCTTCGAGCCGGCCGGCCTGTCCCACGACGGGGCTCGCCCCCTCCTCCCCGAAGAACGTGCCCGTCCCCGGCGCGCGGAAGCTGCACGACGAATAATTGCCGATGCGACCGGCGCCGGCCTCGAAGACCGCCCGGCTCACGGCCTCCACGTGCTCGGGAGGAACGAACGTCACGAGCTTGAGCTCCGCGTCGCGCGCCGGCGCGGGCCGCAGCGGAGCGCGCTCCCTCATCTCGAGCGCGTCGGCGAGGACGTCGTTGGTCCCGCCGGGGGAGACGTCGAGCGCGGTGTGCGGCGAGTACACGGCCACCCCGCTGCGCGCCGCCTCGAACGCCGGAGACCCGGCGAGGAAGCGCTTCTGCGCGGCGAAGATGGGCGGGTGGTAGGCCACCACCGCGTCGCTCCGCGCACGGCTCGTCGCCTCGCCGAGCACGGCGCGCGTGAGATCGATCGTGAGCAGGACACGCGAAAGCGGCGCCCCGGGGTCGCCGACCAGGAGGCCGACGTTGTCCCAGGACGCCGCGAACGCAGTGGGCGCGATGCGTTCCATCGCGCCCACCAGGTCGGCGACCTTGCGGGTCACTCCGCGGGCTTCGGCTGCGCCTCGGGAGCCTGCGCCTTGACCTTCGCGTCGATGCGCATGCCGTAGAAGCTGCGCCACACGAAGAAGATGGCGATGGCGAAGCAGACCGCGGCGACGACCGCCGTCGTCTCGCGGGCGATCGGGTGCGCCTCGTCGTTCGCGAGCTCCACGGCGAGCAGGCCGAAGAGCGTCGTGAACTTGATGATCGGGTTCATCGCGACGCTGCTCGTGTCCTTGAATGGATCGCCGACCGTGTCGCCGACGACCGTGGCCGCGTGCAGCTCGCTGCCCTTCTCCTTGAGCTCGACCTCGACGACCTTCTTCGCGTTGTCCCACGCGCCGCCGGCGTTGGCCATGAAGAGCGCCTGGAAGAGGCCGAAGAGGGCGATCGAGATGAGGTAGCCGACGAAGAAGAACGGATCGAGAAACGCGAACGCCAGCGTACCGAAGAAGACGACGAGGAAGATGTTGAACATCCCCTTCTGCGCGTACGTCGTGCAGATCTCGACGACCTTCTTGCTGTCCTCGATCGACGCCTTCTCGACGCCCTCGAGCTTGATGTTCGCCTTGATGAACTCGACGGCGCGGTAGGCGCCCGTCGTGACCGCCTGCGTGCTGGCGCCCGTGAACCAGTAGATGATCGAGCCGCCGGCGATGAGGCCGAGCAGGAACGGCGGGTGCAGGAGCGACAGCTTCTGGATCTTCGAGGCGTTGGTGAGCCCGTCGGTCAGGAGCACGATGATCGCGAAGATCATCGTCGTCGCGCCGACGACCGCGGTGCCGATGAGCACCGGCTTCGCCGTCGCCTTGAACGTGTTCCCGGCGCCGTCGTTCTCCTCGAGCATGTGCTTCGCCTTGTCGAAGCTCAGGTCGAAGCCGAACTCCTTCTTGACCTCCTCCTTGATATTGGGAATGCCCTCGATGACCGACAGCTCGTAGACGCTCTGCGCGTTGTCGGTGACGGGGCCGTACGAGTCGACCGCGAGGGTCACCGGGCCCATGCCGAGGAAGCCGAAGGCGACGAGGCCGAACGCGAAGACCGGCGAGACGTCCATGCCGCCGATGGTCATCGTCGCGCCCAGGCCCATGCCGCTGATGAAGTACGCCGTGCCCATCAGCGCGAGCAGGACCATGCCCATCCAGAACGCGCTGAAGTTGCCCGCCGTCAGGCCCGAGAGGATGTTGAGCGACGCGCCGCCCTCCTTGGAGGACGTCACGACCTCGGCGACGTGGGCGCTCTCGGTCGAGGTGAAGACCTTGATGAGCTCGGGGATGATCGCGCCCGCGAGCGTGCCGCACGTGATGATCGCCGAGAGCTTCCACCACTGCGAGTCGTCGCCAGCGAGCATCGGGACCAGGGCCTTGGAGGCGGCGAACGTGAAGACGATCGAGACGATCGACGTCACCCACACGAGCTGCGTGAGCGGCGCCTCGAAGTTCATCTTGTCGGCGTTGGCGTAGCGGGCCTTCACGATCGCCTCGTTCGCGAAGTAGCTGATGCCGCTCGAGATGATCATGAGCACGCGCATCACGAAGATCCACGTGAGCAGCTGGACCTGGACGGCGTGGTCCTGGACCGCGAGCAGGATGAAGACGATGAGCGCCACGCCCGTGACGCCGTAGGTCTCGAAGCCGTCGGCGCTCGGGCCGACCGAGTCGCCCGCGTTGTCGCCCGTGCAGTCGGCGATGACGCCCGGGTTACGCGCGTCGTCTTCCTTGATCTTGAAGACGATCTTCATGAGATCCGAGCCGATGTCGGCGATCTTCGTGAAGATGCCGCCCGCGACGCGCAGCGCCGCGGCGCCGAGCGACTCGCCGATGGCGAAGCCGATGAAGCACTTGCCCGCGTACTCGTGCGGGATCATCGTGAGGATCGCGAGCATGAACGCGAGCTCGATGCTGATGAGCAGCATCCCGATGCTCATGCCGGCCTTGAGCGGGATGGCGTAGACCGGGTACGGCTTGCCCTTGAGGCTCGCGAACGCCGTGCGGCTGTTGGCGAACGTGTTCACGCGGATGCCGAAGAGGGCGACCGTCGCGCTGCCGGCGATGCCGACGATGCTGAAGGCGAGGATGAGCAGCACCGTGCCCACGGGCTCGCCCTTGAGGACGCCGTAGTAGACGACGATGACGGCCCCGATGAAGAGCCAGAGCAGGCCGAGGAACTTGGCCTGCGTGAAGAGGTAGGTCTTGCAGGTCTCGTAGATGAGCTCCGAGACCTCACGCATGGACCTGTGAACGGGCGCGTTCTTCAGCTGCACGAACACGACGAGACCGAAGATGATGCCCAGCAGGGAGACGATCAGCCCGAGCTGGAGCAAGCGCGCGGCCGGTAGGCCGAAGAACAGCTGGGTGTCGATCTCGGACGGGACCACGAGCGAGTCCTCGCCGCCGCCGTGGTGCGGCTGGGCGAAGGCCGTGTGGCCAACCAGGGATACGAGGAGGACCGCTACCGTTGCCAGTAGGGCCTTGATGGACGACTTCATGCGAACCTCTCAGCGGCTTCGTTGGTCCGTCCGGCCTTGCCAGGAGCCGAACGTCCGCGATTCCGAGTGGTTGGCCGCCTGCGATGCAGACGCTTCAGCACGCCTCGTCTCGCTCGGGGCCGCACGGGGCGGGTCGAGCGAGCGGCGCTGCGATAGCAGCTCCCGCGCACGCTGACAATACGCACGAGCCCGTCCTCGCGGAATCGTTGGGGAAAGAGGTATGCTGCAGCGCGTGGAACCCGCCGATCTCGACGCCCTGTACCTCGATCACGTCGCCGATCTGGAGCGTCGCGTCGCGCGCGTGCTCGAGCAGCAGGGATGGGACGCCCTGGTCATCGAGTCGGGCACGCCCGCGAAGCGCAGCCAGTTCGACGACCAGTACTGGGCCCTGCGGCCCTGTCCCCACTTCCAGCACTGGGTACCGCTGGCGGAGGCCGAGTGCGCGCTGGTCGTCCGGCCGGGCCAGAGGACCAAGCTGCTGCGAGCGGGCTCCACGAGCTTCTGGGAGAAGCCGGCACCGCCCGACTCGACGGCGTTCGAGCGGGCGCTCGACGTCGTGCGGGTGGCGGGCGACACCGCCCGGCGGGCCCACCAAGGACCCGGGCGCGTCGCCATCGTGGGCGAGGGGCGCGAAGGCCCATCCAGCCTGGTGAAGGCCCTCGACGCGCTACGCACGACCAAGACGCCCTACGAGGTGGCGTGCCTCGCCGAGGCCAACCGCCGCGCGCGCGCCGGGCACGACGCCCTGCGCGAGGCCTTCCGCGGCGGGGACGCCTCGGAGCTCGATCTGCACCTCCTGTTCCTCAAGGCCACGCGCCAGGACGACGGGGAGACGCCCTACAAGAACATCGTCGCCCTCGGCGAGAGCGCAGCCACCCTGCACCATGTCGCCTACGGCAGGCAGGCGCGCGGACGCGCCGCCGAGTCCCTGCTCGTCGACGCCGCGGCGACGTGCCGTGGTTACAGCAGCGACGTCACCCGGACGTGGTTCAAGGGCGCTGGCGCTGCCGCGAGCGCCTTCGCGCAGCTCGTCGCCGGCGTCGAGGCGATGCAGCAGCGCCTCTGCCGCGCCGTGCGCGTGGGGCTTCCGTACGAGGATCTGCACGACGAGTCGCACCGGCAGGTGGCCGCCATCCTGCGCGAGACGGGCCTCGTGACCGCGTCGGTCGAGGAGGCCGTCTCCGGCGGCATCACGCGCGCCTTCTACCCGCACGGCCTTGGGCACTCGCTCGGCCTGCAGACGCACGACGTGGGCTGCGGGCTGCGCGCTCCGCGTGGAGACAACCCCTTCTTGCGCAACACCTCGGAGGTCGCCGTCGGACAGGTCTTCACGGTCGAGCCTGGCGTCTACTTCATCGAGGCGCTGCTCGCGGAGCTCCGCGCGAAGCCGGCCGGTGCGGGAGTGAGCTGGCGGGCCGTCGAGGCTCTGGCGCCGCTCGGCGGGGTCCGGATCGAGGACGATCTGCTCGTGCTCCCGGACGGAGCCCGCAACCTCACGCGGGAGCACCTGCCCGAGGGCGGGGGCGCCGCCTGAGACGGCCACGGGCGAGGCGTACCGGGCGCCCCGCACCCTTCACTGGAAGCCATCGCTCTCCCACACGTCGCGCAGGATCTCCGCCACGGCCTCGTACAACGCCTCGGGGATCGCGTCGCCCACCTCGAGCTCGACCAGGGCGCGCGCGAGCGGCACGTCGCGCACCACGGGCACGCCGTACTGCTCGGCGGCTTCGCGGATGCGCCGCGCCAGGTCGCCCTCGCCGCTCGCGACCACGACGGGCGCCTCGTCGCCCTGCTTCTCGTCGTAGCGGAGCGCGCACGCGACGTGCGTCGGGTTCACGACGACGACCGTCGCCGTCCGCACGTTCGCGACCGTCGCCTCGGCGAGCATCTCGTGGTGCGCGCGCTCGCGCGCGGCCTTGATCTGCGGATCGCCCTCGCTCTCCTTGTGCTCGCGGCGAACCTCGTCCTTGCCCATGCGCAGGCGACGCTTCCACGCCGTCCGGGTCACGAGCAGATCGACCAGGCCGATCGCGATGCCGACGAGCGCCGCCTTCCAGAGCAATCCCCCGGCGGCCTCGGAGGCGACGACCCCGACGAAGCGCACGCGTCCGCTCGTGCGGGCGAGGTCGCCGAGGTGACCGGCCAGGATGCGCCACGCGAGCCAGGCGACCACCAGGCCTGCCGCCAGCGCACGCGCCACCGTGAAGAGACGCGTGGTCGAGAAGAGGTTGCCGAGGCCCTGAATGACGTCGAGCCGGTCGAGGCGGGGCGCGAGCTTGCGCGTCGCGAGCACTCCCCCCGACTGCACGAGGTGCGTGGCGCCCGCGGTGACGCCCGCCGCCAGGAGCACGGGCAGCGCGACGGCGATGACCGATATGCCCAGATCGAGCACGTCGAACCGGAGCGCCTGCGGAGTCGCGGCCCCGGCGATCGCGACGCGGAGCGCGGCGCCCTCGCGCGCGGCCAGCGCACGGACGGCCGCGGGGGCGACGGCGACCGCCACGAGGAAGCCCACCGCCTGCGCCGCGTACGCGCTTACGCCGGCGTCACCGTCTTCGCGGGCCTTGCGTAGCCGCCGCGGGGTCGCTTCCTCCGTTTTCTCGGCCATCTCGCGGGTCGTTGAATAGCATCGACCCTGACTGAGTCTGTATCCACCAGTTGAAGGAGGATCGAATGCGCATCCGTATGTTCCTGGCAGTCCTCGCCGCAACGATGGCCGCAACGACCGCGGCGTTCGCCCAAGGCGCGCCGCCCACGCCCCCTGCGGCGCCTCCGGCGGCAGGAGGAGGGTCCGACGCGCCCGCGACGGCCTTCGGTCATGCCGGGCAGCTCGCCATCTCGTGGGATCAGGCCATCGGCACCCAGCAGATGAGCGTCAACGGCCTTGGCGGGGGTGGCGCGCCGGCGATTGGCGCGCCGGCGTCGTGGTCGATGCTCGACTTCCAGTACGCGAGCCTGAGCAACAACGAGGGCTCGGTGACCCACTTCGGCCTGGCGCCCGCCGCCGACTACTTCGTCATCGACAACCTCTCCGTTGGCGGACAGGTGTTGCTTGGGATCGCCAGCTACTCGCCGGGAGGCGGGGGCCAGGGCGCGACCGGCACCACGTTCGGCATCGCGCCGCAGGTCGGCTACAACCTGGGCCTGACCGACAACATCTCGTTCTGGCCGAAGCTGCAGGTCGCGTATCAAAACACGTCGTGGAGCAACAACGGCGGTGGCAGCAGCCGCTTCGGGCTCGGCATCTTCGCGCCGTTCCTCTACCACCCCGTGAATCACTTCTTCGCGGGGATCGGCCCGAACTTCTCGACGGATCTCAGCTCGTCGGTGACGCCGGCCGGCCCGGGTGCCCAGAGCGTGGACGGCGTCAAGGTGACCGAGTTCGGCATCATGACCACCTTCGGCGGCTGGTTCCTGGGCGACTGATCGCGCCCCCCTCGCACGCGAGACGCCGGCGCGCGGGCCTCAGTCGTCCTGCGCGCCGGCCGACACCATCTTCCACAGCGCGAGCGAGAGCTCGCGCACCCCTTCGCCCGTCGCGGCCGACACCAGATGCAGGTCGACCTTGCGGCGGGCGAAGCGCTTCTTCTGGGCCCTGTACGCCTCGCGCCCGTCCGGGAGGTAGGCCTTGCTCATCGCGACGAGCTGCGGCCGCTTCGCGAGCTGCGGGTCGAACTTCGCGAGCTCGGCGTTGATGGCGTCGTAGTCGGCGAGCGGATCGCGCCCCTCGCCCGGATCGAGCGACACCAGGTGCAGCAGCGCCCGCGTGCGCTCGACGTGCTTGAGGAACCGGATGCCCAGCCCCGCCCCCTCGGCCGCGCCGGGGATGAGCCCCGGGATGTCGGCGATGACGAAGCTCGCGTCCTCGACGGGCGACACGACGCCCAGGTGCGGCACGAGCGTCGTGAACGGGTAGTCGGCGACCTTGGGCCGCGCGCGCGAGACGGCGCGGATGAACGTGCTCTTGCCGGCGTTGGGGA
>JAJYCT010000005.1 GCA_021778125.1 Myxococcales bacterium
TTCTCGCTTGCGGCTCCGGGGGAGCGGTGACCGCGAAGGACGCCTCGCCCGTCGACGGGACGGTGGACGGCGCGCCGGGCGATTCGTCCGCCGGCGACGAGGGTGCTGCAGACCACGTTCCAGTAGGGGTGGAACGCCCCGAACCAGGGGATTACGTTGGGTCCGGCTCCCATGGAACGGGCGTTTTCTCGGATCATTTGACCCTTCGGAGCGGTCGCATGGGGTCGGGTAGACGGCCGTCGGCGTAGCGTCGGACGTGGTTGCGTCGGAGTTCCTCGCGCAGATGGAAGGCCCAGTAGTCGTCGAAGTCGCCGCTGGCACGCAGGGCGCGGAGACGAAGGACCGCCTCGGCGCCGGCAGCGACAGCACCCACTGGCGTACGGGCACATCGGGCAGCACGCGGTCGGCCAGGTGCGCCGCGGTGTTCGCCATGCGCCGCCCGGCGCAGCTCGGGCAGACGCCGCGGCCCTTGCACGAGAAGGCGACGAGCCGGTCGTGGCCGCACGCGTCGCAGTGGGCCCGCACGAAGCCGTGGGCGAAGACGCCGCACCGGAGGTAGCCGCGCAGCTCCTGCTCGACGTAGCGTTGCGAGCGATCCCGCGCGCTTGCCGATGCCCGGGGTGTCCGCGGGACGGCTCCGCGCTGTCCCCGGTCGGTCCGTCCGAGACGCACCCCGGAGACCGGCGGGCGCACGTTCCGTGTACCCTCGCCACGTGCGAAGCGCCTCCGCGACCGTTCTTCTCCTGCTTCTGCTCCTCGGCTGCGCCCCCGCGGCCGCCCCCTGCCCCGCCTTCCCCGCAGCCGCTCCCGCCCCGGCGGCGCTCTCGGCCTCCGCGGCGGCGGCGATCCCCGCCCCCGCGGGCCCCGAGGCGGACGTCGTCCTGCTGCTGCGCCCCGCGCTTTCCCCCAAGCCGCTCGTCCACGTCGAGCTCACGCTCTCGCGCTCGGACGCGAACACCGCCGTCTTCACCCTCGCCAGCGGCGCGCCCGACCACGTCGCCCGCGCCGGGGCCCGCGACGCGTCCGGCGCGATCGCCGTCGACGTGTCGCCCGCCGGTCCCGGCGTCGCCCTTCGCCTCGCGCGCGCCCCCTCCGGGCCGCTGACGCTCGCCTACGACGTGCTCGCCGGCGACGACGCCCCCGACGACCCGCTCGGTCTGCTCGTCCTCGACGACCGCTTCCGCGGCGCGGGCGAGAGGCTCGTGGCGCTCCCCGAGGCGGTCGCCAGCGCGCGCGCCGAGGTCCTCGTGCGCCTCGACGGCGACGCGCTGCGCGCCGCGGGCGTCGCGTCGAGCCTCGGCGTGGGCAAGGCGCGCAAGGCGACGGTCCCGGTGCGCGCGCTGCGCTACGCGAGCTACGTGGCCGGCTCGCTCGGCGTGCAGGTGAGCGACGACGGCGCCGCCCACGACGAGGGCGCGTGGCTCGGATCCACGGCGTTCGACGCGCGCCCGTCGATGGCGGAGCTGGCGGTCTACCGCACGGCCCTGCGCGATCTGTTCAAGGCGCGCTTCGACATGCCGCCGTGGACGACGCTGCTGCTCACCCAGACCCGCCCGCTCGGCTCGTTCACGACGACGCCCCGCTTCCAGAGCACGCTCCTGCAGGTCGGGCCGGGCGAGCCGTGGAGCGCGGCGCTGCGCCTGTCGATGGCGCAGCAGCTCGCCCGCTTCTGGATCGGGGGCCTGCTGCGCGTCGCCACGGAGCCCGGCCACGAGGCCGAGGGGGCGTGGTTCGGCGAGGGCGTGTCGCGCTACGCAGCGATGCTCATGCTCACGCGCGCCGACGGAATCACGATGGCCGACGCGCGCGACGCGGTGGGCGGAGAGCTGAGCGTGCTCGCCACGTCGCCACACCGGGCGCTCGGCAACGCCCGGCTCGCCGAGCTCGCGCGGACCGATCCGGCGGCGCGCGCGACGCTCATGGCGCGCGGCGCGCTGTACGCGCTGCGTGAGGCGGCCGTGATCCGCGCGCGCTCCGGGGGCCAGCGCGGTCTCGCGACCGTGCTCCAGGGGCTGCTCCGGCAGCTCGAGGAGCGCAAGACCGCCGCCGCCTTCCCGCTCTCGGCGTGGCTCGACGCCGTGGGCGCCGACGATCCGGACGCCGCCAGGACGTTCGACGCGCTGGTGGTCCGGGGCGAGGCGGTCACGCTGCCGTCCGACGCGCTGGGCCCGTGCTTCCGCGCGGGCACGGGCGACTACGTGTCGTACGACCCGGGCTTCGACGTGGAGGCGACGCGCCTGTCGCCCGACGGCAAGGTCGTGGGCGTGCGCGCCGGGGGCCCGGCCGACCGGGCGGGCCTGCGCGAGGGCGACGTGATCGAGTCGATGACCGGGCGCGACGGCGACGCGAACGCGCCGGTGAAGCTCGTCGCGACGCGCGCCGGGGCCAGGGTCACCGTGACGTACGCGCCGCGCGGGGCGCGCGGGCGGGGGCAGACGTGGGCCCGCGTCGCCGACGTGCCCGACGGGCGCTGCGGCGACCTGCCGTAGCCGACTCTCCGCCGCTACTCCGGCTCGGCGAGCCACAGATCGGCGTCGACCGAGACGAGGCTGAGGTAGGCCCACCTCTCGTCGCGCGAGAGGGCAAACGAGTCGATCGCGTCGGGCGCCACGTCGACGAGCAGCCTGGAGCTGCCGTCGGCGGTGTCGAGGACGCTGAGGCGCTGGGTCCACGTGTAGAGCAGGCGGCGCCCGTCGCGCAGCGGCGTCACCTGATCGTCGGGCGGCCCGAGGCGCCGGTACGTGTGGCTCGCGACGTCGAGCGAGTAGGTCCCGGTGGGCTCGCCCTGCGCCGTGTCGAGGTCCGAGCCATAGAGGGTCTTGCCGTCGGCCGACCACGACACGGGATAGAAGTACGCGCCCGGGTGCACGTCGGGTAGCTCCTCGAGAAACGCCTGGTCCGGCGGCCTGGACGCGTCGAAGAGGATGGCCTTGTCCCACTCGATCGCGGCGACGCGGGAGTCGACGGGGTTGGGGATCGGCACGAACAGCCGCTTGCCCGGCGCGGCGAAGGCGAGCGACATGCCGCTGCCGTCGGGCGCGATCGACCAGATGCGGAGGCTGTCGCGCGAGATCGACCACTGCCCGGGCCCGGTGACCTCCCCGCGCTGCGAGAAGAAGAAGATGCGCTTGCCGTCGCCGGAAAAGCGCGGGCTGCGATCGTAGGGCGCGTCGTCGGTGAGCTGCCGCAGCTCGGAGCCGTCGGTGCGCGCGACAAAGAGGTCCTCCTGCGGCGAGGCGAAACCTTCGTAGCCACCCGAGGCGAAGACCATCCAGTTTCCGTCCGGGGAGATGCCGATGTCGCCGAAGCGATGGCTGCCGCGCGTGAGCGGCTCGATGGGACCGTCGAGGCGGGCTCTCCTGGCGTCGAACCGCGCCCGCGCGAGGTTGCTCGTGACGTGGATGCCGACGGCGAGCAGCTTGCGACCGTCCGCCGAGAGCGACGGGTACGCCAGCTCGAAGCCGACGCCGCTGGTGACCGGCTCCGGCTCGCCGAAGGCGACCTTGCCCTCGTCGAAGGGCACGCGCCACAGGTTGGTGTCCTCGCGGCGCACGACCGACGCGTAGAGGTACTTGCCGTCGGGCGACCACGCGGGCGTCCAGGTCGCCAGGCCCCGCACGACGTGGACCGGCTTGCCACCGGTGACGGGCACGACGGCGACGCCCCGCTCGAGGAACCCGTCCCAGTAGTGATAGGCGACGAACTTGCCGTCGGGCGAGAAGGCGGGCAGCGACGAGTCCTCGCCGGTCTCGAGGCGCCGCCTGGCGCTCGTCGCCACGTCGACGATGTAGAGCTCCCCGTGGATGAGGCGCGAGAGCGGCTGCCTGACCGCGACCGACGAGACGACCACCTGCCGGCCGTCGGGCGACCAGCTCGGCGTGTAGCCGAAGTCGGTCAGGCGGCGCGCGTTCTCACCCGTCGCGCCCATGACGTAGATGCCGCCGCCGTCGCGTGTCGAGTGGAAGGCGATGGTCTCGCCGTCGGGCGAGATCGCGGGCTGGTCGTCGTCGGAGTCCGAGCCCGCCGTGAGGTTGGTGGGGTTCGTCCCGCCGATGCGCTGGCGGTAGATGTCCGCCTTGCCGCCGGCGCGCATGCTGTACGCCATCCACTTGCCGTCGGGCGCGATCGCCGGCATGCCCTTGAAGCTCGAGGTCGCCGTCAGGCGCGTGAGCTTCGTGAAGCGGGGCGCCGAGCTCTCGCCGCCGAGGGCCTGGGGGGCGGCGCTCGCGGCGGGCGCCGCCGAGAGACGGCCGACGCGGGCGCCGACGAGCGCGCTGCAGAGCGACAGCCCGATCGCCCCGGCGGCGAGGCCCAGGGCGCGCTTGCGCCTGCGGGCCGCCGGGGGCTTCGACGTCACGCGCGGGCCCGGAGGGAGCGTCGGCGCGAGCGCTCCGGTCGACAGGTCCCCCTTCAGCTCCTCGAGATCGTTGAGTAGATCGCGCGACGACTGGTAGCGCTTCCGGGGTTCCTTCTGCAGGCAACGCCGCACGATGCGCCAGAGCTGCGGCGGTATCGACGCCTTCTTCTCGTGGATCGGCGTGGGGTCGTCGCGCAGGACCGAAGAGATGAGCGAGATGGTGCTGCCGCCGACGAACGGCAGCTCGCCGACGGCCATCTCGTAGAGCATCACGCCGAGCGAGAAGACGTCGCTCCGCGCGTCGACGGCACGGCCCTCGGCCTGCTCGGGCGACATGTACGCCGGCGTGCCGAGGATGCGCCCCTCGCCGGTCATCGTCGGCGCCGCCATCCCGACGGGGCCGCCGGGTCGCTCGGCGAGCTTCGCAAGGCCGAAGTCGAGGACCTTGATGGCGCCCTCGTCGGTGACCATCACGTTGGCCGGCTTGAGGTCGCGGTGCACGATGCCCTGGTCGTGAGCGGCGGCGACGGCCGCGATGAGCGGCATCGCGACGTCGAGCAGGCGAAGGGGGTCCATCCCGCCCCTCGGGATGACGTCCGCCACGGTGCGGCCCTGGACCAGCTCCATGACGAGAAAGGCCTGGCCCTCGACCTGGTCGACGGAGTGCACGGCCACGATGTTCGGATGGCTGAGCGCCGCGACCGCGCGCGCCTCGCGCTCGAAGCGCCGCCGCCGGTCGTCGTCGTCGCCGATGCCCGTGGTCAGCAGCTTGAGGGCGACGTCGCGGTGGAGCTTCTCGTCGACCGCGCGGTACACGACGCCCATGCCGCCGTGGCCGAGCCGGCCGACGATGCGAAAGTGACCAAGGCGCTCGGGATCCGGGCGCGAGTCGCTCGCAGAGCCCGTCTCCCGCGCCGCCTTCGCCGGTGCGTCACGCTGGGCGCCCATGCCCACGTCGCCAGTCTATCGCAGTCACGCCCTGAACGAGCGATCGTCCTCGCGGAGGCCGATCAGCGCACCATGTCGTTGAGGTCGGACGCAAGGGCGAAGTGCCAGAGGAAGACGTAGAGCACGATCGAGCGGGTCGGCGCCTGGACGCCCATCATCTGCTTGGCCTTGGTCACCTCGGCGGGGACCAGGAGCCACATGAAGTAGATGCTGTAGAACGGCACCACGAGAGGCCACCACGGGAACGCGGGGTTGCGCGTGACCGAGTTGACCTCGCCGATCATCTTGATGGCGGCGAGCAGGTAGAGGGCGCCGCCCGCGGCCACGCCCGCCAGCGAGAGGAGCGACCCGACGGTGGCGAGCCCCACGATGGCGAGGATCGTGCCGAGGATGATGCCCCCGAACATGACGACACCCGGGATCAGGAACGTCATCAGGGCGTTGCGGCGCGTGGGCCCGGTCCCCGTCCCGGCGGACGCGAGCGTTCCGGCCACGGCGGGCGGAGCCATGGCGGGCTGGCCATACGGTGCTATCGCCTGCGGGGCGGGCTGTCCGTAGGGTGCTGCCGGCTGTCCGTAGGGCGCCGGCTGTCCGTAGGCAGGCGGCTGCTGCCCGTAGGCGGGCGGCCCGTAGGGAGGCTGCTGCCCGTACTGAGGAGGAGGCGCGCTACCGTATGGATCGCCGGGCGGCGCGCCATAGGGGGCAGGCGGCGCACCGTACGGAGCGGGCGGCGGGGTCCCCATTGCGCCGGGGGCGCCGTAGGGGTCTTGCGGAGGCGGCGCGCCGTACGCGGGAGGCGCTCCCGGCGGCCCGTAGCCCGGAGGGGGCGGCGGCGCGTTGCCGAACGCGGCCGCGAAGGCCCCGGCATCGGCGGCCATGGTCCCGCCGAGCGGGTTGACTCCCCCCTGCCCCGCGGGCGGCGCGTAGGGGGCGCCCTGCGGCGGAAACGCTCCTTCGGGCTGGCCCATCGGCGGCTGCATCGGGGCCATCGGAGGAGGAGGAGGAGGAGCCGACAGGGGGCGCGGCCCCGGCGGCACGGCCCCGACGATGGGCGGCGCGACGCCCACCATGGTCCCCTTCAACTTGCTTGGCGGCCCTGCCGCCCCCGCCGACGCAGGCCTGGGCGCAGCCCCCGGAGGCGCCGCGGGCGCCGCAGGTGCGGCGGGCCCGACGGCCGGCGGCTGGTTCATCATCAACATCGTGCCCTTGAACTTCGGGGCCGCAGCGCCCTTGATGTTGAAGCCGCACTTGGAGCAGGTCTGCGCCGTATCCGGATTCTGGGTCCCACAGTTCGGACAGAACACGCCGTCACCTCGCGACGGCGGAGCATACCGGCCGCGAAACGCAAGGCTCAAGGGAATTGTCGGCGCGACCACGGCTTGACACCCGCGCACCGTCGCCACTAGTTTCCGCGCCGGTTTCCGCCTTATTTCGCGCGCTGTTTCACGCGTGTGCGGCCTTCACGAGCGCCACGCGCCCGACCCCCGAGGACCGCCACGCGATGCCCTTCGCTCTGAGCCCCGAACGCGAGCGCGAGCTTCAACAAATCCTCGAGCGGTATCCGACCAAGATGGCCGCCACGCTGCCCCTTCTGCACCTCTGTCAGGAGCAGAACGGGTGGATCAGCGACGAGGTCATCGAGTTCGTCTCGCAGCGCCTCGACGTCTCGACCGCCCACGTGCAGGGCGTCGTCACCTTCTACACGCTCTACAACCGGAAGCCGGTCGGCAAGCACCAGGTCTGGGTATGCCGGACGCTGCCGTGCGCGCTGCGCGGCGGCTACGACGTGCTCGCGTACTGCGAGAAGAAGCTCGGCGTCCACGCCGGCGAGACCACGCCTGACGGCAAGATCACGCTGCGCACGGCCGAGTGCCTCGCCAGCTGCGGGACGGGGCCGATGATGCAGGTCGACAAGGACTACCACGAGAATCTCACGCGAGAGCGCGTCGACGCCATCCTCGCGAAGCTCTCGGAGTAACCGGACATGCTCAAGCGCACCGACTATCTGACGCGCACCTACGGCAAGCCCGAGGGCTGGAAGCTCGCCGCCTACGAGCGCGAGTACGGCGGCTACCAGGTCGCCAAGCGCCTGCTCACGACGATGTCGCGCGAGCAGGTCGTGGACGAGGCCAAGAAGGCCAACATCCGCGGCCGCGGCGGCGCCGGCTTCCCCATGGGCGTCAAGTGGAGCTTCATGCCGAAGGTCGTCGGCGCCAAGCCCCACTACCTCGTCGTGAACGCCGACGAGGGCGAGCCGGGGACGCACAAGGACCGCACGCTGATGGAGCTGAACCCTCACGCGGTCGTCGAGGGCTGCATCATCGCCTGCTACGCGATCGGGGCGCACGTCGCGTACATCTACGTGCGCGACGAGCTGCACCTCTCCAAGACGCGCCTCTGGGGCGCGATCTCCGAGGCCAAGGCCCGGGGCTTCCTCGGCAAGGCGCCCTTCGGCAAGGACTGGGAGGTCGAGGTCTACGTCCACTCCGGCGCCGGTGCCTACATCTGCGGCGAGGAGACCTCGATGCTCAACTCCATCGAGGGTCGCCGCGGCGAGCCGCGCATGAAGCCGCCGTTCCCGGCCAACGCGGGCGCCTTCGGCTGCCCGACGACGGTGAACAACCTCGAGACGATCGCGAGCGTACCCGCGGCCTTCGGGCTGGGGTGCGACGAGTGGAGCAAGCTCTCCGCCCTGCACACAATCGGCGACGGCGGCGTGCGCCTCTACGGAATCAACGGGCACGTCAAGAAGCCAGGGGTCGTGGAGCTCGCCGTCGGTCCGACGTTCAATGAGCTGATTCACGACATCGGCGGCGGCGTCCTCGGCGACAAGGCCATCATGTGCGTCATCCCGGGCGGGTCGTCGACGCCGGTGCTGCGCCCCTCCGAGACGGTCAACGCGCCCGATCCAAAATCGCCGATGCACCCCCACCACGGCAAGAGCGTCTTCGACGTTCCGCTGGGCGTCGAGACGATGCGCCAGTGCGGCACGATGCTCGGCACCTGCTGCGTCACCGTCATCGCCGAGGGGACCGACCCCGTCTGGTGCATGCAGAACCTGATGCAGTTCTACGGGCACGAGTCGTGCGGCCAGTGCACGCCGTGCCGCGAGGGCAGCGCCTGGCTGCACCTCGTGTGCACCAAGCTCCTCGACGGCGAGGCGACGAAGGAGGAGCTCGACAGCCTCCACGACATCGCCAACGGCATCATGGGCAACACGATCTGCGCGTTCGGCGAGGGCACGGCCATGCCCGCCCTCGCGTTCTTGCAGAAGTTCCGCCCGGAGTTCGAGGCGTACGTCAAGGGCGCGCGCAAGCGGGCCGACGCGAAGCTCACCGTCGAGCCTTGGAGCTGACCATGGTAGCGCTCGGGACCATCTACTTCTGGGTGTGCGCGCTCACGGCCGTCGCCGGGGCGCTCTCCGTGGTCGTCTCGAAGAACCCGATCCGCGGGGCGATGGGGCTGCTGCTGCTCATCCTCAGCGTGGCGGGGCTCTTCCTGGCGCTGCACGCGCAGTTCCTCGCGGCCATCCAGCTCATCGTGTACGCCGGGGCGATCGTCGTCCTCTTCCTCTTCGTCATCATGCTGCTCGGGCCGGCCGCGTCGACGCCGAACGACCGGCGCGGGCTGTTCGCGCGGGCGTTCGGCGGCGGGCTCGCGGCGCTCTGCGGCGCGGCGGCCATCGCGCTGGTGGCGAGCGCCGGGCTGGCGGCGAAGCATCCCTTCCCCCTGGCCGACGTCGATCCGAGCTTCGGCGGCGTCGACGCCTTCGGCAGCGCCCTGTTTGCGGACGCGCTGGTGCCGTTCGAGGTGTCCGGTGCGCTGCTGATGGTGGCGGTCGTCGGCGCCCTGGCGGTGGCGCGCGGGCGGCAGGGGGTCGCCTCGCTCACCCGGAGCGAGCGCGAGGTCGCGCGAGCCGCGACCCCCGAGCCGGACACCGCCGGCGGGGCTGGCGTCTACAGCCACGAGATCCACGCGCACGAGGAGCACTCCTCATGATCCCCGTCGAGCACTACGTGCTGCTGAGCAGCCTGCTCTTCGTCATCGGCTCGGTCGGCTTCCTGGTCCGTCGCAACGTGCTGGTCACGCTGATGAGCATCGAGGTGATGCTCAACGCCGCGAATCTGGCGCTGGTGGCGTTCAACCGGTCGCGCCTGCGCCACGCGGTCGAGCAGGCGGCGCCCGGGCCGAGCCACACCGGCCAGGTGTTCGCGTTCTTCGTCATCGCGGCCGAAGCCGCAGAGGTCGCCGTCGGTCTGGCGATCGTGCTGTCCCTCTACCGCCTGCGGCGGACCGTCCGGTCCGACGAAGCGGACCTCCTCAAGAACTAGAGGAAGCATGCTCTCTCTGTTCCCGTCCAACGACTACCTTCTCATCGCGGTCATCCTCGGGATGCCGCTGCTCGGCGCCTTCGTGAACGGCGTCTGGGGCAAGCAGCTTGGCAAGGACGCCGTGCGGGTCATGGCCCTCACCGCCGTCGGGCTGAGCTTCGCGGCGTCGGTCGCCGCCTTCGTCGCGCTCTCGCAGCTCGCCGACCAGCAGAAGGGCGAGCACGTGAAGCTCGTCTGGAACGCCTGGGAATGGATGAACACCAACGGCGGCGCCGGCGGCGTCACCGTCCCCATCGACGTGAAATTCAGCATCGACGCGCTGAGCGGCGTGATGATGCTGATCGTCACGGGCGTCGGGTTCCTCATCCACCTGTACGCGACGTCGTACATGGCCGACGACGAGGGGTTCGCCCGCTTCTTCGCGTACCTGAACCTCTTCATCTTCTCGATGCTCGTCCTCCTCCTCGGGGACAACCTGCCCATCCTGTTCGTCGGGTGGGAGGGCGTCGGGCTGTGCTCCTACCTTCTCATCGGCTTCTGGTACGAGCACGCCCCGAACGCGGCGGCCGGCAAGAAGGCGTTCATCGCCAACCGGGTCGGCGACTTCGGCCTCATCTGCGGGATGTTCCTCCTCGTTCACTACACGGGGGCCCTCGACTGGAACGGCATCGCGAACGGCGCCTCGAGCCTCCTGCACACGGGCGAGCAGGCCCGCGTCCACGTCTGGCCGCTCGGCGGAGGGCAGTACACCGGCGTCCTGTCGTTCCTTCAGCCGAAGTCGCCGGTCACGATCAGCGCGGCCACCGCCGTCGGGCTCGCGCTGCTCCTCGGGTGCACCGGCAAGAGCGCCCAGATCCCCCTCTACGTGTGGCTCCCCGACGCGATGGCGGGCCCCACGCCCGTCTCCGCGCTCATCCACGCGGCCACGATGGTCACGGCGGGCATCTACCTCATCTGCCGCCTGTCGTTCGTGTTCGTGCTGTCGCCCTTCGTGATGGTGCTCATCGCCTGCGTCGGCGCGGCGACGGCGCTCTTCGCGGCGACCATCGCGCTCGTCCAGAACGACATCAAGAAGGTCCTCGCCTACTCCACGGTGAGCCAGCTCGGGTTCATGTTCCTGGGCGTCGGCGTCGGGGCGTTCACCGCGGGCTTCTTCCACGTCTTCACGCACGCGTTCTTCAAGGCCTGCCTCTTTCTCGGGGCCGGGTCGGTGATCCACGCGATGCACGCCCGCATCCACGACGGCGACCCGTCGCAGGACCTGCGCAACATGGGCGGGCTGCGCAGGTGGATGCCCCTCACCCACTGGACGTTCGCCGGCGCCACCGCGGCCATCATCGGCCTTCCGCTGACGAGCGGGTTCTTCTCGAAGGACGAGATCCTCTACCGCGCGTTCGTGAACCGGACGGTGAACCCGGCCGCCGCAGCCCTCCAGGGGCGCGTGTACGCGCCGCCGGCCTGGATCGGGACCGCCCTGTACGCGACCGCGGTCGCAGCCGCCGTGCTCACGGCGTTCTACATGTGCCGCCTCTATTTCCTCACGTTCTGGGGCGAGTTCCGCGGCTGGACGGTCGGTCGCCCTTCGCTGCTCTCGAAGCACGAGGTCGCGGCCCATGACGACCACGGTCACGGCGAGCACCACGAGGATCTCTCGACGCCGGGGCACCCGCCGCACGAGTCTCCGTGGCAAATGACCGTGCCGCTCATCATCCTGGCGACGTTCTCCGTGTTCGCCGGCTGGCTCAACCCGGGCTTCGGCCTGAGCCGGCAGCCGATGGAGCACTGGCTCGAGCCGGTCTTCAAGGAGGCCACCGAGGGCGCGGTCGTGTACGCAGGCGGCCACGACGCGGCGTGGGCGGAGCACATGACGCTCCCGCTCGCTCTCGGGGGCATCGGTGCCTTCCTGGTGGGCACGCTGCTCGCCTGGTGGATGTACGTGTCGCAGAGCGGCGCACCGGCCAAGCGCGCCGCCGAGGCGCAGCCCGCGCTGCACCGCTTGCTGCTCGACAAGTGGCGCATCGACGAGCTGTACGACGCCACCGTGATCGCCGCGGTCGACTCCCTCGCAGAAACGGCGGCGGCCTTCGACCGCGCGATCGTCGACGGTATCCTCGCGCGCCTGACCGCGCTCGTGGTCGCCGCGAGCGGCACTGTGCTGCGCGCCTTCCAGAGCGGCGTCGTCCACGTCTACGCCGCCATGATGGTCGTGGGCCTGGCGGCCACGGGCTGGTTCTTCGCCGTGCCGCACGCGAACGCGACCGTCGTCGACTCCGGCAACAACGACTACCTCGTGACCGCTGCCCCAGGCGTCGGCTACGCGTACCGCTGGGACGCCGACAGCGACGGCAAGCCCGAGAAGAGCGACTTCGGCGCCGACTCGACGCTGAAGCTGCACCTCGAGCCCGGGAGGAGCCAAACGGTCCACCTCGAAGTGAAGAACTCCTTCGGCCTGATCCGGAGCAAGAGCATCCACGTCGCGCGGCCCGAAGAGCCGACGTCGTCGCTGTAGGGACAAACATGGCCACCGTCGAGACCTCTCACGCCCCCGACCGCGACGAGCCCCTGCACCTTCGTCCCGGCCAGCTCGCCGTCCTCGCGCTCGTCGCGCTCGCTGCGACCGTTGCAGCGCGCTTCTTCGACCACGCCGTCCCGGTCGTCGCCGCCGCTGCCGTCGCGGCGCTGGTGCCTCGCCGCCACGGCTGGAACGTTCGCGGCCCGATCGCGATCACCGCGGGCCTGCTGGCGCTCTTCGTGGCGCAGATGTGGCCCGCCGCCGAGGCCACCGCGGCCTCGGCCCCTCCGGCCGAGAGCGCCCACCTTCTGAGCTGGATCATCGCGCTGCCGCTCGCGGGCGCGATCGCGATCCTGTTTCTACCGCGACAGGCGCACGCCACGCTGCGCTGGACCACGATGCTCGTGATGCTCGGGACGTTCGCGGCGTCGCTGCCTCTGCTGCGGGTGACGATGGGCCGCGGCTACCACTTCAACGAGGACGTCCTGTGGCTGCCGCGCTTCGGCATCCACTATCACGTCGCCATCGACGGCATCTCGTACTGGCTCGTGCTGCTGACGGTGTTCATCACGCCGATCGCGGCGTGGGCTTCGTTCGGCCCGATCCAGAAGCGCCTGAAGGACTGGTGCTTCGCGCTGCTCCTGCTCGAGGGCGGCATGCTCGGCGCGTTCCTCGCGCTCGATCTGTTCGTCTTCTACATCTTCTGGGAGCTGATGCTCATCCCCATGTACGTCATGATCGGCGTCTGGGGCGGGGCGAACCGCATCCGCAGCGCCATCAAGTTCTTCCTCTACACGATGTTCGGATCGGTACTGATGCTCGCGGCGATCCTCTACGTCGCGTACCAGTACTCCCGCGCCAGCGGCGGCACCTGGACGTTCGACTACTTCGAGTTGCAGCGCCTGCTCGCCCCCCGGCACGTGCAGATCTGGCTATGGGGCGCGTTCACGCTCGCGTTCGTCATCAAGGTCCCGATGTTCCCGGTGCACACGTGGCTGCCCGACGCGCACACCGAGGCGCCGACGGCGGGGTCGGTGATCCTGGCCGCGGTCATGTTGAAGATGGGGACCTACGGCTACCTGCGCTTCTCGATGGGCCTCTTTCCCGAGGCGGCGCAGGAGTTCGCGGCGAACCTCGCCGGCGTCGCCGTGCTCGGCGGGATCATCTATGGCGCGCTCTGCGCCTGGAAGCAGGAGGACGTCAAGCGCCTCATCGCGTACTCGTCGGTCGCCCACCTCGGCTACGTGATGCTCGGCCTCTTCGCGATGACCACGGCGTCCCTCGAGGGCTCCGTGCTGCAGATGGTCAACCACGGCATCTCGACGGGGATGCTGTTCCTCCTGTTCGGCGTCATCTACGATCGCCGGCACACGCGGCACATCGACGAGTTCGGTGGCCTCGCCAAACCCATGCCCGTCTACGCCACCCTCTTCGTGGTGGCCACGCTCGCCAGCGTCGGGCTGCCGGCCACGAACGGGTTCATCGGCGAGTTCATGGTCATCACGGGCACCTTCGCCTCCAACTACCTGGGCCATTTCGCGGGCGTCCAGGCCGTCGGGGCGGCGATCGGCGTGATCCTCGGCGCCGTCTACATGCTGATGGTGGTCCAGAAGATGTTCTTCGGCCCCGTGACCAAGAAGGAGAACGCCCACCTGGCCGACGTGAACGGCAGGGAGCTCGTCGCCCTCGCGCCGCTCGCGATGATGGTGTTCGTGATCGGGCTCTTCCCGAACATCTTCCTCGGGCCGATCCGTGGCGCGGCGGAGCGTGTGCAGGGCGATTACGAGTCACGCATCGAGGCCAATCCGCCCCCGAAATTCTACGAAGGACCGTTCAAGCTCCTTCCGCGTCGCCCCGAAGCGCCCCATGCGCCGTCCGGGCAGACCGCCGTGGCGGAGAACCACTGAGGAGCCATGAACATCGCGCTCGCCCTCTCTCCACTCCTCGTCGTCGCACTCGGCGCGCTCCTGCTCATGCTGGCCGAGGCCTTCTCGCCCCGGCAGGGCGGCCTCGCGCTCGGCGCCGCCACCGTGCTGTTCGTCGGGGCCGCCGTCGCAGGCGGCGTCTGGATGTACGGCATCGAGCGCCTCCCGGAGGCCGCGTCGCTCGCGCCGTGGCTCCTGCTCGATCGTTTCGGCCTGTTCTTCGACATGCTGCTCTGCCTGGGCGGCGGCCTCGCGGCCCTGCTCGCCGGCGGCTACCTCGTCGAGCACGGCATCGAGCGGGGCGAGTTCTACGTGCTCATCCTGTTCGCCACGCTCGGCGCCATGATTCTCGCCTCGTCGGGCGACGCCGTAACGCTGTTCCTCGGCCTGGAGACGATGAGCCTCGGCGCGTACGCCATGACGGCCTTCCGCCGGGCGAGCCCGCGCGCGGCCGAGGGGGCGCTCAAGTACTTCCTGCTCGGCTCTTTCGCCGCGGCGATCCTCATCTACGGCTTCGCGCTTCTCTACGGTGCGACCGGGCACACCGATCTCGCCGGCATCGGCGCCACGGCGGCGACGGCGCGCACGCCTCTGCTGGTGGTGGGGGCGGTTCTGGTGATCGTCGGCGTGGCCTTCAAGGTGAGCGCGGTACCGTTTCACGCCTGGACGCCGGACGCCTACGAGGGAGCGCCGACCCCGGCCACGACCTTCATGGCGGTGGCGGTCAAGGCCGGCGCCTTCGCGCTGCTCCTGCGAGTCCTCCTGATCGCGCTGGGCGATGCCTCGTGGACGTCGTGGGCGGCCGGCTGGCCGCCGGTCGTCGCGACGCTCGCGGTCCTGACCATGACCGTGGCCAACCTCATCGCCGGCCGCCAGGAGTCGGTCAAGCGGATGCTCGCCTACTCGAGCATCGCTCACGCGGGCTACGCTCTGGTCGGCGTGACGGCACTGATGCGCGATCCCACGCAGGCCGGCGCGAGCGTCCTCTTCTACCTGCTGTCCTACACCGTCTCGACGGCCGGAGCGTTCGGTGCGCTGATCCTCTGCGGTAGCCACGGGCGCGAGGCCGTGAGCTACGAGGACCTGTCGGGGCTCGGAAGGCGGCACCCCGCCGCCGCGCTGGCGTTCTCGCTCTTTTTGCTCTCTCTCGCTGGCATCCCTCCGACGGCCGGGTTCTTCGGGAAGTGGTTTGTCTTCAAGGCGGCCATCGACGGAGGCCTCTACTGGCTGGCCATCCTCGGCTTCGTGAACAGCGTCATCGGGGCGTACTACTACCTTCGCGTCATGGTCTACATGTACATGCGCGAGCCCGCGGCCGGCGCCCCGGTCGCCCTGCCGATGCGGTCGGGCTACGTGACGGCGGCGCTGCTCGTCAGTGCCCTGTTCGTGCTCGCGCTCGGACTCGTGCCGACCCGCGCCATCGAGGTCGCCGTGCGGGCTGCGACGCTCGGCGCGGGCTGAGCGACAGCCCCTCAGTCCACGGGCGCCACGGCCATCCTGCCTACCACGGTCAGGGTGGCCCGAGCCCGGCGCGCGGCGTCGCTGTCCCCGGCGTGCTCCGCGAGGCGCAGCGCGATGGCCGCCAGCAGTGGATCTGCCGCGTCCATGCGCAGCAGCGCTCGGGGCGCGTCGGGCGCGATGGGAGCCCCGGAGTTGAGCTGTACGAGCGCGCCGGCGGCGGCGACGATCGGATCGATCCGCGACGCCCCTGCGAGGCGGAGCGCAAGCTCCTGCGCGCGCGAGGCGCGAGGGTCACGCAGCGCCAGGGCGAGGAGCTCGTGCCGTGCGTCGACAGGCCCGTCCGGCGCGAGGGCCACGTTCCCTGTGAGCGCCGCAAGCTCGATCGCTCCCTCGGCAGAGAGCTTCGCTGGATCCAGCGCACCGCGCGACGCGAGCGCGACTGCGGGCCGCTCGACCCGGTCATCCCCGGCGATGGGCGCCTCGGCGGGGATCGCCGACAGCACGTCGCGCACCCGCGCGGCGGGGAGCGCGCGCGCCAGGGCGACCCCGAACGCCACGTGCGCCGCCTCCGTAACCTGCGCGTCGCCGTGGCGCGCGTCGAGCGCCGCGGCGGTGAGGTCGCCTCCGTCGCACACCGCCAACACGAGCCGTGCGCCACGCGCGCTCGGGTCCGCCGCGACGACGGGGGCGGACAGCCTCCGCGCGAGGCTCGCGTCACCGGCAAGCAGCGCGCGGGCAGCCACCTCCTCGAGCGGAACACGGGCGCTCGTCGAGCGCTCGCGCGCGAGCGCCACATCGTGACGGGCGAGGGCCTCGTCGACCGCCAGCCGGGCCGCCAGGGCATACGGGCGCGGCAGGGGATCATCGCCGACGTCGACGGCAGCGGCGGCGACCGCGCGCGCCTCGGCGAGGTATCCGGCCCGCGCCAGGTCCTCGGCAGCCGCGGCGACGACCAGCCTGCGTTCCGACGACATCCGCGCGGCCGCGCGGAGGGCGCGTCCCCAGAGGGGCACGTCGCCAGCGCTCGCCGCCCATGCCGCGAGAGCGTCCCACGCCGCCAGGGTGTCGCGCGCAGTAAGCGTTAGCGCGAGCAGCCGCTCGCGCGCGCCTTGCATCCTCCCGCCAGCGGCGCCCGCCCGTACGAGGACCACGGTGGCCCCGTCGGCTCCCGGGTCCAGCGCGGCCGCGCGCGAGGCCGCGGACGTCGCGGTGGAGAGGTCGCCGCGCGCGGTCGCGCACCGAGCACGGACGAGCCACGCCGGAGCGAACCCCGGGTCGATCGACAGCGCACGGGACAGCGCCGCCTCCGCTCGCGCGCTGCGCGCGTCGCGCGCGCACGCGACCGCAGCGAGGCGCGTCCAGACCTCGGGGCTGCCGGGCTGGAGCTCTGCTGCCTCGGCGTAGGCGTCCGCGGCCGGGTCCAGCTTGCCTTCCGCCTCCGCCAGCGCGCCACGCAGGAAGGCCGCGTAGGCCTCGGGCTGCACGACGCTCCCCTCGACCACGTGCCCGTCGTAGGCGCGCTCGACCCGCGCGCCCCCAGCGCACGCGACGAGCGCCAGGGTCCCGAGCGCGAGGGCAGCCCGGCCGCCCCTCACGGCGACCCCAGGCTGCGGAGCGCCTCGAGGAACCGATCGTTGTCGGCGCGGGCGCCCGTCGTCACGCGGACGCGGTTGGCCAGCCGCCCCCCTGCCGCGTGGAAGCTGCGTACGAGCACCCCGCGTGCGAGGAGCTCGGCGCTCACCGCGGCGGCCGGCTGCGGCGTCCCGATCCACAGGAAGTTGGCGGCGCTCGGGGCCACGTCGTAGCCCCCCAGCGCGCGCACCTCCGATGCCACGCGCTCGCGCTCGGAGACGATCGCGCGGACGTTCGCCTCGATCTCGGGCCACGCCTCGGAGAGCACGTCCGCCGCGATCGCCTGGCTGGTCGCCGACACGTTGAAGGGGGCCCGCGCCTTGTCGACCTCGCCGACGAGGGCCGCGTCGGCCTCGAGCCACCCCACGCGCAGCGCGGCAAGGCCCACCTTGCTCAGCGTGCGCATGATGCCGAGGCGCGGGAATCGCCCCCGCCACGAGCGCCGCGACTCCCCAGCGAAGTCGACGTAGGCCTCGTCGATCACCACGAGCGCGTCTCCCGCGACCGCCAGCAGGCTCTGGACCCGGTCGTCGGAGAGGCGGTTGCCGGTCGGGTTGTTCGGGCTCGCGAGGAAGACCACGCTGGGCTGCACCACCTCAACGGCGCGCGCCATCGCGCGTACGTCGAGATCCCACGACGAGTCGAGCGGCACCTCGACCGGCCTGACGCCGTGCGCGCGGGCCGCGATGCGGTACATCACGAACGTCGGAGACGGCGTGAGAACGACGGCCTGCGCGGCGAGCTCACGCGGTCGCGCCATCGCCGTGAGGACGAGCGCGATGACCTCGTCGGAGCCGGTGCCGATCAGCAGCTCCTCGGGGCGCGCCCCGGTCCGCTCGGCGATCCGTGCCCGGAGCTCGGAGGCGCGGGCGTCCGGGTACCGCTCGAGCGCCGTGCGGGCGACCGCTCGCTCCACGACCTCCCGCAAGCGCGGCGAGCGGAGCGGCGGCGCTTCGTTCGCGTCGAGGTGCGCGCGGATCCCGTCGTGCCGCGCGGACACGTAGGCCGCGAGGTCAGCGAGCTCGGGACGCAGCAGGGAGGACCAGTCGGCCACGGCTCGTCGTCACCTCCGGCGAACGCTTCCGCCCTCGATCCCGTCTCCTGCCGCGGAGTCGTCGATGGCCTCGGCCGACTCGACGTGATGGCTCTCGGCCTCGCGGAGCCGCTCGGCGATCTCGATGATCCGTCGCTCGACGCGGCCGAAGACGCTCGACGCCGGGAACCGTCCGCTCGTGTCACGCTCCCCCGCGGGCAGCCCCGTCAGGATCTCGATGCCCTGGGCGACGCTCTCCACCCCGTACAGCTGGAAACGCCCCACGGCGATCGCCTCCGCGACGTCGTCCCGCAGCACCAAGTGCGGCAGGTTCGTGCGCGGAAGCAAGACGCCCTGGCTCCCGGTGAGCCCCCGGGCCGCGCAGAGGTCGAAGAACCCCTCGATCTTGGCGCACACGCCGCCGATCGCCTGCATCTCACCGAGCTGGTTGACGCTCCCGGTGACTGCGAGGCTCTGGTCGATACCGACGTCGGCCAGGGCGCTCAGGACAGAGAACAGCTCGCTCGAGCTCGCGCTGTCCCCGTCGATCTCGCCGTAGCTCTGCTCGAACGCGATCTGCGCGCGCAGGCTGAGCGGCCGCTCTTGCCCAAACATGCGCGCGAGGTACCCGCGCAGGATCGCCACGCCCTTGGTGTGGATGCTCCCCCCGAGGTGTGCCTCGCGCTCGACGTCGACGAGCCCCTCGCGCCCGATCCCGACGACGGCCGTGATGCGCATGGGCTGTCCGAACTCGACGTCGCCCGCGCTGAAGACCGAGAGGCCATTGACGACGCCCACGCGAGTGCCCCCGGTGTCGAGGGCCACCTCGCCTCGCAGCGTGATCTCGCGGATGTGACGCTCGGCGCTCCCCGCGCGCTCACGGCGCTCGAGCCATGCGGCCTCGATGTCGTCCGCGCGGACCACGCTGACCGCAGGCGGCACGATCGAGGCGCGAAACGGGCGGGACGCCGGCCCCCCCTCCCCGTTCGCGGCTTCTGCCGCTCCCTCGCCCGGCCCCTGGAGCGTCCGTGCCGCGGCCAGGGCGCTCGCAAAGGCCATCGTCTCCTCGAGCGGCGACAGGATGAGCGCGACCTTCTCCCGGTCGCCAGACAGCCGCGTGGCGAGGTCCAGGAGCCGCGCGCGGGCGCCACGATCGAAGCTCCCCCACCCGCGATCCTGCGCCATCGCCATGAGGTACGCGTCGAGCGCCGTGAGGCTCTTGGGCGTGCGCTCGATGAAGGGGTCGACCTCCACCTTCACACGGAAGAGCGCCGCAAAGTCGGGGTCTGCCTCGAGGAGCGTCGCGTAGAGCGCCGGCGGCCCGACGAGCACGACGCGCACGCGGACCGGCACGGGCACCGGCCGCAGCGTCGTCGCGTAAAGCCCCAGCGGCCCGAGCGGATCTTCCGCGCCGATCCGCTGCTCGCGCAGCACGCGCTTGATGCGCTCCCAGATGATGGGATCGGTCAGCAGGTCGGCGGCGCGGACGACGAGTACGCCTCCGCTCGCCTTGTGCAGCGAGCCGGCGCGGATCCGCGTGAAGTCCGTGAGCAGGGCGCCGAAGCGCGCCCGGCGCTCCAGGTACCCGAAGAGGCTTGGGTACGTGGGGTTCGTGTCGTACACGACCGGCGCGGGCGCCCCGGGCTGGTGCGAGACGAGCAGGTTGACCTTGAAGCGGTTCAGGCGCGTCGCGAGCTCGGGGTCGTCCCTCTCGTCCCTCGCGCGCTCCTGCGCCTCGGGCCCCTCGTCCTCCATGCCGACGAGATCGTCCCAGTCTTCGCAGAGGGCCTGCCGGACGCGCTCGAGCCAGCTCAGTACGTCGTCACCGAGCGAGGACAGCTCGCCCGCGACGACCCGGACCGACTCGTTGATGATCTCCGCGGCGGCCTTCGAGAAGACCTCCTCGCGCGCGGCGTCGAACCGCGCGCTCTGGGCCCGGACGAGCTGCGCGGCCTTCTCGACCTCCTTCGACAGCTTCTCCTCGCTCTCGGTCAGTGCGCGCTTCGTCGACTCGTCGAGCACGTCAAACTGCTCGGCGCTCACCGGCTTTCCGTGGAGGATCGGGAACGTCTGCACGCCGCCGTGGACCGGGCGCACGCCAAAGCCCAGCGTCTTGGCGCGGGTCTCCAGCTCGTGGATGACGGCGCGGTTCTTGGCCTCGAGATCGGAGGCCAGGCGGCCCTGCGCGCGTTTGAACTCCTCACGCTCCACCACGCTCGGGATCTCCTCCTGCAGCCTCGCAATGAGACCGTCGAGGGCGGCGACGACGGCAGGACCCGCGCCAGGAGGAAGCAGCAGTGGACGCGGCGCCTCGGGCCGGTCGAAGTCGTGGACGTAGACGATGTCGTTCGGCGTGGCGCGGGCACCGGCGAACCGTGCGGCGTACCGCACGATGTCGTCCTCGATCATCACCTCGGGCTCGGCCGCGACGAAGACGTGAAAGCTTGGCTCTCGGGCCGACAGGCCGAGCTCCAGCGCCCGCCGGGCGACGGCGGGGACAAGCTCGAACATGCCGTGGCTCTCGCGGGGCGCCTCGGGGAGGGCGGACGGATCGGTTCGCATCACCGTCTGCTCGGGCGGAATCCTCGAGCGCACGCGGAGGCCGGAGCCCGCGTCGAGCGCGCCCTCGTCTGCCCGCGCCGGCGTGGCGTCATCCGCCCGGGGAGCGCCGTTCGCTCCTCCGCCCTCCTTCGCGGGGGCCGAGGCGGCCGTGCCAGGTCGAGTCTTCGCTTTGCGCGCCATCGAGGGACACAAACACTTAGCATTTGCGCCCGTGCCGCGAGGGAAGGAGGTCTCCTATTGGTCTGTCCGTCGCGCGCAGCTCTTGCTACGATACGGAGGCGCTCATGGCTAGGCTGATCCTCGCGACCGCAGAAGGACAGCAGGCGATCGACCTCCGGCCGATCAACAGCCTGGGCCGGCATCCGAACAACACGATCCAGCTCCTCGACAAGATCGTGTCGAAGGAGCACTGCATCCTCGAGCAGCGCGACGGACACTTCATCCTGCGCGACCTGGGAAGCCTCAACGGCACGTACGTCAACGGGGAGCGCGTGCGGGGCGAGACGCTCCTCAAGCACGGCGACGAGATTGCCCTCGGCTCGACCCGTGCCCGCTACGACGACGGCTCGGGTGCGGCGCTGCCTCCCCCGCCCGTCGGTCCCGGCGCGGTGCAGCACGGGGCCCCGCCGCCGCCAGGCGCCGGCGCCTGGCCTCAGCAGCCCCCTTCTCCGCAGCAGCCCATGCCGCCGGCGCAGATGCAGGCGCCGCCCCTGCCCCCCATGCGGGCGCAGGCCTACTCGTATCCGAGCACGGGCCAGCCGCAGCCGCCGCCTCCAATGCCCCCGGCGCCGATGCAGGGTCACCGGCCCCCGAGCATCAGCGGGACGCGCGTCGACGTGCTCGACGCCGCGCGCGCCATCGGAACGCAGATCGCTGCGCAAACCAAGGGCTTCCTGCCCTTCGACCAGATCGGCCACGATCAGGGTCAGGTCCGCGTCGACTACGAGCGGCTGCGCATCATCTGGGAGCTCACCCGCGACATCGGCCTCGAGCGCGACCAGGACCGGCTGCTCGACAAGATCCTGCTCGCCCTCTTCAAGTTCACCAAGGCCGACCGCGGCGTCATCCTGCTGCGCGAGACCGACGGCACCCTGCACCCGCGCGCCGCACGGCGGCGCGACGGAAGCGACGCGCCGATCCAGGTCAGCAGCACGATTCTGAACCACGTCATCAAGGAGCGCGCGGGCGTGCTCACGCACGACGCGTCGATGGACTTCGCGGCGTCCAAGGGCAAGTCGATGATCCTGAACCGGATCTCGAGCGCCATGGTCGTGCCGCTCCTGCACGAGAGCGAGAAGGAAGTCCTCGGCGTCCTCTGGCTCGACAGCGAGTCGCTCGCCCAGTTCCAGCCCAAGGACCTCGAGCTGATTACCTCGGTCGCCGGCCAGGCCGCGATGTTCATCGAGAACACCATCCTCGCCAAGAAGGTCGAGGCGGAGATCGTGCTGCGCGATCGCTTCTCGCGCCTGGTGGCGCCCAACGTCGCCGACCTCATGATGAGCGGCAAGCTCGAGGTGAAAAAGGGCGGCCAGCTCGTGCAGGAGCTGACGGTCTTCAACAGCGATATCCGCGGCTTCACGGCGATGAGCGAGGGGACCGACGCCGAAGTGATCGTCGAGATGCTCAACGATTACTTCGAGCTCATGGTCGAGACGCTGTTCAAGTACGAGGGCACCCTCGACAAGTTCATGGGCGACGGGATCATGGCCTTCTGGGGCGCCCCGCTCGCACACCGCGATGACGCCGTGCGCTGCGTGCAGTGCGCGCTTGACCAGATGCAGGTCCTCGGCACGTTCAACCGCCAGCGGATGGCCACCGGCAAGCCTCCGCTCGCCGTGGGGATCGGCATCCATACGGGCCCGGGCGTCGTCGGCTACGTCGGCAGCTCCAAGGCGCTCTCGTACACGTGCATCGGCGACACCGCGAACACCAGCGCGCGCCTCTGCTCGACCGCCCTGGCCGGCCAGGTCGTCATCAGCGAGACCACCCTCGCACTGCTCGGCCAGAGGTTCGAGGCCGAGGAGATCGATGCGCGGTCGCTCAAGGGCAAGGAGAGGCCCATGCGTCGCTTCAACATCATCCGCGAGAAGCCGAGCGCCGTGGCGAAGGTGGGCTGACCGCGACCCCGGACCTCCCGCCCTGGCGCATGGCGTGGTAGTCCTTGCTCGCCCTACGCCATGGCCGCTGCCTTCGTCCTGCCCTTCGAGAAGCCCGTCGTCGAGCTGGTCTCCCGCGTCAGGGAGCTGCGCGAGCTGGCCAGGGCCGACACGGCTCTCGAGCCGGAGCTGCGGCGCCTGGAGGACAAGGCCGCCAAGCTAGCCCGCGAGCTTTTCGCGGAGCTCTCGCCGTGGCAGAAGGTCCAGCTCTCGCGCCACCCTGGCCGCCCGTACTCGCTCGACTACTTCGACCGGATTCTCACCGACTTCGTCGAGCTGCACGGCGACCGGACGTTCGGCGACGACGCGGCCATCGTCGCGGGCCTGGCGCGCTTCCAGGGGCGGCCCGTGGTCGTTGTGGGTCACCAGAAGGGGCGCGGCGCCAAGGACAACGTGAAGCGCAACTTCGGCATGCCGCACCCCGAGGGGTACCGCAAGGCGCTGCGCATGTACGGGATGGCGAGCCGCTTCGAGCTGCCGATCCTCACGTTCATCGACACGCCCGGGGCCTACCCGGGCATCGGCGCCGAGGAGCGCGGCCAGAGCGAGGCCATCGGCGCGTGCCTCGCGGCGATGGCCCGCGCCCCCGTGCCGATCATCGCGACGATCCTCGGGGAGGGCGGTAGCGGCGGCGCGCTCGCGCTCGGCATGGCCAACCGCGTGCTCGTACTCGAGTACGGCACCTACAGCGTGATCTCGCCCGAGGGCTGCGCTTCGATTCTCTGGAAGGACGGGAGCAAGGCTGACGAGGCCGCGGCGCGCATGAAGATGACCGCCCAGGACCTGCTGCGCCTCGGGGTCGTGGACCGGATCGTCGACGAGCCCCCGGGGGGCGCGCACCAGGACCACGACGCGTCAGCCCGGCATGTCGAGCGCGCGATCGCGGCGGCGCTGCGCGAGCTTGACATCCTCGGCCCGCAGGGCCTCGTCGAGGACCGCTACCGCCGCTTCCGCAAGCTCGGCGCCTTCGTGGCGTGACGGCGAGGGATTTCATCCCTCTCCGCTTGTCCCGGGTGTACTCCTTACGGGCATGACCGCGCGCATCACGCTTGAGGGGAAGGTCGCGCTCATCACCGGCGGCAGCCGCGGCATCGGAGAGGCCATCGCCCGCACGTTCGCCGCCCACGGCGCGAAGGTCATGCTCGCGGCCCGCAAGGCCGACGGAGTGCACGCCGTGGCCGAGTCGATCGCGAAGGAGCACGGCGACGGTACCGCGGTGGGCGTGGCCGCCCACACGGGCAAGGAAGCCGATTGTGTCGGCCTGGTCCAGAAGGCGATCGAGCGCTTCGGCAAGGTCGACGTCCTGGTCAACAACGCCGGCACCAACCCGTACTTCGGCCCGCTGCTGAACGCGGACATGGGGGCCTGGGACAAGACGTTCGACGTGAACCTCAAGGGCTACTTCTGGTGTGCCCGCGAGGTCGCGCGCCACGCCATCGGCCGGGGCGCACCCGCCTCGATCGTCAGCATCGCCAGCGTGGCCGGCCTCGTGGCGACGCCCCTGCAGGGTATCTACGCGGCGACCAAAGCCGCTGTCGTCTCCATCACCAAGACGCTCGCCGTGGAGCTCGCTCCGTCGCAGATCCGCGTGAACGCGGTCGCCCCAGGCTTCGTCGACACACGGCTGGCGAGCGCGATCCTGAAGAACGACGAGCTTCTGGCCCATGTTCTGGCGCGCACGCCGATGCGCCGGTACGGCACCCCCGACGAGGTCGCCGGCGGGGCACTGTATCTCGCCAGTGACGCTGCAAGTTTCTTGACCGGACATACGCTTGTGATCGACGGGGGAATGACGATCGGATAAGAGGTCGACGGCTCGGGGAACGGATGGAGGCTGGTCAGACCATCGCGGGGAAGTACCGCTTGAACCGCCTGCTGGGCACCGGCGGGATGGCCTCCGTGTGGTCGGCGACCAACGTCTTCACCGAGCGCGAGTTCGCCATCAAGTTCATGCTGCCGCAGGTCGCGCGGACTCCCGAGGCGGCGCGGCGGTTTCTGCTCGAGGCGAAGGTCAGCGCCCGCATCAACCACCCGAACATCATCGAGGTCATCGACGTCGGGCAGGCCGAGGACGCCTCGCTCTTCCTGGTGATGGAGCTCCTGAGCGGCAGCGCGCTCGACGTGGCGGTCCGGCGGCGCGAGCCCCCGATGACCGCGCACGAGTTCCTCGGGATCATGAAGGAGGTGGCCGTCGCCCTGGCCGCCGCACACCGGAGCGGCGTCGTCCACCGCGACCTCAAGCCCACCAACATCTTCGTGCACAAGGATCGCGACGGGCGCGCCGTGCCGAAGATCCTCGACTTCGGCGTGAGCAAGATCCTCGAGGACGAGGCCAACACGTCGCTCACCGTCGTGGGCACGGTGCTCGGCTCGCCACTGTACATGAGCCCCGAGCAGGCCATGGGCGCGGCCGGGATCGACGGGCGGACGGACGTCTTCGCCTTCGGCGGCATCCTGTTCGAGTCGCTCACGGGAGAGCGGGCCTTCGACGCCCCGAACTTCAACGCGCTCATCGTGACGATTGCGACGAAGCAGCCCAAGAGCATCGACGAGGTTGTTCCGGGGCTCCCCGAGCCCTTGCGCGCGCTCGTGCGGGACTGCCTGGTGACCGACAAGGAGAAGCGTCTCGGATCGTTCGATCAGGTCGCGGAGCGGATCGACGCGATCCTGCCCGTCTTGCCGGCCGATCTTACCCTGCCCTCCCCGTACACGGGCGACCACGCCAGCGACCCGGAGGCCACCAACGCGCTGCCCGTCGTCCGGACCGCCGACAAGAGCGCACCGACCGTCGACGCCCCGGCGCAGCTCGCTCGGGCCAGCCTGCCCCCGCCAGCGAGCCTCGGCGCGCGCGCGAGCGAGGGGGCCCTCCCGTGGCTGCGCGGCGCCGAGGCCTACGTGAAGAAGCTCCCGCCACGGACCGTGCTTCTCGCGGCCGCCGGGGGCGCGCTGGTCATCTTGCTGCTCATCGTGGCCGGGCTGGCCGCCGCGTTCTCCGGGGGCGGAGCCACCTCGCGCGCCGCCCTGCAGGGCTCCACGGTAGCCGCCGCCACGGGCACGGCGACGGGGGCGGCGGCCGGCGGCGGCCTCACGATACCGTCGCAGACGAACATCCCGAGCGCCGACGATACGGAGCCGCCGGTCATTGCCGTTGATTCGCTGCCGGTGGCCGGGCGCAACGCTCCTGCCAAGGGCAACGGCCGCCTGAGCGTGATCGCCTCGCCCGGGTGGTGCTCGCTGTCGGTCGACGGCGTCTCGCGGGGCGTCACCCCCGTCGCCAGCTTCGAGCTGCCCGCGGGGCCCCACCGCCTCGACTGCGTGACCCCGAGCGGCAAGACCCGGTCGGCCAGCATTACGGTCGCTGAAGGGACCGCGACGCACTACCGCTTCCCGCTCGACGAATGACCGACGTCGACGAGGCCCTGCAGCGGGCCATCGCCGACGCGTGCCCCGGTGGAGCCGAGATCCGTCCGTCCCGCCATACGTCGCGGAGCTGGCGTCCCACGAGCTGACGAGGTTCGGCGTGGCGACGTCCGAGGCGTCGCGAGCCCCCAACGCGCCGGCGGGGATCGCACTCGATCGCCCGCTCCTGTTCGCCGAGTCGGTGCGACTGGTCCACTACGCCTGGGCCGTGCACGAGCTGCCCGACGACGCCGTCGGCCTCCCCGCCCGTCGCGACGTCCACTTGCTTGCGTACCGCGACGACACGCACGCCGTCCGCTGGCTGGAGCTCACGCCCCTCGCGGAGCGCGTCGCGGGCCCGCTTGATGCGATCGGCCACGCGCGTGGCCGTCGCGCGCTTGAAGGGCAGCGGCAGGAGGTCGTGCAGGTACGTTCCCCCGACCGCCCCGAAGCAGAGGTGATCGGAGTGCCACGGAGTCCGGACATCGCGCACGAACGCCGCAAGCTCGGTTAGGTAGTGCTCGTCCAGCGGATCGACGCCCCCCAGCGACATCGGCAGGGCGGCCCCGGCGCTGCGAGTCGTCGCCGGCGCGGCCTGCGGCGCGGCGGCCCCGCACGCGACGAGCGTGCCGGTGCCGAGGGCGGCAAGGATGGCGGCGAAGTTTTCGAACGACAGGTTGGAACGCATGCCCGTGGCTCCGCTAGTGGTTCACGTGGCAGGGAGGGCGCCCAGCTCGTACATCCGGAGGAGGATACGCATGCGCGCAAGCCCGGTATCGGAAAAGGGCATGCGCCCGGCCGGGTGTGCCTTGACGGAGACCGCCCGACTCCTACGTTGCCCGCGTGTCAGCCGAGCGCGAGGTGCTCCTTCCCATCGAGGGGATGTCCTGCGCCTCCTGCGTCGACCGCGTCGGCAAGGCGCTGCGGCGGCTGCCCGACGTGCGCGACGCGGAGGTCAACCTTGCGCTGCGTCAGGCGCGTGTCGTCGTCCGAGACCTCGACGCGCTCGGAGGGGTGCTCGAGGCGGTCGAGGACGCCGGCTACCACGTCCCGGCCTCGGTCGAGGCGCTGCGCGCGGGGCTGACCGCCGCCGACGCCGAGAAGGCCGCGCAGCGCGAGCAGATGTCGCTCGTGCGGCGGACGGCGGTGGCGCTCGTGCTGGCCGCCGCCTCGATGGCGCTGCCGATGACGGGACTGTTCTCGGGCACACCGCTACGCTTGGCGCTGCTCGCGCTCACGGCACCGGTCCTGGCGTGGTCGGGTCAGGGCTTCTTCGTGCGCGCCTGGGGGGCGCTCAAGCACGGCTCGGCGAACATGAGCACGCTCGTGTCGATCGGCTCCGGGACGGCGTTCGTCTACTCGCTCGTCGTCACGATCGCGCCGCAGCGTTTCGAGCGCCGCGGCCTCGTGCCAGACGTCTACTACGAGTCGGCCTCCTTCATCATCGGCCTTGTCCTTCTGGGGAACGCACTCGAGGCACGGGCCCGCACGCGGACGTCGTTCGCCATCCGCGCGCTCGTGGGCCTCGCGCCGCGCACGGCGCGGATCGTCCGCAACGGACGCGAGGAGGACGTCGACGTCGCCCAGGTGCGGGCGGGGGACGAGGTCATCGTGCGCCCTGGCGAGCGCGTGCCGGTCGACGGCCGCGTCGAGGACGGCGAGTCCGACGTCGACGAGTCCATGCTCACGGGCGAGCCTCTGCCCGCGCACAAGCGCGCTGGCGAGCGCGTCGTCGGCGGGACGGTCAACGGCCAGGGCGCGCTACGCCTGCGGGCCGAGCGCGTCGGCGAGGACACGGTGCTCGCGCAGATCGTCCGCCTGGTGCGCCACGCGCAGTCAACGCGCGCGCCCGTTCAGGCGCTCGCCGATCGCATCAGCGCCGTCTTCGTCCCGATGGTGCTCGTCGTCGCCGCAGCGGCGTTCGTGATCTGGTGGCTCGTTGGCCCCGAGCCGCGCCTGCTGCACGGGATCATCGCATTCGTCACCGTCAGCGTCATCGCGTGCCCCTGCGCGATGGGGCTCGCCACGCCGACGGCGCTCGTGGTGGGCATGGGGCGCGGCGCCGCGCTCGGGGTGCTCATCAAGAGCGGCGATGCGCTCGAGCGGGCCGCGGGCGTCGACACGGTGGTGGTCGACAAGACCGGCACGGTGACCGAGGGCAAGCCGGCCCTTGGCGAGGTGCGCATCGCCGCCGGCGCCGGGCTCGACGAGGCGGCCGCCCTCGCGCTCGCCGCGGCGGTCGAGGCCTCGAGCGAGCACCCGCTGGCGACGGCGGTGGTGGCGGCAGCTCGCGAGCGCGGGCGGCCGGTTGGCCGGGCGACCGACTTCGTCGCCGTGCCGGGCGGGGGCGCCCGCGGACACGTCGACGGACACGCCGTCGCCATCGGAGCCGAGCGCTGGCTGACGAGCGAGGGCGTCGACGTCGGCGCGCTTGCGGGGGCGGCGGCGCAGGTCGCCGGCTCGGGAGCCACGCCCCTCGTGCTCGCGGTCGACGGCCGAGCCGTGGCGGTGCTGGCTGTGCGCGACCGGGTGCGCAAGGGGGCCGCCGAGGCAATCGCCCGGCTCGGACGCCTGGGCCTGCGCGTCGTGATGCTGACGGGCGACCGGCGCGAGGCGGCCGAGTCCATCGCGCACGAGGTGGGCATCGCGGACGTGCGCGCCGAGCTGTCGCCGTCGGGGAAGCTCGAGGTCATCGACGCGCTGCGCGCCGAGGGGCGCAAGGTCGCCATGGTGGGAGACGGCATCAACGACGCCCCGGCGCTCGCCCGTGCCGACGTGGGCGTGGCGGTCGGGAGCGGCACCGACGTAGCGATCGAGGCGGCCGACGTAGCCCTGCTGCGCGCGGGCCTCGAGGGCGTTCCGACGGTCCTGCACCTCGCGCGGCGGACGATGGGCACCATCCGCGCCAACCTCTTCTGGGCGTTTGCCTACAACACCCTCGGCATCCCGGTCGCGGCCGGCGCGCTGTACCCCGCGTTCGGCATCCTCCTCTCCCCGGTCTTCGCGGCGTTCGCGATGGCCATGTCGAGCGTTAGCGTCGTGACCAACTCGCTGCGCCTGCGTCGTTTCGTGGCGTGAAGGTAGTCCTGATCCACGCCCCGATCGCGCCGGGCGCGCAGACGGCCCGGCCATCGGTGCGACGGGCGACGCCATTATTGAGGAAGAGGGAGCCCACTTGGGGACTTGAACCCCAGACCTGTGCTTTACGAAAGCACTGCTCTACCACTGAGCTAAGTGGGCGAAACTGTACAAGGCGTGGCCGTAGCAAGCACCTGCAGGGGCGCCTCTGTAGCGCAACTTGCGCCGGCGTGCACGAGAAGTTGCAGGCCCCCGGCGCTCGGGCCGGAGCGGGGCCGCTCAGTGCGACTTCGCGATCATCCGGACCATACGCAGGTTGATCCAGAGGAAGCGCCAGAGCTGGTAGAGGACGAACGTCCGGAAGAAGACCACCCAGCGCGTGGGCTTCATGGCGTGGCGCCACTGTTCGCTCGCGATACCCATCGGCTCCTCCTACTCGGGGATCAGCCACCAGCCCGGGTAGGCCTTGGCCTTGTACAGAAACAGGTGGTGGAGAATGTGCTTGATCCAGTGCCCGGCCGCGCCCACCTCGCCGGTCGTGTGGCGCGTGCTGCGGCCAGCGCCGGGGTACCGCGCGTAGTCCGGCACGACCGGGTACATCGTCATCGACACGGCCGAGCCGCTCCAGAAGCCGACGCCAGCCGACGCGACGCACGCCGCCCCCATCTTCGCCATCGAGGCCTCGTGCGTCGGCTGCTTGGCTCCGCGCTTGATCATGTCGGCGATGCTCAGGGCGACGGCGCGCCCCATGATCCCCGAGGGCATGCCGGTGCGCGGCGGGGCAGGCGCGACGGGGACGCCGTTCTCGGTCTTCCGGGGTCGCGACAGGGCGTGCGGCGGCGCGAACGCGATCCCCACCGCGAAGACGTTGGGAAAGAGCGGCGACTGGTAGGTCCTGGGCCAATCCTCGGGGGTCCACTCCTCGTAGGGCTTCGCCGTATAGTTCGCGTCGACCTTCATGAACGAGTTGGGCGCGAAGAGCTCGGAGGTGATTTCTTGGCCGTCCTGGTCGAACGCCTTCAGGCCGACGCCCGTGAAGGGCGGCAGCAGCATGGCGAAGTCGAAGGCCAGCGTTCGCTTCTGCCCGTCGAGCGTCTCGTAGGTCACCTCGTTCGGGTCGACGCTGTGCACGTGGGCGCCGGTGATCCACTCGATCCCGCGCTCGACGAACATCGACTCGGCGAACACGCTGCTCGGCACGTCGTAGCCGCCGCGGCGGATCTGCAGCCCGTCGACGCCGAAGTCGCCGACCTCGGCCTCGTTGGTCAGAAACACGATGCGCGCCTGCTCGCGTACGCCCGCCCGCCGGAGCTCGAACTCGAGGTTGAAGGCGTACTCAAACGCCGCTCCCTCGCAGGTGCACAGGCCGTGGCCCATGCCGACGACGAACGTGAGTTTCGCTCCCTCCTTCATCCGTGCGATGGCCTCGTCGAGCGCGTGTGCGGTCTGCTCGGCGTGGTCGAACGTGCAGACCGAGAGGCTGTTGCCTTCGGGGCCGAGCCCCGGCGTCGCCCCGAAGTTCAGCTTCGGTCCCGTCGCGTTGACGAGGTAGTCGTAGGCGATCTCCTCGCGGGCGCCCTGGCTGTCCGGGGCCGTGGACTCCACGACGACGTAGGGTTCAGGGGCCCCGGCGCGCCCGCTCGGGTGGATCTCCACCGCCCTCGCCTGCCGGAACGTGATCCCGGCCCGGGCGTAGACCGGGGCCAGCTCGAACGTCACCTGCTCCTTCTTCATCCGCCCCACGCCGACCCAGATGTTCGATGGGATCCAGTTCCACCGCCGGGCCGGAGACACGACGACGACCTCGTGCAGTCGCGCGAGCTTCTTGCGGAGGATCAGCGCCGCCGTGTGACCGGAGATCCCCGCGCCCAGCACTACGACACGCGCCATGTTCTACCTCCCCAGGTTCGAGCCACGGCGGCCCCGACGGGTTCGTCACCCCGAGAGCTCGGCCACGGAGAGCCCACCGCTTGCTCGGGCGAGGCGCGGGCCGGGGCGATTCCGGTCACGAAGTGCTGCGACGTCCATCCAACATCCGAATGGCACGCTTCGTCTCCGAGGTCATGAACCGGGAACTCGTCTTCGCGCACGAGGGCTCCGACGCAAGGGCCGTCCGCGAGCTCGTCTTGGCCATGGGCATCACGGCCGTGCCCGTGCTCGACCGGGAGCGGCGGCCGGTCGGCGTGCTCTCGCTGCGCGACATGCTCGATCCCGCCCCGGACACGACGCGGATGACCCGACCGGCGGCGACGGTCCCGGAGGGGACGACGCTCGAGGACGCGGGCCAGGTCCTCGCGCGAGGTGATTTTCATCATCTGGTCGTCGTCGACGCCGACGGTCACGCCGTGGGCATGCTCTCGACCCTCGACGTCCTGCGCGGCCTGCTGGGCGTACCCGCGCGCCATCCGGCGACCTTCCCTCACCTCGACCCCGCCCTCGGCGTGTCATGGACGGACGATGAAGTCCTCGCAGCCGATCGCCTGAGCAGCGCGCCGGAGGGGCCGGGCGTCATCGCCCTCGTCCGGGGAGGGCGGCACGTACGTGAAGTCCCGGTCTGGGTCGAGGCCGCGGAGCGGATCCACACGCGCCTCGAGGAGCTGCTCTCGATCCCGCAGGGCGAGAGCCCCGCCCTGGCCGCGTTGCTTGCGCACCGCGACGTGCGCTACCGGGCTGCTGCCGTCCCCGACCGGGCCAAGCGCGCACGGATCGTCGAGATGCTGCGCGAGCGCATCGGGCACCAGCCGCTCCCGCCGTCCGTCGACGGCGATCCGTCGCGGCGCTAGAGGGTGGACGGAGAGCGCGTCCGGATGCCGAACCCCTTCGATCCCGCCCCGGCTCTGACGGGCATGACCTCTACCCTCCCCCGCTTCCGCGAGGAGACCGATCGTCTCGCCACCGCCGGGCAGCCGGCGGCCCAGGACTTCCCGGTGTTGCGCACCCAGGGCTTCGATGTGGTCGTGAACATCTCGACCCCCACCGCGCGGAACTTCCTCGCCGACGAGGCGCGCATCGTGATCGACGCGGGGATGACGTACGTCCACGCGCCGGTCGACTGCACGCACCTCACGCCCGATCACTACGCCGTGGTTCGAGGCGTGCTCGGCGCGTTCCCCGGCAAGAAGGTGCTCCTTCACTGCGCGGGGAACGTCAAGGCGTCGGGCCTCGCCCACGTGTACCGCGTCAAGGAGCTCGGCGAGGCGGCCGGACCGCTCCGTGACGCGCTCCGGCGCAACGACTGGCACGAGGCGAAGTGGCACGAGTACTTCGACGCCATGGGGGCGTGAGCCCCGTCGAGAGGAGACGCCATGAAGCGCGAGATCACGATCCGGGAGTTCGTTCGCGACCTGCTAGCACGCATCGACGAGGCCAAGACCATCGACTGCTGCAAGGCCGAGCTCAAGACCTTCGCCCAGCTCGCCGAAAAGAAGATGCCCGACGAGAAGATCACCGTCGAGTGGCAGGACCGGCCCTGATCGGCCCCGCGAGGGACGACGGGGCGCCGGCGCGCCGTCCCTCGCAGCGCCCCGGGCTCAGGCCGCCGCGGTGCGCCGGGCCGCCTCAGCAATTCGTGTTGCGGCGAGGCGGCTCATCCCCATGATCGAGTGCTGCGGGTTCACCCCCAGGTTGGTGGGGAATACGCTCGAGTCGACGACGTAGAGCCCGCGCGCCTCGTGCGCTTGGAAGTCCGGCCCCACGACGCTGCCCTCGGGCGTGGGCCCCATGCGTGCGGCGCCGAACAGGTGCGTCGTGATGAAGCTGAAGAGGCGCGAATCGGCCGGCGCCTCCTCGATGAGACGGACTTGGTCGATCGACGTGAGCACCGCCGGAAGCCCGAAGATGCCCGGCCACACCTCGCGCGCGCCCGCCTCGAACATCATGCGGGCCAGGATCGCGGTCCCATTGCGGGTGCGCTCGACATCGCGCGTCGTGAGGCTCAGCTTCACCCTGTCGCGCCCCCCCCAGCCCTGGCGCACCGTACCCTCGGCCTCGGAGCGCACGACCACGGCCCACACGGCGACGTTCGCGAACGTCCCCATGCGGCGCATCAGCTCGCCCCCGATACCGGGGATGCGCACGGCCGCGAGCTCGGGCGGCATGCCGATCGTCTCGAGCTTGATACGATCGCTCTTGCGCAGGTGGGTGCTCTCGGCTCCCTGCGTCGCGCCGAAGCTCATCGTCACGGGGTTGTCGAACACGCCCCCCACGCCGTAGCCCGGGTGACACGAGAAGTGCTCGCCCAGCGCGCGGCTGCGGAGGCCGCTGCGGCGCAGGACGTTGGGCGTCTGGATCGTGCTCGCGGCGACCAGCACGCCACGTCGCGCACGCAGGCGCACGGTGCGCCCCTTGCTCCGGGCGCCATCGCCCGTCGCGTGCGCCAGGACGCCCGTGGCCTTGCCGTGCTCGATCGTCACGCGCTCGACGCGGCACGAGGCGAAGAGGCGCGCGCCGAGCGACAGCGCCCAGGGGACGTAGCTGACGTTCATGCCCTGCTTGGCCCCATTCGGGCACCCTGTCACGCAGCGGCCTGACCCGCGGCAGTTGCGCTCGTAGCGGTGCATCTTGCGCGCGGGCAGGCCGTCCTTCGCCGCCTCGTCAAGGAAGATCCGGTTATTCTCGCCCAGGACGTCGTCGGCGACCGCGTGCGCATTGAGCTCGCGCTCCAGGGCGTCGAAGTGCGGCTCGAGTGTCGAGGCCGAGACGTGCGCCCCCAGCCCGAAGTCCGCGTCCCACTGCCCGAGCACGTCCTCCGGCGTTCGGTGCGCGATCGCCGAGTTCATCACCGTACTGCCCCCGACGCAGCGGCCCTGGATGAGCGGGATGTAACTGTGGCCCTCTAGGACCTGCGTGCCGACGTCGCGGTACATTCGTCGGAAGGCCTCGTAGACGCGGTCGCCGAACTCGCGCGTCTTGACCCACGGGCCCTCCTCGAGCATCGCCACGGAGAAGCCCGCGCGCGCCAGCGTGTGGGCGGCCACGGCGCCGGCCGCGCCGGTGCCGACGACGACGAAGTCGAACGCCTCGTCGATGTCGCGCGCGAGCTCCGCGCCGTCGACCACCGAGCCTTCGGGGAGCGCCTCGTCGGGAAATGCGTCGTGCGAATGATCGTGCTCGAAAGACATGGGTCGACTCCTCTAGGCGGCGCGGCCGCGTCCCAGACGCAGCGGGACCATGGTCCCGGCGTGGCTCGCGACGAGCATGCGCGCACGCACGGCATCGTCCCCGGCGTAGAGCAGCGCCCCGATGGTCTTCAGGATGAGGACCAGGGAGCGGACGGCGTACGAGCGGCTCGCCACGAGCGTGGCGACGAGGCGCTCGCGATCGGGCTGCGTCAGCCCGACGATCGTCGCGAAGCGGCCGAGCAGGAAGATCGGGGCCAAAGCCACGATCCACACCGCCACGCGCAGCCCGATGGCGGCCTGCGTGGGCACGGCGTGCAGGACCTGATCAAGGAACCCGCGCATGTCCATCGCGCGAATGTCGGTGAGGCCGACGTCGCTCGATCCCGGAAAGATGGCGCCCAGGGCCGCCTCGGCCCAGCGCGTCTCGAGGCTCGTGAGCTTCATGCGTTCTTCTCCTTGCCGGCACAAGCCGGCGCCGTGGTCTCACTCTCGAGGGCGGCGGGGGGCGGATGGCGCCGCGTCCAGGCGGCGTCGAGCGACTCGAGTGCACGCCGCACGAGCGTCCGCGCCATCTCGACGTTGCGCGAGCGCAGGACCTCGACGAGCGGCGGATAAATGGACACCGACGTGGCGGTGTCGTCGTAGAGCACCGCCACGAGCGCCGGGTGCTCGTCGGGCCAGCGCGCGAACGTGTTGAGGAAGAGCTCCAGACCGATGCTCCGGGCCGCCTTGCAGACCGCGCGCATGAGCGCGAGGTCGGCGCGCGCGAAGGCCACGGGGTCGTCGACGTGCTCCTGCAGGACCTGGACGCAGGTGGCGATGGCGTCGATGTCCTCGTCGGTGTGCCGCTCGGCCGCCAGGGCCACGGCCTCGACCGAGAGGATGCGGCGCAACTCGAGCGCGCTGCGGACGAGCTCGTGCCAGGCGGGATCGGCCAGCTTCAGGCCCTTGACCAGCGTACCGAGCATCTCCAGGCCCGCTCGCTCGCGCCACGATGCCACGACCGTTCCGGCGCCGTGACGCGTGTGGACGAGCCCCAGGGCCTCGAGCCGGGCCAAGGACGCCCGCAACGTAAGCCGGTTGACCCCCAGGGCCATCGACAGCTCGCGTTCGCTCGGCAGGCGCGTGCCGGGCCTCAGGCGCCCCGACAGGATCTCGTTGCGCAGGCGGTCGGCCACGGCGTCGACCACGCTCTGACGAGCCACGGGGGCCAGGGCCGCCAGGGCCTGCAGGTCGCCGGAAACGCTAGAGGGGGGGCTCTGCTCGTCTGCCATTGCAGTCCTCAACTGGTTCAACCACCTGACATGCAGCCGCTTCATGCGCAAGACATTTCGCAGCAAATCGACGTTCGCATGCGCCCACCGAGACGCTAATTTCGGCACGATGATCGACCTCCGCAGCGACACGGTCACCCGTCCGACGGCCGCGATGCGCGCGGCCATGGCTGCGGCCGAGGTGGGCGACGACGTCTTCGGCGACGATCCCACCGTCCGCGCCCTCGAGGAGGAAGTGGCCCACATCACCGGCAAGGGAGCGGCGCTCTTCGTCTCCAGCGGCACGATGGGCAACCAGCTCGCCCTCGCGACCCAGACGCGCCCCGGCGACGAGGTGATCGTCGGCGAGGGAGCGCACCCCGTCTTCTACGAGGGCGGCGCCGGCGCGGCCCTCAGCGGGGTGCAGTTCGCGACGGCCGGCCGCGGTGGCTTCTTCACGGCCGACGAGGTCGACGCGGCGCTGCAGCCACGCGTCTACTGGGCGCCGCGCACCGCGCTCGTCGCCATCGAGAACACGCACAACCGCGCGGGCGGCCGCGTCTGGTCGCTGGCGCAGGCGCACGCAGTGGCCGAGCGGGCGCGAGCGCTGGGACTCGCGACGCACATCGACGGGGCGCGTATCTGGAACGCGAGCGTCGCGAGCGGCGTCGACGTGGCGACGTGGTGCGCTCCGTTCGACACGGCGAGCGTGTGCTTCTCCAAGGGCCTCGGGGCGCCCGTTGGCAGCGCGTTCTGCGGGCCGCACCGGCTCGTCGACGAAGCACGGCGCCTGCGCAAGCGCTGGGGCGGCGCCATGCGGCAGGCCGGCATCCTCGCCGCGGGCGCGCTGCACGCGCTCGCCCACCACAGGGCGCGCCTCGCCGAGGACCATGCCAACGCGCGCGCACTGGCAGAGGCGCTCTCGCGCGCCCCGGGCGTGCGCGTGGACCTCGCCAGCGTCGAGACCAACCTCGTCAACATCGACCTCGACGTCCCGGCCGACGCCGTCGCCCGCCTGGCACGCGAGGCCGGGGTGCTCATCAACCCATCGGGGCCGCGGCGCCTGCGCGCCGTCACGCACCTGGACGTCTCGCGCGCCGATATCGACGCGGCGGAGGCCACCCTGGGCGAGGCGATCCGCAGAGCGGCGACGTGAGCGCGAGCCGGCCCCTCGCGCGCCGCCTCGCCCCGTGTGCGCTGGTCCTCTCTGCGTCCTCCTGCGCCCCGTCGACGGGCTCGACGTTCGATCGGAGCTACGCCGCCGCGTCTCGGGCCGAGAGTGCCGGCCGGCTCGCCGACGCGGTCGACGCGTTCGACCGCGCCGCGACCACCGCGACGCGACGCGGGGACGTCGACCAGGCGCGCTGGAGCGCGATCGACGACCTCGAGCGCGAGGGTCGGCTCCCCGAGGCCGTGGCGCGCCTCGACGCGATGGCCGCCGACCCGGCGAGCGCACGCCAGGCTCAGGCCGCGTACCGCGCCGCGGCCATGCGCATCGCCCACGACGACGCCGGACGCGGCTGGCAGGACCTCGCGCAGGTGCCGCTGCGCTTTCCGTCGAGCGGCGTGGCCCACGTGGCCGTACGGCGCCTCGTCGCTCATGCCGACGAGCAGGGGGCCCGGGCGGGTCTCGACGAGCTGGCTTCGCTGCAGCACGATCTGGAGAAGACGGAGCTCGTCGAGCTCGTCGCGTTTCTCTCCGCCGAGCACCTGGAGACGCTCGACGACGATCAGGCCGCGCGCGACGCCTATGCGCACATCGCCGAGCGCTGGCCCTACCCCGGGGGCGCCTTCTTCGACGCCGCCCTCTGGCGAGCGAGCCTGCTCGACGAGAAGCTCGGGCGCGTGCCCGCGGCCATCGACGACCTGCAGCGGATGGTGGCGGTCCGCGAGACGACCAGCCTGATGGGCAGCTACGAGCGACGCCACTACGTGCCCGCGATGCTGCGCATGGGGGCCCTCTACCGCGACAAGCTCGGCGACCACGTCAGGGCGCGCGAGACGTTCCATCGCCTCTACAAGGACTTCGAACACTCGACGATGCGCGACGACGCGCTCTGGCTCGAGGCCGCGCTCTGGAAGGAGGATGGCGACGCGAAGACGGCGTGTGACCGACTCGGCACGCTCGTCCACGAGTTCCCCGATAGCCGCTACGTTCCCTGCGCCGCGGCGCAGTGCTCCGGTCTGAAGACGAACCCGGACGCCGGAGCGCCGAATACGTGCCACGCCTACCTGCAGCGCGCGGGCTGGGAGCCGCGGACCCCCTGAGGGCCGGGCGTCCCGGAGGCCGACTATTCGTCGGCCTCTTCTTCCTCTTCTTCTTCCTCTTCTTCTTCCTCGTCGTCTTCGTCGTCGTCCTCGAATTCCTCGTCGTCCTCGTAGTCCGCAGCCTCATCGGCCTCCTCGTCCTCTTCCTCGGACGCGGCCGCGCGCTTCTCGAACTTGAGGTCGACGCCCACGTCGCCGAGCTGTGTGTCGAGCAGCTCGAGCAGCTCGTCGGCGTCGTCGCCCGACCACTCGTCGAGCAGGTCGGTGAGAAACTCGAAGAAGTCACCGTTGTCGAGGCGGCGCTCGATCTCCTCGACCTGCTCCTCGGTGAACGCCTCGAGGATGTCTTCGCGCAACGTCTCGATGTCCCCCTCCTCGATCGCATCTTGCGCAGAGAGGCGAATCTGGCGAACAGCGCGCTTGTCGAGGTAGATCTCCATCTGTCGGGGACCCCGAGTATGCGAACCGCCCTCGGCCTGTCAACGTCCGCGTGCGACCCACGCCCCGCCTCGCGCAGGGCTCGGCTCCGGCGTGTGCCCGCGGTCATTGCGACGGTCGCGCTCGCAGCCCTCCCCCGCGCCGCGCGCGCCGACGCCACGAGCGCGCCGGCGAGCGAGGAGATCATCGCCCCGCCCCAGTCGGAGCACGCGTACATCCAGTTCGGCGTCGGCCTCGCGGCCGAGATGGTCGCGTCGGCGGGCACCATCTGCACGAACGTCACCAACTGCATCCTCGGCTCGGGCGGCGGCCTCGTCGTCCGCGTCGGGTGGCGCCCGTTCGATCGCCTTTACATCGGCGGCGCCTACGAGGCCTCCAAGCAGGACCCCAACCAGCTCTACCGGCTCGGCATCCTGCAGCAGCTCCGCGCGGAGGGCCGGCGCTACTTTCAGACCGGCAAGGAGACCTCCCCGTTCATCCTCGTCGGCGTGGGCGCCAGCGCCTACGGCAACGAGTGGAGCGTCGACACGTGGGGCCTCAGCGGCACCATCGGCGCGGGCCTCGAGGTCGACCTCGGGGGCACCGTGGCCGACATCTCGCTCGCGTACCGCCCCATGTACTTCCAGTCCTGGGGCGACTCGAGCGGCATCCCGCACGACGCGGGCATCGCTCACTTCCTGAGCCTGGAGGCCTCCATCGAGGCCCGCGATCGGCTCTGAAATCGCGCGGGGAGCGCGCCGCGGGACCGGGCCGCCTGGACGGCGTCCTTGACGGCCGCGCGCGCGCGAGTTCCCATCACACTCGAGTGATCTGCACGACTTGCGGGGCCAACAACCCCGACCTGCTGACGTTCTGCCAGGAGTGCGGTCAGAGGCTCGCGCCGCGCGTCGCTCCGCCGACGCCGCCCGTGGGGCTTCCAACCCCTTCCGGGCAGGCGGCTACGTCCCCTCTCGCCGCGACCGCCCTCGCGCCGTCCAACGCGTCGGCGCCGGCGCCGGTCGGCCGCCCGCGTCCTCCGGCGATCCCGGTGAGCTTCGGCCCGCGCGCCGAACCGCCG
>JAJYCT010000230.1 GCA_021778125.1 Myxococcales bacterium
CTCGAGCGCGCGGTGCGCGGCCCCGCCTGGGACGCCGCGCTCGAGCAGCGCCTCTTCGTCGAGACGCTGCTCGACACCTTCGAGGGCGAGCGCGACGCGGCCGTGCGCAAGGCCGAGGCGCTCGAGGCGCTGCCGCTGCCCCCGGCCGGGGTGCTCGCGCGAAAGCGCGTCGCCTCGCTGCGGCGCGGCCTCGCGGCCATGGCGCGGGCCTTCGCGCACGCGAGCCGCGACGACGACGCGCGCGTCCTGCACCGCGCCGCCTCGGCGTCTCCGCTCGTGCACTGGGTCATGCGCTACGCCGAGGCGATCGTCGCGCTCGATCGCGGGCGCGGCGGCCAGGTGCCCGCGATCCTGTCGGGCGCCCCGGCGTGGCCCGCCGACAGCGCCTTCCACGCGTACCACGCCGAGCTGATCGCGCGCGTCGGCGCCTGACGCCCCTCGGCGCGGGCGTCTCTGGTACTGTCTCCGCCGTGACGTCGCGCCCCTCGGTTCCCGCGCCCCCCGCGCGTCCGCGCGTGCTGTACGTCGACGACGAGGACGACGTCCGCGAGGTGTTCCAGGCCGTCTTCGAGGACGAGTTCGACGTGGTGACGGTCGCGAGTGGGCCCGAGGCCTTGGGCGCGCTCGCGCGCGCGTCGTTCGACGTGCTCGTCAGCGACATGCGCATGGAGCCGATGAAGGGCTCGGAGCTCCTCGCCCGCGCGTACGCGGAGTTCCGCGACGTCCCGCGCCTGCTGCTCACCGGGTTCAGCGACCACGACGACCTCGCCGCCGCGGTCAATCAGGGCCACGTCTGGGCCTACGTGCAGAAGCCGTGGGACGTCGAGCAGCTGCGCCTCACGATCACGCGCGCCGTCGAGGCGCGGCGCCTCGAGCTCGACAACCGCCGCCTCGTCGACGAGCTGCGCGCGGCGAACCGCAGCCTGCGCGACGACGTCGAGGTGGTGCAGCGCACGGTCGTGCGCCCGCGCCTCCTGGTCAGCTCGCCCGCGATGGCCAAGGTGCTCGAGCAGGTCGTCGCCGTCGCGGGCACCGACGCCAACGTGCTGCTCTACGGCGAGACCGGCGTGGGCAAGGAGCTCGTCGCGGCCGCGATCCACGAGCGCAGCCAGCGCCGGCGCGGCCGCTTCGTCGCGCAGAACCTGGCGGCGCTGCCGCCGGAGCTCATGACGAGCGAACTGTTCGGGCACGTCAAGGGCGCGTTCACCGGAGCCCAGTCCTCGCGGCGCGGCCTCTTCGAGCTCGCCGACGGCGGCACGCTCTTCCTCGACGAGATCGGCGAGGCTCCGCCGGCGCTGCAGGCGATGCTCCTGCGTGCTCTCGAGTCGCGCGAGATCTGGCCCGTCGGCTCGAGCGAGCCCCGGCGCGTCGATCTGCGCATCATCGCCGCCACCAACCGCGAGCTCCTGGCCGAGGCGCAGGCGGGCACCTTCCGCCTCGACCTCTACTACCGCCTCGCCGTCGCCCCCATCCACATCCCGCCGCTTCGCGCGCGGACCGAGGACGTGCGCGGCCTGGGGCAGCCGATGCTCGAAGCGGCCGCGCGCCGCATGAGCCGCCCGCAGCCCCGCGTCACGGACGCGGCGTGGCGCTCGCTCGAGGGGCACGCCTGGCCGGGCAACGTCCGCGAGCTGTCCAACCTGATGGAGCGGCTCGTCATCTACCACGCCGGGCGCGAGGTCGACGTCGAGGACACCGGCCTGCCGACCGCGCCGCCCGCGGGGACCAGTCTGCCCCGCCTCGGGGCTCCGGCCGAGGTGACCGAGCCCCCTTTCTCGGCGGCCGCGCAGACCTCCGCGGCCGGCGTCGCGTGGTCGATCGTGCTGCAGCTCCCCGAGGCCGGCACGACGTTCGACGACCTCGAGAAGGAGATCCTCGCCCAGGTCCTGGTGCGCGCCGAGGGCAACCAGTCGCGCGCCGCCCGGTCGCTCGGTCTGAGCGAGAGCACGCTTCGTAGCCGCCTGAAGCGGCTTGGTCTGAAGAGCTAGGTCCCCCCGCACGCCGGGCTCCACGGCCGGGGCCGCCCCGGGGTAGACTGCGGGCATGGGGGCGAGCGCCTCCGCGCGAAGCAGACTGCCCCACCTCGCCAAGTACGAGGTCGAGGAGGAAATCGGCCACGGCGGGATGGCGACGGTGTACCGCGCCCGCGACAGGCGCCTCGGGCGCGAGGTGGCCGTCAAGATCATCCACCCCCACTTGCGCGACTCGCGCGAGGTAGCCGCGCGCTTCACCACCGAGGCCCAGGCCGTCGCGAAGCTGCGGCACCCGAACATCGTCGAGGTCTTCGACGTCAGCGAGCCGGGCGAGGAGGAGCAGTACCTCGTCGTGGAGCTGCTGCGCGGGACGACGCTGCGCAAGCTCCTCCAGGAGCGGGGCGCGCTCCCGCCCGAGATCGCCGCGGCGCTCGCGCTCGAGCTCCTGGCGGCCATCGCCCACGCCAACGGCAGCGGCGTCGTCCACCGCGACATCAAGCCCGAGAACGTCCTGCTCGAGCACCGCGCCGCCGCCCCGGGAGGCGAGACCGCCTCCACGACCGAGGGCGACCGCGTGCTGGTCAAGCTCACCGACTTCGGCATCGCCAAGCTCCTCGACGCGCAGGGGGTGACCTCGACCGGCCAGGTGCTCGGCAGTCCGGCGCACATGGCGCCCGAGCAGATCGAGGGTGGCGACGTCGACGCCCGCGCCGATGTCTTCGGCATGGGCGTGCTGCTCTACGAGTGCATGGTCGGGCACCTGCCGTTCGAGGGCAGCAACCCGGCGCAGGTGCTGCGGCGCGTGCTCGACGGTCACTACGCCGACGCCGCCGTGGAGCGGGCCGTCGTGGGGGCGCGGTGGAGCGCCGTGCTCGATCGCGCGCTCGCCCACGCGCCTGCCGAGAGGTACCCCGACGCCGGGGCCATGCGCGAGGCCGTGCAGAACGAGCTCGCGCGCCTGGGCGTGAGGTCGCCGCGCAAGGAGCTCGAGGCCTGGCTCGACGAGCCCGACGCGTACGCCGAGGCGCACACCCGGGTCATGATCGAGCGGCTCTGCGCGCTGGGCGCGGAGGCGCACAAGCGGGGCGACGCCATCGGAGCCGCGCGCGACTACAACCGCGCGCTCGCCCACGCCCCCCACGATCCGGACCTGCTGCGCCTCGTGGCCGGGATGCACCGCGCCGAGGCCCGGGCGCGCCTGCTGCGCCGCGGGTCGGCCGTGATCGTGCTCACGGTAGGCCTGGGCACCGTGGCCTTCGCGATCGGGCGGGTCGTGCGCGCGCCGGCGGTGGTGTCCCCTGAGCCGTCTGCGGCGGCGGCGCCGCAGCCGTCGGGGGCGCCCCCGGGTGCGCCGCTCGCCCAGGCCCCGGCGCCGGCGGCGCCCGCGCTGCACCCCATCACGATGCCCACCCTCCGGATGCCCGTGCTGCCGCCCCGGCCCGTCGAGCGGGCGCTCACGCTGCAGCTCACCCCGTCGATGGGCGTGACGGTGTCGGTCGACGGCGCCGCGCCGCGCGGCGTCAGCTCCGGCGACAGGGTGGTGCTCGACGGCAAGGCCCACACGCTGTCGTTCGGCTGCCCGGTGTGCACGCCCTCGTCGCGCGACGTCCCGGCGGGCGACAGGGACGACACGGTCGCCATGCGCCTCGCGATCAAGCCCGCAGGGCTGGAGATCCGCGGCGACGGCAACAAGACCTACCAGCTCGTCGAGCACCCCGAGACCCCCGTGCGCGCGGGTAGCAACCAGGTGGCCATGCAGAGCGAGTTCGACAGCGTCACCGTCCGCCAGATCGAGACCGGCGCCACGGTGCACGTCCGCCTGCGCGCCGGCGGCTCGGTGGCGGCGCCGTTCTAGGGTGGCGAGCGCGTCGTTTGCAGTTGCGGAGGCAGCGGTCCCGGGGCGAGATTTTGCCTCGTGCTCCCGCGCATCGCGATCACCCTGGCCCTGCTCGGGCTCGGCGTCGCCTTGCCGCGCGTGGCCCGGGCCGATCCGGCGGCCGACTTGGAGAAGGCGCACAACGCCTACGTCGCGCACCAGTACGACGAGGCCGAGGCGCGCCTGCGCGCGCTGCTCGATCCGGCGACCGGGACGCTCACGGAGCCCGACGCCGTCGCCGACGCGCGCATGTACCTCGGCGCGACGCTCGTGGCCGAGAAGAAGGCCGACGAGGCGGCGAAGGTCTTCTCCGACCTCTTGAGCGACAAGCCCGAGTACCAGCCCGACGCGCTGCGCGTCTCGCTCGAGGCCGTCGACGCCTTCACCGACGCCCGCGCCCGGAATCGCGACCGCATCGCCGCCATCCAGGCCGAGCGCGTGCGCAAGGCGCAGCAGGAGAAGGCCCGGGGCGATGCCGAGCGCGAGCGGCAGCGCGCGCGCCTCGAGGCCCTCGAGAAGCTCGCGTCGACCGAGACGATCACCCACGAGAACTCGCGCCTCGTCGCGCTCGTGCCGTTCGGGGCGGGGCAGCTGCAGAACGGGGACACTGCGCTCGGCTGGACGCTGCTCGTCGGCGAGGGGCTGCTCGCGCTCGGCAGCGGCGTGAGCGCGGGCATGAGCTTCCTCTACGTGGCGCAGCGCAACGACGCCTACCAGAAGGGGCAGTTCGACGTGGCCACGCAGTACAACGATTTCGCGAAGACCGCGGCGTGGGTTGGGGACTTCCTGGCCGGGGGCTTCGTCGCGGCCGCCGTCGCGGGGGTCGTCCAGGCCCAGCTCGCGTTCGTGCCCGAGACGGTGACGGTGCGCAAGCGCGAGCTGCCTGTCCTCTCGCTGACGCCCGTCGTCGGGCCGGGCGGCGTCGGTGTCGTGGGGTCGTTCTAGGACGGCCGGGCTGCGGACTCCGCGAACGGCGCGAGCTGCTCCGCGGACCACCCCGTCTCGTCGCACCACCGCCCGCCGATCGCCCGCGCCACCGGCCACGTCTGGTCCACGACGCCGCCGGTGAGCACGGCCTCGTTGCGGCGCCGGACCTCGCCCTCGAGCGCCCGCAGGCCCGCCGCGCGCGCGCGCGGATCGGCGATCGCGTCGGCCGCGTCCACCTCGCGCCCGAAGGCGATCGCGTCGTCGAGGAGCGCGTTGAACGCCTCGATCCGCGCCGGGGAAAACCTGCCGATGCGGGCCTTTTCGGACAGCAGATCGCGGATGGCGCCGAGGCCCACGGAGAAGATCTCGGCGCGCGACAGCCACCGCGTCTCGTAGTTGATGCGCGCGATGGGCGAGGCGCGCGTCGCGGCGCGCCGGTGGTCCTCGAGCGTCCGGTGGAAGACGCGATACCCGTACGGCTCCGGGTCCTCGAAGAAAGTGGACGCAGGATCGAGGTTGGGCATGAGCGGGCAGATCATCGGATCGGCCTTGCCTCCGAACCGGTCGAGCAGGCGCGCGGCGTACGCGACCGTCTGCCGCGCGCTGCGCTCGTCCTGCTGCGGCATCCCGACGAAGTACCAGACGTCGACCTTTCCGACGCCGAGGTCGAAGGCCCGCGCGAGGAAGGCCTCGAGCTCGTCGCTGTCGTACTCGCCGCGGCCCGCGGCGCGGGCAACGGCCGGATCGTGGCTGTCGGGCGAGAGCGTGAGCAGCGTGCGCTCCGACGCCGTGACCATCCGGCGCAGCGTGTCGTCGTCGGGCAGGCGGTAGCACTCCCAGTTCACCGATCGCAGGCCCGCGTCGCGGACCGCATCGATGAGGCCCGCGGTGCGCGAGGGCCCCAGCGTCTCGAGTCCCATCGCGTACAGGTGGTAGCGGTCACGCCGGTGTTCGCGGGCCAGCGAGGCCACCTCGCGCGCGACGTCGAGCTCCGGCTTGGCCACGGCGCGCCGCGCGGCGCCGTAGAGGCGCCGGAACGCGTCGCCCGATCCGCCGCAGTAGCCGCAACGGAACGCGCAGCCGGCCGTGTGCGTCGTGGTGACCTCGCGCATCGTGACGAGCGACGGATCGCCGCCGGCGTCGGGCACGCGGGTCCAGTCGACCGCGGACGACAGGCGGTCGGGCAGGTGCGTGAGGCCGTTGTCGCGGACGCGCCCGTCGCGGTCCTTCCAGAGCAGGTTGGGGACGGCGGCGAGATCGGTGCCCTCGTCGATCGCGGCGAGGAGCCTCTCGGTGGGCTCGAGCGTGTCGTACCCCCGCATCACCAGGTCGACGCCCGCGCGCGAGATCAGCTCGCGCGCGTAGTACGTCGACGAGATGCCGCCGAAGACCAGCGGCAGGTCCGGGCGCTCGCGCCGCAGCACGCCGGCCACCGCGAGGCTGCCCTGCGCGTGGATCAGCCAGTGCAGGTCGATCCCCACGAGCTTCGCGTCGAGCGCCCGCGCTACGTCCTCGAGCTCGAGCCGCGGAAAGCGCGCGAGCAGCGTGGCGAGGTTGACGATGCGGACGGTGCGCCCGCGCGCCGACAGGTGCCGCTCGAGCGCCTTGAACCCCAGGGGGAAGAGCTCGTAGAGCGGCGTGATGGGGACGTCGCCGGTGGTCCCGAGGAACGGGAAGTAGACGTCGCCCCGGTCGCGGAACGGGAAGACCGCCGGCGGGTGCAAGAGGATCAGATCGGCCGTCAGCCGCGGGAGAGCCCCCATGGTGACTCCCACTCTGGATCGCGCGGCGCCCGGGCGAAACAGGAGGCGATCATTGACACGCCCGGCGCGCGCCGCCCGCAGGCATCGCTACGGGGCGCGGCGCACGAACAGGTCCTCGAGCGTCTCGCGCTTGGGCGTGAGGCTCTCGAGCCGCGCGCCGCCCGCCAGGGCGCGCTCCACCACGGCGCGCACGGCGTCGTCGCCGTCGATCTCCATGACGACGCGGTCGCCGATCTCGCGCGTCGCCGCGGCGCGTGCGGCGAGCTCCTCGCGCAGGGCCGGGCCCGCCCCGCCGATCGTCACCTCGCTGCGCCGCTTGCCCGCCTCCAGCAGCGAGCGCAGGTCGCCCTCGACCACGACCTCGCCCCGGCGCAGGATGCTCACGCGATCGCAGAGTAGCTCGACGTCGCTCAGGATGTGGCTCGAGAAGAAGACAGTGTGGCCCCGGCGCTTCTCCTCGAGGACCAGGTCGCGCACCTCCTTGCGCCCCACCGGATCCAGGCCGCTCATCGGCTCGTCGAGCACGAGCAGCCGGGGGCCGTGCACGAGCGCCGCCGCGAGCCCCACGCGCTGCAGCATCCCCTTGGACAGGGTGCGCACGGCGCGGTCGATCGCCTCGGTCATGCCGACGTGCGCGATCACGCGCCCGACCCGCTCGCCGAGCTCGGCGCGCGGCACCCCCGACAGGCGGCCGCATAGCGTGACGTACTCGCGCGGCGACAGGTACGGAAAGACGTAGGGGTTCTCCGGTAAGAACCCGACGCGCGCCATCACGTCGGGCGAGGGCGCGCGCTCGCCCAGGATCTCCATCGTCCCCGCCGTGGGGGCGATGAGGCCCATCAGCATCTTGAGCGTGGTCGTCTTGCCGGCCCCGTTGGGGCCCAGGAAGCCGAAGATCTCGCCGCGCCGGACCTCGAGCGAGACGCCGCGCACGGCCTCGACCTTGCGGCCGGTCAGCGGCTTGCGGAACGTCTTCCGGAGGTCCTCGACGCGCAGGACGACGTCGCTCACCTACTCGCCCTCCTCGCTGCGGCCGTACTCGTGCAGCTTGTACTGGATCTTGCGGGGGCTGACGCCGAGCAGCGTCGCCGCCTTCGACGTCGACCCTCCGCAGGCCTCGAGGGTCTTGAGGATCGCCCAGCGCTCCAGGTCGGCGATCGTCGTGCCGGGCACCGGGGGGGCCGCGTCGCGGCTCTCGGAGGGGACGATCGTCGTCGGCAGGTGCCGCCGGTCGATCACGGGGCCGTCGCAGAGCACCACGGCGCGCTCCACCACGTTCTCGAGCTCGCGGACGTTGCCGGGCCACCCGTGGTCGTTCATGGCCTGCAGCGCGTCGTCGGAGAACGTCTCGATCGCGCGGCCGTTCTCGGCCGCGCAGCGCCGCAGGAAGAACATCGCCAGCGCGGGGATGTCGCCGCGCCGGTCGCGCAGGGGAGGGATCTCCACCGTGACGACGTTCAGGCGGTAGAAGAGGTCCTCGCGGAACCGCCCGCGCTTGATCTCCGCGGCGAGGTCGCGGTTGGTCGCGGCGATGACGCGCACGTCGACCTTGAGCGTCTCGTTGCCGCCGACGCGCTCGAACGTCTTCTCCTGGAGGAAGCGCAGGAGCTTGACCTGCACCGACGGCGAGATCTCGCCGATCTCGTCGAGGAAGAGGGTGCCGCCGTCGGCCTGCTTGAAGCGCCCCTCGCGCCGCGCGACCGCGCCGGTGAAGGCCCCGCGCTCGTGCCCGAAGAGCTCCGACTCGAGGAGCGACTCGCTCAGGGCCGCGCAGTGCAGTCGCACGAACGGCGCCTTGGCGCGCGGGCTCGCCAGGTGAATCGCCTCGGCGATGAGCTCCTTGCCCGTGCCGCTCTCGCCGGTGATGAGGACGCTGGCCTTGCTCGGCCCCACCTGCGCGACCATGTCGAGCAGCTCGCGCATCCTCGGGTCGCTCGACACGATGTGGCTGAAGGCGTTGCGCTCGCGCAGCCGCTCGCGCAGCGCGCGCGTCTCCTGCACGAGCTTGGCCTTCTCGACGGCCCGCTCGATGACGGCGCCGAGCGCGTCGAGGTCGAGGGGCTTGAGCAGGTAGTTCTCGGCCCCCTTCTTCATGGCCTCGACGGCGCTCGAGATCGTCCCGAATGCGGTCATCACCACGAAGACCGTGCCCGGCGACGCCGTGCGCGCCTTTTCCATGAAGGCGATCCCGTCGAGCCCCGGCATCTTGAGGTCGGTCAAAATGACGTCAGGGTTGAACTCCTCCAGCTTCCCTAGACCTTTGAAGCCGTCGGCGGCGGTCTCGGTGACGTAGCCCTCGTCGCGCAGGATCTCGGCGAGCGCCGCGCGAGCGTTGGATTCGTCGTCGACGATGAGGATGCGTCCGCGGCTGGCCATGGAGGTCGAGGTCATTCGCCGTCGAGCAGGTAGCACGCCGGCACTTCGGCTTCCGCCCAGGAGGCTACTGCGTTGTGGAGAAAAGGCCCGACATGGTGATAGAACGCGCTGGGCCGTTCAGCCCCACCCGGAGACCGGACATGAGCTTGCGCGCTACTCGCTTGGCGTCTCTCGCATTCGTCGCATCGGCGGTGCTGCCTGCATCCGCGTTCGCCCAGTCGGGTGGAGCCGCGGGCGGAGCCGCAGGAGGATCGGTCACCTTCGGCCGGAGCGCCAGCGGGGACGCGAATGCCGCGC
>JAJYCT010000231.1 GCA_021778125.1 Myxococcales bacterium
GGGCGTGGCCGAGGCGGCACTCAGCGCGCGGCGCGCGCTCGCGGCGCGGCGCCCTTGGCGGCCGCGAGCAGCGTGTCGAGCCGCCCCACGCGGTGCCCCAGCATCCGCGCCATCACGTGCTGCACGTCGCGCTTCTGCCGCTGCGCGAGCAGCGTGATGTCGAGCGCGACCTGCGAGGTCGCCACCTCCGCGATGGCGGGGGTCTCGCTCACCACGCCGGCGTCCTTGTCGGTCGCCTCGGTGGCCGCGATGAGCGTGCGCGCGTCGTCGGCCACGACGATGAGGCGGTGCTTCCAGAAGTCCTCGAGGGCGTGCTCGTCGAGGCCGTAGCTGAACACCTCGCCGGGCAGCTTCGGCAGCTCGGCGTGCGAGAACACGACCACGTAGACGCGGCGCTTGCTCGCGCGGCGCAGCTCCGCCGACAGCCGCTCGATCTCGCGCGGCCAGCCCGCGACGATGAGGCGCTCCTCGGCCTGCGCGACGAGGCGCTCGGCCTCCTCGAGGATGCGCCCGTAGCCGCGCACGCTGAACGCGTCGGGCGTCGGGGGCGTGACGTCGAGCTCGCGCATGGCCGCCTCGAGGGCGCCCGCCTGCCCGTCGAAGCGCCTGCGCAGCAAGGCGAGCACCTCGCCCGGCGGAGCGGCGGCGAACCGCTCGGGGGTCCCCGCGATCGCGCGCGCCGCGCCGACGGCGACCAGGCGGCGCAGCACGCCGTAGACGGCCGAGCGCGGGATCTGCGCGCGCACCCCGACCTCGTAGCCCGTCGCGGGGCTCTCCACGAGCAGGGCCCGGTACGCGCGTGACTCGTTGAGGCTGAAACCCAGCGCGACCAGCGCCGAGACCACGTCTTCCGCCATCCTCACCCCTTGTCCCACGAACCGCGCCGCCGGGAAAGGCTCGGTCAGGTGACCTCGCGCGGCGAGCACATTTCGCGGCGGAAACGACGACCATCGGCAAGGCTCGGCGGCGCCCGCGGATGGACTGGTTCGAGATCATCACCGAGAACTACCTGGCCGAGGGCGGGCGGGGCGACGCAGGCCGAGCTCGAGGCCGCGGTCGGCCCGTGGTTCCAGGAGTGGACGTCGCGCGGGTGGATCCGCGCGGTGCGCTTCTAGAAGGCTACGGCGCGCCCGCGGGGCGCTGCTGGGAGTGTCGCGGCTTGAAATCGAAGGGGTAGTACGCCTTGGTCTCGTAGCCGCCCGGGCTCGGCGCGAACTGGATGCCCTGGATGATCTTGACGACGCACGCCACCACCGAGGGCTCGACGATCGTGCTGCGCGACGTGTCCTCGGTCACCTGCGTGACGTTGCCCTTCGCGTCGATCGTCCACTTGACCACCAGGCTGCCCTGGATGCCGGGGTGATCCTTGATCGCGGCGTCGTAGCAGGCGCGAGCGTCGTCGCGGTGCGCGACGACGATCGCGCGGAGGTCGTCGGGGCCGCGGCCGGGATCGTGGCCGTGCGGCCCCCTCGGGGCCGGGGCGGCGCTCGGCGCCGTGGACGCCACGGTGGTCGTGGTCTGAAGCCTGGCCCCCTGCAGGTCGCCGCCCGCGCCCAGCGTGGTGGTCGTCGTGGTGGCCGGGCCGACCGACGAGGCGGCAGGGGCGGCCGTCGGCGCGTCGGCGGGCGCCACGGAGGGCGCGGCGGCGGCCGACGCCGTGTCGGGCCCCGGCTGGGAGGCCTGCCCCCCGCCGCAGGCGGCAGGCAGGCACAGGAGGGGCGCGGCCAGGCAGGCGAGCAGGGATCGCATGCCGACCACGCTACCCCAACTCGCCCGCTCGACGCAGCGGTCGCCGCGTGGTTTGCTTGGGTTGCCGTGCTCCCGCCTCCCGCGCCGGCCGCCCCGCCTCCGCCCGAGCGTCTGGGGGCCTACGAGCTTCTCCTGGAGCTCGCCGCGGGGGGCATGGCCACGGTGCACCTGGCCCGGGCGATCGACCGGCGCAAGGGACCGCCGCTCGTCGCCGTCAAGCGGCCGCACCGCCACCTGCAGGGCGACCGGACGTTCCTCACCATGCTCGTCGACGAGGCGCGCCTGGCCTCCGCCATCGACCACCCGAACGTCGTGAAGGTCCGCGAGCTCGGCTTCGACGGGGGCATGCCGTTCATCGTCATGGACTACGTCGAGGGCACGTCGCTGGCGGAGCTCCGTCGCGAGCTCACGTCGCTCGGACGCGCGATCGACGTCCGCGTCGCGGTGCGCATCCTCCTCGACGCGCTCGCCGGCCTGCAGGCCGCGCACGAGCTCAGGGACGACACGGGCAAGCCGCTCCACATCATCCATCGCGATGTCTCGCCGCACAACCTCCTCATCGCCTGCGATGGACGGAGCCACCTGACCGACTTCGGCATCGCGAAGGCCGAGGACCGCATCCAGACGACGCGCACCCACGAGGTGAAGGGTAAGCTCGCCTACCTGGCGCCCGAGCGCATCGACAAGCGGCGCCTCTGCACGGTGCAGAGCGACGTCTTCTCGATGGCCGTCGTCCTGTGGGAGTGCTTCGCGGGGCGGCGCCTGTTCCGGGGCGAGGAGGCGGTCGACGTCCTGCAGGAGGTCCTGAGCGGGCCGATCCCCACGCTCCGCCAGATCGGCGCGAACGTGCCGGCGGCGCTCGACGACGTCATCGCCCGGGCGCTCTCGCGCGACCTCGAGACGCGCTACGCCACGGCCCGGGAGTTCGCCGAGGCCATCGAGCGCGCGGCGGGGCCCGATCACGCCGGGACGCACACCGACGTCGCCCGCCTGATGGAGGCCATCTTCGGCGCGCGCATGGCGCTCCGCCAGAGCCACGTCCGCGCGACCCTCGGGGCGAGCGAGCTCACCGATCTGCTCCGCGAGTCGGGGCTGCCCTCGCGCGAGCACGTCGACGTCGTCGAGCTGCCCAGCGGCGATCTCCTCGCCGAGCTCGCGCCGCCCGCGCCGACGGGGCGCTACGCCCTCGGGAGCGATCTGCGCGCCCGCGAGAGCCTCTGGCTCCGGCGCGTCCCGTGGTGGACCGCGGCGGCGGGCGGGCTCGTGCTCGGCGCCGCGGCGAGCGCGGCCGTCGTCGCTCGTCGCACCGGCCCCGTCCCCATCGTCGTGCGCGGCGTCGCCGACACGAGCGCGCCGCAGGTCCTGCCCCCGCCCACGTCCCGGCAGGTCGTCGTGCCGCTCCCCTTCCTCGCGACGCAGGTCACGCTCGACGGGGACGCGCGCGACCTGGTGCCGGCCGCCGACGTCGCCACGTTCGAGGTCCCGTCCGGCGCGCCCTTCCGGCACCGCCTCGCGGTCCTCGCCCTGGACGGATCGCGCGTGGAGGGCGACGTCCGGGAGCAGGACGGGATCGCTCGCCCCGAGGGCGACGGCCTCACGGCGGTGCTCCCCGTGTCCACGCTCCCCCCCTCGCCGGCGGAGCGCCCCGCCTCGCGGCCCGTCGTCGCCGCCCCCGTCGGCACGACCCACAATGGCTTCACCAAGCTCCGATGAAGGCCGCCCTCTTCGTGCTCGCCCTGCTCGCCGCCATGGCGGTCGTGATCCTCGGCTGCAACTTCGGCTCGGCTACCATCGTCGCGTGCACCGACATCCCCGACGGGGGGTGCCCTCAGGACAACGGCGCGACCGTCTGTGACGATCCGACCTGCCAGCGCGTCTATGCCTGCGTGAGCGGCGCGTGGGTCCTGAGCCAGTCCTGCCCCGCCCGTCCCCAGGAGGCCGCGGCCCCCGAGGACGCCGGCGCGGAGGCCTCGCCCGGGCTCGACGCGTCGTTCGACGCGCCGCTCGACGCGCTGCCCCCCGGCGCGAACGGGGGGCCGGGGTGCGTCGACCTTCAGCTGCCCGACTGCTCGCTCGGCAGCGCGCTGGCGTGCGCGAGCTCGCCGGACTGCTGCGGGTGCGAGGCGCTCTTCGTGTGCCAGGGCGGCGGGTGGACCGTCTGGGGCACCTGCGGCGACGGCGGCATCGTCAAGCACTGACGAAGCAGGCGGAGACGACGTCCGTCGTCGTGCTCGTGGACAGCGCGCAGTCGACCATTTCGGGCAGGACGCGCAGATCGAGGCGGCCGGCGTGGCCCTGCAGCGTGAGCGTCGACGGGGCGTAGATGCACCACGCCGCCGCGGGGCCCCCGTCGTCGGGCGGGATGAGCATGCGGCCCGTGACGACCACGGGCCCCGCCGTCGCGTCCCCGCTCCACGAGATCGCCAGCGAGCCCCCGGCCGGCAGGGTGGCCGAGAAGGACGAGGTCGACGTCACCACGTTCGAGAGGCCGTAGGTTCCGTGAGGCGCCTGCGCCGCGGGCCCGCTCAGCACCAGCGACGCCGCGACGCACTCCGCGCCTTCCCCGTCGGCCCCCGCGTCCACCGGTGGGTTCGCGCTCGCGGCGGCCGGCCCGCAGGCGGCGAGCAGGACGAGCGCGGTGCGGAGCGCCAGGGCCATGCGCCGCTCCCCTCAGCTCGCCGCCCTGAGGAAGGGCTCCCACTCCTTGAACTTCCAGCCGCTGCCCAGCAGGATCTGCGAGGTCATCGTCCACCTCGGCCGGAACGGACGGCGCGCCAGGCGCATGTTCGCCTCCTCCGGCGTCTTCCAGCCCTTGCGCAGGTTGCAGGGGCGGCACGCGGTCACGAGGTTCTCCCACGAGTCGTCGCCGCCTCGCGAGCGCGGCAGCACGTGGTCGATGTTGAGCTCGCGCAGAGGCGGCCTCTTCCCGCAGTACTGGCACTGGTGAGCGTCGCGGAACATCAGGTTGCGACGCGTGAGGCGCACGGTCACGCGCGGCGTCCGGTCGTAGCGCAGGAGGTGCACGACGCGCGGCACGCGCAGCGAGCCGCCCACGATGGGCAGGACGTCGTCGTCGCGGCGCACCGGCAGGTCGCGCCAGAGCGAGAACTCGTACGAGTCGCCCCCCTCGTCGAGGGCCAGCGCGACGCCCCCGTAGAGCAGGACGACGGCGCGCTTCACCGTGGTCACCTGAACGGGGGCCAGGTGCCGGTTGAGGACCAGGACGGGAAGCGAAAGGACGTCGTTCATCGTCGGGCCCCGACCGCAGACCCTGGTGAGCCCGGCGCCCGCGACGAGTGTACACCGCGGCCTCGAGGCCTGCGAACGAGCATACCCGCGGCGAATCCCGGTTTGACGCGCCCACCGGGGTGACTACCCTTCCCCTCGAGACCATGGACGAGTCGAACGACGCGCTACCGCCTCGCCGACGTGACCGCGACGACGCCGAGCCGGGGCGGCGGGGCTGGAAGGGCCCGGCCGTCGCCGTGGGGCTCGCGATGGGCGCCGCCGCGCTCGCGACGCTCGTGCTCACCGGGATGCAGAGCAAGGCGATCTACTCGAAGCCGGTCGACGAGCTGATCGTCCAGAAGGCGAAGTTCCTGGGGCGCCCGGTCCGCGCGGAGGGCACCCTCGTGCACGGCAGCCTGACCCGGCGCGACCAGCCCTGCGAATACCGCTTCACGATCGAGAAGAACGGGACCCAGCTCCCCGTGCGCTTCGCTCAGTGCGTGGTGCCGGACACCTTCCGCGACGTCGCGGGGATGGACGTCGGCGTCACGGTCGAGGGCGAGCTGCAGGCCGACAACTCGTTCGAGGCGTCCAGCGTGCTGGCCAAGTGCCCGAGCAAGTACGAGATGAAGCAGCGCAAGGACAGCGGCGAGCAGATGCCTCACGGCCCGCTGGCCGCCGGCGAAATGCCCCGGTGACGCCCGCGCGTCCGCGCCCAGTAAGGTGACCCCTCGCGGACCCATGTGATAGGGTCGCGCCGGGCCAGCGATGCGAATCACACGAAATCCGCTCCTTCTCCTTAGCCTCCTCGGCATGGTGTTCGCCGTCCCTGCGCTCGCGCAGACGTCGTCCGGCTATCCGGCCGCGTGCGAAGCGTCGAAGGTGTCGAAGGGCGACGTCGACCGTGCCCACACGGTCTTCCTGAGCGGGAAGGGCTTCCTCGACGAGGCCAACTACGACAAGGCGATCGGCTACTTCAAGGACGCGTACTCGATCGACTGCAGCGTCCACGCGATCCTGCCCATCATCGCCACGGCGTACGAACGCAAGGGGGACAAGGCGGCGGCGGTGCAGGCGCTGCAGGAGTACCTCAAGCGCGTCCCGAGCGCGCCTGACCGCGAGGTCATCGAGCGGCGCATCAAGAACCTGCAGGACCAGGTGGCGCACGAGCAGGCCGTCCCGACCGCGGCGACGGCGGCTCCCTCGGCCACCCCGGCGCCGAGCGGGGCGCCGACGGGGCCCGCCGGAACGGCGGCGCCCGCGACGTCGGCCACGGCGATGCCCTCGGCCGGCGAGCCTCCCCCGCCCGAAGCGCGGCACACCCTCGCGCCGTGGATCGTCGTGGGCGCCGGCGGCGCCGCGCTCGTGACGGGCGTCGTGCTCTACGCCGTGGGCGCCGGCGACGTGTCGAGCGCCGAGAACGCCTGCCCGAAGCGCACGGCCTGCCAGCAGTCGGTGGCCGACCAGGGCAACACGGGCCGCACGCTGGAAGCCGTCGGCGTCGTGGCGGGGGTCGTCGGTGTCGCGGCGGTCGCCGGGGGCCTGGTCTGGCACTTCAAGGAGCCGACGTCTTCCTCGAGCGCCGCGGTGTCGCCCGTGGTCGCGCCCGGGTACGCCGGCCTGTCGCTCGGCGGCCACTTCTGACGCGTTGCGTGGACGTGGTCCTCCAGGATCGCTTCCGACCCGCACGGCTTCTCTCCCGCCACCCGGTCGGCGGTTCCCTCGTCCGGGTCGTGCTCGAGCCAGCGCCCGAGAGCGTGTCCTCGTATGCCACGCCCGGCCAGTACGTCGAGATGCGCATCGCCGGCGAGACGGGCTTCTTCGTGCTCTCGAGCGTCCCCGGCGCCTCGCCCTGGCAGCTCGTCATGCGAGCCGGAGGCGGCGCGTCCGACGTCGTACTCGCGATCCCGGAGGGCTCGAGGCTGGACCTCACCTCGGCCCTGGGCGAGGGGTTTCCGGTGGCCGAAGCGCGGGGGGGGCCGCTGCTGCTCGCGCTCGCCGGGACCGGGATCGCCGCCGGTCCGCCGATCGTGCGCGGGCGGGTGGCGGAGGGCGACGCCTCGCGCACCCGCGTGTTCGTCGGCGTCCGCGACCGCGCCGACGTGGCCCTCGAGCCCGAGCTTCGCGCGTGGTGCGCCGCCGGCGTCGAGGTCTACGCGTGCCTGTCGCAAGGCCCCGTCGACCGCGAGGCCCGCGGGCTGCGGTTCGCTCGCGGCCACGTACAGGACGTCGTGCGCGAGGAGGTCGCGGCCGGCGCCGCGAGCGGCGGGTTCGTGTTCGCCGTGGGCGGGGCTGCGATGGTCGACGCGCTGCGCGCGCTCGCCCCCGTTCTGGGCGTCGAGCCCAGCCGTGTCGTGACCAACTACTAGGACGAGCGCCGGCCGCGCCCGCGGCGCGCGCGCCCGCGCCTTCCCACTGGCGGCACGTCGTCGTAGCCTTCGAACGATGCCCTCCAGCGTCCCGCCCATCTCTCGGGGCACCGTGCGGCAAGGGGGCAAGGAGGAGCTTCGCGCCTCGGTCCTCAAGACCTACCTCCTGCGGGTGCGCACGGAGAAGGGCGAGCGCGCCGCGCGGAACCTCCTCGCGGGGGCGGGGATCGACTCGAGCGCCGTCGACAACGAGATGGGGTGGGTGAGTCAGCTCGCCGCCAAGCGGGCCCTGCGCGCCATCGCCGAGCTGCTCGGCCGCGACGCCATCCGGCACCGCGGCGAGTGGGTGACGCACCCCGAGGCGCTCGGCGTCCTCGTGCGCATGCTGCGCACGTCCGAGCGCCCGGTCGACGCGTACCGTTACCTCGCCACGCACGCCCGGGAGGCGACGCGCATCGGCACGTGGGAGATCGAGGAGATCGGCGACGGCGCGAAGGGCGGGAAGAGAAGCGAGACGAAGAAGGCCCCCGGCGAGGCCTCCGGCGTTCGCATGACGTACAAGCCGCGCTCCGACGGGGCGGACGAGCCCCCCGAGCGGCCGGACACCGAAGGCGAGGCGCTCCTGTGCGACGCTCGCGCCGGCGAGCTGGCCAGCCTCCCGAGGATCTGGGGGCTCCCGGAGGCCGACGTCGAGCACCCCAGCTGCCTCGCGAAGGGCGGCGACGCCTGCGTGTACGACGTGAAGTGGTTCCGGCGGCGCTCGCGTCAGGGACTCCTCGCCGGCGCCGCCGGCGCGGCGGTGACCTGCGGCGCGATCGTCGTCGCGACCGGGGGGGCGCTCGCAGGCGGGCTCGCCACGGTGCTCGGCGGCGTGCTCGGCGGCGGCGCGGGCCTCATGTGGGACCGCGCGCGCGAGGAGAAGGGCGCCCGCGTCTTCGAGCGCAACCGCATCGCTGCCCTGGAGCGCGGGCTCGAGCTCAAGGGCGAGCTGGGCGGGACGCCCGGCGACCTGACCGGCACGGTGCTCGGCGGCAAGTACCGCATCGGGCGCAAGATCGGCTCGGGCGGGATCGGCGTCGTCTACGCCGCCGAGCACGTGACGCTCGGGCACGAGGTGGCGGTGAAGGTCCTTCGCGGCGCGGCGGCGCGCGACGGAGGCGAGATCGCGCGCCTGCGCCGCGAGGCGTACATCCAGGTCCACGTCGAGCACCCCAACGTCGTGCGCGTGCTCGATCTCGATCAGATGCCCGACGGCAGCATCTACGTCGTGATGGAGCGCCTCGTCGGCCGCTCCCTCGCCGATCGGCTCGGGCGCGACGGGCTGCTCGCTCCCGGCTACGCGATCCCCGTGTTCATCGACGTGTGCCGCGCGCTGCACGCCGCGCACAAGAAGGGCGTCGTGCACCGGGACCTCAAGCCCGGCAACATCTTCCTCTGCGACGACGGCATCTCGAAGGTGCTCGACTTCGGCATGAGCAAGCTGGCCACCGCCGAGTCGCTCACGCAGACCGGGTACACGCTCGGTACGCCCGAGTACATGGCCCCCGAGCAGTGCATCGGCGCGCAGGTCGAGCCGCGCACGGACATCTACGCCCTCGGCGTCATGATGTACGAGGCGCTCACCGGCGAGCTGCCGATCGTCGCGAAGAACCGCCGGGAGCTCCTGGACCTGCACCAGCGCCAGATCCCCACCCCGATGCGCCAGCGCCGGACCGATCTGCCCATCCCCGAGGAGCTCGACCTCGCGGTGATGAAGTGCCTGAAGAAGCGCCTCAACGAGCGCCCGCGGAGCGCCGCCGACCTCGAGCAGCTGCGCGCCGCCGTGCCCGCCGCGGGGCTCCCCAAG
>JAJYCT010000232.1 GCA_021778125.1 Myxococcales bacterium
GAGGTGCCGCCGTGGCCACGCGGGGCGGGACCGATGACGCCGCGGAGCCCGACGGCGCCGGCGCCACCGGGGGCGCCGCAGGGATGGCGAGCACGAGCCCCAGGGCGGTGGCCACGAGCGTCTTTGGGTGCCTGACGTCGCGCTCGGCAACCCGGCCGTCGGTGGCCACGGCGATGACGCGCGCTCCCCCGGCGACCGCCGGCGCGATCGTCAGCGTGACGGACTCGCAGTCCGACGCCGGGATCTGCGCGATCTGCCGCTCGAGCTCGTGGACGGCGTCGGCCCACACGACCGGCAGGTCCGGCGACGGACGCACCCATGCGCACGGGGCCTCGGCGCGCGCCCACCACGCCGCGGAGAGGGCCACCGTCGCCGCGCTACCTGCTACCAGTCGTGCCACCCCGGCACCTCTCACTTCGCGTGTCCTTCCCGTCGCCCCTGTCGATGGTTGTACGACTGCCGGGCGAAGCGCGGAAGGTAGAGTCGAGCGTGCGCCGTCGGCGCCGGACAGTCTGCGGGACGGTCAGTGGCGCCGCCGACGCACGCTCTCTGGTCCTTCCCCGAACGCGCCTCGAGCGTTCAAATCGGGCCGCCCGGGCCCCGCGTCGCGACCTCAGGCTTACACGGACAAGCGCTGGTCTGCGTTCACGATTTGCCCTCCGTGGACGGTGAGGTTGCCCCCCATGTCCACCGAGACGGCGAAGTGGTCGAGCGGCGACGGCGCGGGCCCGGAGACGACGGCCCCGTCGCGGTCGAAGCGGGCGCCGTGGCAGCCGCACATCAGGCCCTCGTAGCTCACCGAGCCGGTCTGCCCGATGTCGCACCCGGCGTGGGTGCACGTCAGGGTCATGGCGTAGACCCCGCCCGAGTCGCGGCCGATGCACAGGGGCTGCCCGTCGACGACCCGGAGCGTCCCGACGGGGACGGTCGAGAGGTTGCCCGCCGGCACGTCGCCGACGGCGGCGGGCTGCACGGCGGCGCTCCCGCAGCCGCCGGCGGCCACGGCCGAGCCCACGACGGCCAGGAAGCACCTGCGCCCGACGGCGCGCCGATCCGACTCCACGCCCTGGCTTTCCCCGGGGCTGGGCGCGGCGTTCACGATGAACGCCGCCCGGCCTGTCGGGGAACCCTACCTAGCAGCGGCGCATCGCCGTCTGCTCTCGAGGCGCGCGGGCATTTCTCCCCGTCCGCACCGCGCGACTCGAGGGCAGACTGGGGCGCGCCGAGCTCACCAGACGCGGACGCGCTCGCCCGGCGACAGGAAGAGCGGGTCGCCAGCTTTCACGTCGAACGGCCCGTACCAGTCGTCGAGGTTGCGGACGGTCAGCGCGCGGAAGCGCGGCGGCGCGTGCGTGTCAGTCGTGAGGTGCTCGCGGACCGCCTCGTCGCGGATCTTCTCCTGCCAGGTCTGCGCGAACGCGAGGAAGAACTGCTGGTCGCCCGTCAGCCCGTCCTGCGTCGGCGGCAGCGCGCCCGCCAGCGACGCGCGCCACGCGTCGTAGGCGGCCGCCAGGCCCGCGAGGTCGGCGATGTTCTCGCCGAGCGTGAGCTTGCCGTCGACCGAGGCGTCCGGGAACGGCTTGTACGCCGAGAACTGCGCGGCGAGCGCGGCGCCCGACGCCTCGAAGTGCGCGTAGTCCTCCGGCGTCCACCAGCTCGCGAAGCGGCCCTGCGCGTCGAACTTGGAGCCCTGGTCGTCGAAGCTGTGGCTGATCTCGTGGCCGATGACGGCGCCGATCGAGCCGTAGTTTGCCGCCGCCGTCGACGCGGGGTCGAAGAACGGCGCCGCGAGGATGCCGGCCGGGAAGCTCAGCGCGTTGCGGATGGGCAGGTTCTGGGCGTTGACGACCTGCGCGGGCATCTCCCACTGCCCGCGGTCGAGCGGCTTGCCGATCGAGGCCATCCGCCGGTGCGAGTCCCAGCTCTCCGCGCGCTCCACGTTGCCGAAGGCGTCGTCGCGCGCCACCGTCAGCGCCGAGTCGTCCGCCCACGCGTCGGGATAGCCGATGCCGACGCGCAGCGTCGCGAGCTTCTCCTTGGCCTTCGCCTTGGTGGACGCCGACATCCACGACAGCGCGTCGATGCGGCGCGAGAACGCGGCCACGATGCTCGCGACCATCTGCTCGATCGCGCGCTTGGACTCCGCGGGGAAGTAGCGCTTGACGTACTCGCGCCCGACAAGCTCCGGGACGACGGCGTTCATCAGCTCGAGCGCCCGGCGCGTCCGCGGCGGCGGCGTCGGCACGCCGTGCAGCTCGGTCGCGTAGAACGCGAAGCGCTCGTCGACGAACGCCTTGGGCAGCAGCGGCGCGGCGCGGTCGACGGCGCGCGCGGTGAGGTACGCCTTCCAGTCGGCGACCGGCACGCTCCTGGCCAGGGCCGCCATGCCCGTGATGGCGCCCGGCATCCACACGACGACGGTGTCGATTCCGTCGAGGCCCGCCGCGCGGAAGAAGGCGTCCCACTCGAGCCCCGGCGCGCGCTTGCCGAACTCAGCGCGCGGCCACGGGTTGTTGGCCTTCGACACGTCCTCGGCCTCGGCGCGCGTGACGTGCGCCTGCGCGATGCGCCGCTCGATCTCGACGGCCTTCTTCGCCTTGCCCTCCGGATCGGCGACCTTCGCGAGCTTGAGCAGGGCGGCGAGGTGCGCCTCGTACTTCGCGCGGTGCCTGGCCATCGCCGGCGCGTCGTCGAGGTAGTAGCTGCGGTCGGGCATGCCGAGGCCGCCCTGCATCAGGTACGCGGCGTTCCGCGACGGATCGTTGAGATCGCCGTCGACATAGAGCCCGAAGGCGCGGTCGGTGTGGATGTCGCCGGAGTTGAGGGCGTCGACGTCCGCGCGCAGCTGCGCGCCGAGGTAGGCCGCGAGCGACTTCGCGTCGGTGATCCTGGCGATGCGCGCGAGCTCGGGCGCGAGCGGCTTGACGCCGCGGGCCTCGATCGCCGCCTCGTCCATGTAGGCCGCGTAGAAGTCGCCGACCTTCTGCAGCGACGACCCGGCCGGGGCGCCGGCGCGCGCCGCCTCGTCGAGCAGGCCCGTCGTGCGCTTCTCGATCTCCTGCGTCAGGCGCAGCCACACGCCCGCCGACACGCGGTCGGCCGGGATCTCGGCCTTCGCGAGCCAGCCGCCGTTGGCGTAGACGAAGAAGTCCGCGCCCGGCTTGACCGCAGGGTCCATCGCGGCGAGATCCACCGAGTGACCCGGCACCGACGGAGCGACGGGCGCGGGCGCCACGGAGGCCACGGGCTCCGGCGGAGCCGGCGGCGCGACGGCGCCCAGAGGCGGCTCGCCTCCGCAGGCCGCGAGGGCGAGGCCAAGGAAGACGGCAGGCGACGAGATGATCCCGGTTCGGAGGGCGCGCATGGCGCCCTGGCCTACCACGGAGGCGCGTTCCTATCGACGGGGCGCCGGCGCCGTGGCACAAGCGTCGGTCGCAGGGGCCTATAGCTCAGTCGGTAGAGCTGCGGACTTTTAATCCGTCGGTCGTGGGTTCGATCCCCACTGGGCCCACCAAGCAACGAAGCGAAACGGAAGGCGAATCGGACGGAAGGTTTGTGGGGCCTGTCCCGCTGGAGCCCGGTGGGACACCCGATGGGACAGAAAACGCGCGGAAACCGGGTCCGTGGGAGGCGCCTGCGGACTCGCGCGACGCGCCCGCCGACCTCGACGCGATGGCGACCGCCTTGGGCGCCGCCTACCGCCTCGGGGGCGCCTCGGCGGCGCTCGCCGTGGCAGAGGTCATCGTGGCGACGCTGCGCGCTACGCTGGGGAAGGCGTAGGGGAGGACGAACGATGGATCCCAAGACGGAGAAGTGCACGTTCCGGGGCGAGGTGATGTACCTCGCCGACGCGCTGATGCAGCTCTCCAAAGACGAGCTGCCCGAGATCGAGGTCACGTTGGAGGACGGCTCGGTCATCCGGCCGTACCGCTTCTGCAAGGTCGAGCCGGACATTCAGGTGTTCGATGGGGTCACGTCGATCTGATCATGGCCGCCGCCGCTTCCCACAGCCGTGCCAGGTGCGAAGCGTTGCTCGCCGAGCTGCTCGCGCTCTTCCGACTCAACGAGGCGCGCGCCGTCCTGGAGCGCGTGACCGACGAACGGAAGGCCAAGCGCATGCGCGCCCGTGCGCGCGGCAACGCGCCCGCCCTCCCCGACGACTATCAGGCGCGGCACGTCGTCGAGCTGCTCGCCGCCGGGGGCGTGCTCGACCGACTCGTGACCGAGGCGCGCGCGCTGCGCCTCGGCCCCCTGCTCGCACCGAACGACTACCGCGACCGCTGGCAACGCATCGTGGACGCGTGGAACCGCGCCATCGAGCGCAACGACTGGGTGACGCTCCCGCCTCTCTGCGAGGTTTGCGGACTCCCCGTCCTACTCCGGGGGGGCGACCGTCGCGGGCGCACCGTCGAGTTGTCCGTGACGTGTTCGCAGAAGTGCTCGAACGCGCGCAAGGTGCGGCGCTGGCGCAAGGGTCGCTAGTTACGGTGTAACCGGCGACGCCATAGACCGCGCCGAGCAGAGTGCGGTCTATGGCGACGCGACCCCGACCGCACCGACAGCACGCCGCCGCGAGTGTCGCTCGCGGCCTCGGCCTCTCGATCCGCCGGCTCTGCCGGGAGCACCACCTACCGAGGTGCGTTCTGTACCTCGCGATCGATCGCGTCGAATGGGCGCGGCGCGAGGTGCGCGACCGCCTCGGCGCCGACCTGTCTACCGCGTTGATCGGCCCCGACGAGGTGCGCCCGTGACGCCCCCTGCCCTCCTGCTCGCGAAGCTCGCCTTGCGAGCCGCGGAGCGTGGCGACGCCGAGGGAGCGGCCGAAGGGCTGCGCGCCCTCGTCGCGACCCTGGCGGAGCCGGCACGCTCCCCCGCCCCGTCGTCGAGCGCGCCCGTCGCCGTGGACGTGCCGGCGTTCGCGAAACTCGTGGGGTACACGACAAAGCACGTTCGCGCGCTCGCGGACGCGGGCAAGCTCGCGACGATCGGCGCGGGGCGCGGCCGTCGCATCCTCGTCGCCGAGTCGCTCGACCGCCTGCGCTCGACAGCGCGATCGATCGAGGCCGAGGCGCGCGAGGACATCCGCGCTCGGAGGCGGCGCCTGCGCGTGGTGCCCGGAGGTGCCGTGTGAGCGCGGCGATCTCGCTCGGCGCGGGGCTGCGCGATCCGTCGTGCGCCCCCCTCGACCTCGACGGCGACGCGGCACTCGCCCTCGGCTGCGCGCTGCACTTGCACGCGGGGCGCGAGGCGTGGTGGTCGCCGTCCACGTTCTCCGGCCGGCGCTCCCTCGCGACGTGGGAGGGCGCGTGGACGCTGGCGGTCGACGTCGACCACGAGCCGTCGCACCGCGGCGGTGCGTGGTCATGGCGCGACCGGCTACGGGCGCGCCGGGCGCTCGCGCGAGCCCCCGGCATGGTCGCGCACATGACCCCGCGCGGGCTCCGCGTCGCCGTCATGCTCGCCGAGCCCATCACGGACGCGGCGACGTTCGAGCGCGCCGCCCGTGCGCACTGCGCACGCGTGGGCGCGTGGGTCGAGCATGAGGGGCTCGCCGGCCTGGAGGTCGACGAGGCCGCATCGTGCGACCGTGCGCGACTGCTCTACGCGCCGCGGGCGACGGTCGACGGGCGTACGCGTCGGGCGCGCGTCGTCGAGTGCGGGGCCGGTGTGGTGGCGCTCGACGCCCTGCTCGCCGAGGCGCCCGCCCAGGAGGACGCCGACGAGCGCGAGGCCATCGGGGGCGAGGTCACGCAGGGCGCGCGCAACGTCACCTTGACTCGCCTCGCGGGCGGGTTGCGCCGAGCGGGGCTCGACGGTCACGAGTTGCGAGCGGCCCTGCTCGCCGCGAACACGCGACGGTGTCTGCCGCCGCTCGGGGAGCCCGAGGTGTCGGCCATCGCCCGGAGCGTGGCGCGCTACCCGGCCGGTGAGGCGCCCCCTGAGGCGGCGCAGCCGGTGCGCATCGAGGCGGTCTCGGTCGGGGCCGACTGGTACGACGTCGAGCCGCGCCCGCGTGAGTACCTGCTCCACGACGAGCGGACCGACGAGCGAGACGGAGTGATCCCGCTCGGTGTCGCCGCGATGCTCGCGGCCCGAGGCGGCGGCGGCAAGACGATGCTGCTCGCGCAGCTCGCGATCGCGGTCGCCACCGCGACGCCGTGGCTCGGAGCCTGGAGCCCAACCGCGCCCGGCCGCGTGCTCCTCGCGTTGGGCGAGGAGGATGCCGACGAGGCGCGACGCCGCCTGCACTACGCGGCTCGCGCGGCGTGCGTCAGCCCGCCCGAGGGATCGATCGCGGTCATGCCGCTGCGCGGTGTGGAGTGCGCACTCCTGGCGCGCAGCCGGACGGGCGATCCGGTCGAGACGCCGTGGCTCGGCGCCTTGCGCGACTACGTGCAGCGGCACGGGCCGTGGTCGCTCGTCGCGCTCGACCCCCTCTCGCGGTTCGGCGGCGCCGAGGCGGAAACGTCCAACGCGTGGGGTACGCGGCTCGTGCAGGCCGCCGAGTCGCTCATCGCGCCGAGCGGCGGCGCAACCGTACTCTTGGCGCACCACACCGCGCAGTGGGCGCGCCGCAAGAACGCTGACGACCGCGACGAGGCGACGGCGGCCCGAGGGGTCACGGGCTTGGTGGACGGACCTCGGTGGACGGGCGTCATGACCGTGGACCGCGTGCCGTTCGAGGAGCGGGACGTGCGGCGCCGTCTCGGACGGATCGTGACCCTCAGCGCCCCGAAGGCGAACTACTCGCCCGAGGGAGACGCCGTGGTGTGCCGGTACGGGGAGCACGGGGTGCTCGTGCCGCTCGACGACGAGGATCGCAACCTGGTCGAGCAGGCGCGAGCCAACGCGCAGACCCGACCGGAGCGCGAGCGCCGGCAGGCACGAGAGGCCGAGCGCGATGCCGTGAAGGGTGGACGCGGGGCCGAGGACGCGGCCACCGCTCGCCGCATCGCTGCCGAGCGACCGGGCGTCGCTACGGGCGACCTGGAGGCCGCGGTCATGGCGGCCCGCAACTGCGGCCGGGACCGAGCACGCGCCGCCATCGCGGGTGCGGGGCTCGTGAGCGAGCCCGTCCCCGGTCGCGCCCACGCCCGAGCCTGGAGGGTGCCCTCATGATGCCGTCGCTTGCCCTGTTCGTTCGCTCGCCCGCCTCCCCCCTAGTACCCCCCTCGCCAGGCAAGCGAGCGACGGGAGTCGCTTGCCTCGCTGGCTTGCCCGGAAAGCCCGGCGAGCGAGGCAAGCGAAACCCCGGCTCGTGCGCGGCGGGTACGTCCCCAGCGCCCGAGGGCGCCCGCCGCCGCCCCGGACCGCTCGGCGACGCCGCCCCCTCGTCGAGCCGCCTCGGGGCGCCTCACGGACACGCAATCCGTCGCGACCCCCAGGAACACCCGACGAATCCGCGAAACGCAGGTGTCCCGCTGGCTTGCGTGGGACAGGAGGCGCGCCGGTGAGCACCGAGAAGACGCACGGCAAGCCGTCCACGCGCCTCCCGCGCGCGAAGGGCCTGCGCCCCGCCGAGGGTGCGGCAACGGCCCGCGAACGGCGCCGTTCCGACCGCGACGAACACGGTCGAGCGTCCGTCGGGAACACGCTCGCGAAGGGGCGCGGGTGGAAGCGCGCCGTGGATCGCATGCTCGGCCACGACGGCGCCGAGCTGACCCCGACCTCGGCGGCCGTCGCCGAGGACGCGTGGCGCGTGCTCACCGCCACGGTGCGCGAGCTGCCGCACGACGGGCCGACCGTGCGCGGGCTCGCCGCCAGCCTGGCCCGCCATCGCGCCCTGGAGGCCTTCTGGAGCGCCCGCGCGCTCGCCGTGGGCCTCGACACGCCCGAGGGCATCGCCGCACAGGAGCACGCCACCAAGCACGGCCAGCGGGCCGAGCGCCTCGCCGTGACGGCGCTGGACGTGGCGCGCGTGCTCGCCGCCCATGACCGCCAGCGCCCCCAGGCGCAGCCGTGGTGGCTCACGGCGCCTACGCCCTCGACGAGCACGCCCTCGACGCCCGCCGAGCTGGAGGACGACCAGGCCGACGACCTCGACGCCGACGACGAGGCCGAGGAAACCGACCCCCCCGAGGAGGGTACGAAGGCGGCGCCTCGGGAGCGGGGGGAGCCCTCGGGAATTTCCACGACCCCCACGGCGCCCCCGTCCCCCGCCGCTCACTACGACCCCCCGCCCGTCACTACGCGCCCCCTCGCCCGCGAGGTCGCGACCATCCCCACGGGCATCGGCCTGCCTCCGATGGCCGAGCCCGAGTGGGTCTACAGCCCCGCGCACGGGCGCCTGATGCCGCGGGGCGAGGCGCGCGACGAGCTGCCTCGTGCTTCCCCGCCGGCCGGCCTCGACGCGCAGCTCGCCCGACTCCGTCAGCAAGCCGACCTCGACGCCCTCAAGAACCGGAGATGACCCCCATGATGACCCTCGCCCGCGACCTCGACCCCATGTTGCTCGACCACGTCGAGCCGCCCCTTGCCGCACGGCTCGACGACGGCACCCCCGACGCCCGCGCGTCGCTCGCTGGCCTGCTCGCCGGCCTGCCGCGTGACGTGCTGCCGCGCATGGCCGTCGCCCGCCTCTGGCGCCTCGCGTACGCGCGCCGCTCGGGCGGCTGGGGGCGCTCGTGAGCGCGCCCGATGTCCGCGACGTGCTCGTGCGCGCAGCCGGATTGCTGTCCGCGGTCGCCGTCTACTTCACCCGCGACGGGCATTCGTGTGTCGCGACGGGGCGTCCGACGGTCGTCGATGCGCGGAGCGTGAGGATCGAGACCTACGCCGGAGCGCAGTACCTCATCCCGATCGCGACGATCACGCGCGTGGAGATCCTCCCGCGCGGCCCGCACCGCCCCCAGCCGGAGGACGACGAGCCGTGACCGTCCGGCCCCAAGCCATCGTCGAGACGCGCTCGGTTCTCTTGGTGCCCGACGCCGACCTCGTGATCTACCTGCGCACGGGCGAAGTGCTCCACGCGCGCCTCGTCGAGCCGCTGAAGCGCGGCGGCGACGCGGTGACGGTGCGCTTGTGGGGATGCACGAGCCGGCGCGTGATCCGCCTGCGCGACGTGCGGCGCGCCGACGCCGCGCGCGTGAAGCGCTGGAAGGACGCGAAGGCCATCGCCGACCGGCAGGC
>JAJYCT010000233.1 GCA_021778125.1 Myxococcales bacterium
GGCGCGACCGTGCTGGCCCTCGTGCGCCACGCCCGCGGCGACCGGCCCCTGTGCCTGACGTTCGCGCGCGAGGCCGACGCCGGACGCGCCCGGCGCGCGGACCGCCGCGACGTCCGCGACCGCTACCCGCTCGCCCACTCCTGCAGCGACCGCACGCGCGCGGTCGGCTCGCCCTGCGAGGCCTCGAGCGCATCGCACGCGGCGAGCGCCGCGGCGATCGTCGTGAAGTACGGGATGTTGGCCAGCAGCGTCTGCCGGCGCAGCGAGTAGCTGTCGCGCACCTCCCTGGCGCCGATGGTCGTGTTGACCACGATGGCGATCGTCCCGCTGTGGATCGCGTCGAGCACGTGGGGCGAGCCCTCGTTGACCTTCTTGACCACCTCGGCCGGCACGCGCGCCCGCGCGAGCGCCGCCGCCGTGCCGCTCGTCGCGAGCACGTCGAAGCCGAGGGCGCGCATGCGGCGCCCGATGTGGGTGGCCGCGGGCTTGTCCTCGTCCTTGACGCTGATGAACACGCGCCGCCGCTGCGCCTTCGCGTCGGGCACCGCCAGCTCGATGCCGCTCGCCAGCAGCGCCTTGCCGAACGCGCGCGCGAAGGTGCCCGCGATGCCCATGACCTCGCCGGTCGAGCGCATCTCGGGCCCCAGGATGGTGTCGGCGCCCGGGAACTTCGCGAACGGGAAGACGCTCTCCTTGACGCTCGTGTGCCGCGGGACCGCGGCGTCGGTGACGCCCAGCTCGTCGAGCGTCTTGCCCACCATGAGCGCGGCGGCGATCTTGGCGAGCGGGCGCCCGGTCGCCTTCGAGACGAAGGGCACGGTGCGGCTCGCGCGCGGGTTGACCTCGAGGATGTAGACCTCGCCGCCCTTGACCGCGAACTGCACGTTCATCAGGCCCACGACGCCGAGCTCGAGGGCGAGCATCCGCGCCTGCTCCTCGATGCTGAGCACGATCTCCGGGGAGAGCGAGTGCGGCGGCAGCACGCTCGAGCTGTCGCCCGAGTGCACGCCGGCCTCCTCGATGTGCTGCATCACGCCGCCGATGACGCACCGCTTGCCGTCGGCCACGCAGTCGACGTCGACCTCGATGGCGTCCTTGAGGAACTCGTCGACCAGGATCGTCTGCGTCCCGGCCTCGTGCGCCGCCTCGAAGGCGCGCGCGACGAACACCTCGAGCTCCTCGCGCGAGTAGGCGATCATCATCGCGCGCCCGCCGAGCACGTAGCTCGGGCGCACCAGCACCGGGTAGCCGATGCCCTCGGCGATGGCCTCCGCCTCGACCGCCGTCGTCGCCACGCCGCTGCGCGGACGCTTGAGGGCGAGCTTGGTCAGGACCTCGTCGAAGCGCCCGCGGTCCTCGGCGCGGTCGATCGCGTCGGCGCTCGTGCCCAGAAGGCGCACCCCGCGCTTCTCGAGCGGCACGGCGAGCTTGAGCGGCGTCTGCCCGCCCAGCTGGACGATGACGCCCTCGGGCCGCTCCTCGTCGACGACGTTGAGCACGTCCTCGAGCGTCAGCGGCTCGAAGTACAGGCGGTCGGACGTGTCGTAGTCGGTCGACACGGTCTCGGGGTTGCAGTTGACCATGAGGGTCTCGAACCCCAGCTCGCGCAGCGCCATCACGGCGTGCACGCAGCAGTAGTCGAACTCGATCCCCTGCCCGATGCGGTTGGGACCGCCGCCCAGGATGACGACCTTGCGGCGCGCGCCGTCGGGGCGCGCCTCGCTCTCGGACTCGTAGGTCGAGTAGAGGTACGGCGTGTGCGCCACGAACTCGGCGGCGCACGTGTCGACGCGCGCGTAGACCGCGCGCGTGCCGGCCGCGGTGCGCGCGGCGCGCACGGCGTCCTCGGTGCTGCCGGTGAGGGCGGCGAGCTGGCGATCGCTGAAGCCCTGGCGCTTGGCCGCGCGGATGGCGTCGGGCCCGGCGTCGCCGCGGCGCAGGCTCTCCTCGGTGGCGACGAGGCGCCGCAGGTGGGCGAGAAACCAGGGATCGATCGCCGTCAGGCGGTGGAGCTCCTCGTCGCTGAACCCGGCCCGCATCGCGTCGCCGACGTAGAAGAGCCGATCGGCCGACGGGATCGCGACGAGCTTCTCGAGCGCCGCACGGATCTCGGCAAGCGAGGCGGGCGGCAGCGCGTGCGGCACCTCGACCTCGGGCGCCTCCATCGACAGATCGCGCGGGCGCTTGGGCTCGGCCAGCAGGCGGTAGTCGACCGCCTCGCGCAGCGAGACCAGGCCGTCCTTGCCCGTCTCGAGCGAGCGCGCCGCCTTCTGCAGCGCCTCGCAGAACGTGCGGCCGATGCTCATCACCTCGCCGACGCTCTTCATCTGCGTGCCAAGCGTCGTGTCGGCGCCGGGGAACTTCTCGAACGCGAAGCGCGGCCACTTGACCACCACGTAGTCGATGACCGGCTCGAAGGCGGCGCTGGTGCGCGTGATGTCGTTGCGCAGCTCGTCGAGCGTGTAGCCGACGGCGAGCTTCGCCGCGATCTTGGCGATCGGGTAGCCGGTGGCCTTGCTGGCGAGCGCCGAAGACCGCGACACGCGCGGGTTCATCTCGATGACGTGGAACTGGCCGGTCTTCGGGTCGACCGAGAACTGCACGTTCGAGCCGCCGGTCTCGACGCCGATCTCGGTCATCACGGCGCGCGCCGCGTCGCGCAGGCGCTGGTACTCGCGGTCGGTAAGCGTCATCGCGGGGGCGACGGTGATCGAGTCGCCCGTGTGCACGCCCATCGGGTCGAGGTTCTCGATCGAGCAGACGACGATGAAGTTGTCGGCCCGGTCGCGCATGACCTCGAGCTCGAACTCCTTCCACCCGAGGACGCTCTCCTCGATGAGGACCTCGTGCGTCGGCGACTGCGCGAGCGCCCAGGCGACCTTCTCGGCGAACTCGGCCTCGGAGCGCGCGATGCCGCCGCCGCTGCCGCCGAGCGTGAAGCTCGGGCGCAGGATGGCCGGGAAGCCCGTGTCGCGCACGACCGCCCACGCCTCCTCGACCGAGTGCGCGACGCCCGCGCGCGGACACGACAGGCCGATCTTCTCCATCGCGGCCTTGAACAGGGCCCGGTCCTCGGCCTTGGCGATGGCGTCGGGGCGGGCGCCGAGCATCTCGACGCCGAACGTCTCGAGCACGCCCTCCTCGCGCAGCTTCATCGCGAGGTTGAGGCCCGTCTGCCCGCCGAGCGTCGGCAGGATGGCCTGGGGCCGCTCGCGCTCGATGATCGCGGCGAGGGTGCGCCACTCGAGCGGCTCGACGTACGTGCGCGCGGCAAGCCCCGGATCGGTCATGATCGTCGCCGGGTTGGAGTTGACCAGGACGACGTCGTAGCCCTCCTCGCGCAGCGCCTTGGCCCCCTGGGTGCCCGAGTAGTCGAACTCGCACGCCTGGCCGATGACGATGGGGCCCGCGCCGACGAGGAGGATGCGCTGGAGGTCGGTGCGGCGGGGCATTCCGACCGGACGCGATTAGCAGGAGCGGGGCTCGCGCGATAGAGGCCTCGCGTCGATCAGGCGCTCTTGCCACGTCACGCGCCAGAGCTCCCCGTTCTTCACCGGCGGCGGCATCTGCCCGGTGACCGCCGACACGAGGGCGCGCAGGGCGCCGCCGTGCGTGACGACGAGCGCCGGGGCGTCGTCGCGGGCGATCTGGAGGGCGACGCGCTCGACGGCGGAGACCACGCGCGCGGCGACGGCCTCCTGGGTCTCGGCCCCGCCCGGGGCGCGCCGGTGCTCGGTCCACGCGTGCCACGCCTCGGCGTGGTGGGCGGCACACTCCTCGCGCGTCAGGCCCTCGAAGACGCCGAAGCTGCGCTCGCGCAGGCCGGGATCGGTGTAGGCGAGCGCGATGGCCAGCTCCCCGGCCACGATCCGCGCCGTCTCGTGGGCGCGCGACAGGTCGCTCGCCACCGCCGCCTCGACGCCGAGCCCCGCCAGCTCCGCCGCGAGCGCCCGGGCCTGCGCGCGGCCGTGGTCGTTGAGCGGGACGTCGGTGTGTCCCTGCCAGCGCCCCGCGGCGTTCCAGTCGGTCTCGCCGTGTCGCGCGAGGTAGAGCAGGCGCATCCGGGCTCTGGATAGCACCGGCGCAAAAGTTGGCCGCCCCGCGGTCCATCCTTAGTGTGGCCCGGGTCATGGGCGAAGCAGCCGCCACGGGCCTCTCGTCGGCCGAGCCGCTCTCGCTCCCGCGGACGCTGGGCCGGCGCATCCTGCTCAAGCTCGTCGCGCGAGGGGGGATGGGCGACGTCTACCTCGGCGCCACCACGGGCATCGAGGGCGCCGAGCGTCCGTGCATCGTCAAGACGGTGCGCCGCGACCACATCCACGACGGCTCCTTCCTGGCGCGCTTCCTGGACGAGGCGCGCGTCCAGTCGCAGCTGCAGCACCCGGGGGTCGCGCAGGTGCTCGAGGCCGCCAACGACGACGCGGGCGAGCCGTACACGGTGGTCGAGTACGTGGAGGGGCGCTCGCTCAGCGACGCGCGCCAGCGCGCGCTCCAGTGCGGGGCGCGCATCGGCTGGGCCGACGCCCTGGCGTTCGCCATCGAGATCGCGCAGGCCCTCGCGCACGTCCACGAGCGCCCGGGCCCGGACGGCTCGCCGCTCGGGATCGTGCACCGCGACCTGTCGCCGCAGAACGTGATGGTCGGCTACGCCGGCGAGGTCAAGCTCATCGACTTCGGCACGGCGCGCGGGCACAACCGGCGGTGCCACACGGTCGCCGGCGTCGTCTTCGCCAAGCCGGGCTACGTCGCGCCCGAGGTCGCGCGCCAGCAGGTGGGCGACGGGCGCATCGATCTCTACGCCCTGGGGATCATCCTCTGGGAGCTGTGCGCCGGCCGACGCTTCCTCAACTCGGACCCGCAGCGACACCTCGACGACTCGGCCGCCGGCAAGGTGGTCATCCCGCCCGTCGCGAGCGCGTGCGGGGCGCCGCCCGAGCTCGACGACGTCATCGCCAGGCTCACGCGCAACGATCCGGACGACCGCTACGCGCGCGCGTCGCTGGCGGTGCCGGCTCTGGCGCGTGTCCTGTCGCTCGCCCCGTCGGTCGAGGGCGGCGAGCGCGGGGTGCGCGCCCGCATCGCGCAGCTCATGAGGAGCCTCTGGCCGCACGAGCCGGCGCGATCGCGCTCGGAGTTCGTGCGCCTGCTGCGCGAGGCGCGCGCCTCGCTCCGGGACAGGTCGCAGCCCGGCGTCACGCCGAGCGCCGGCCCGGTCAGCGAGGCGATGGCGAAGGCCACGGCGAAGGACGATCCGTCCCTGGTGCTGGGCACGCCGTACCGCCTCGTGCGCCGCATCGGCGACGGGGCGAGCGGCGTCGTCTGGGAGGCCGAGCACGTCGAGCTCGGGCGGCGCGTGGCGCTCAAGATCCTGGCGCCCGAGCACGCGGCGTCGCCGATCGCGCTCGAGCGCTTCCGCAAGGAGGCGCGGGCGGTGGCGAAGCTGTCGCACCCGAACCTCGTGCAGATCCTCGACTTCGGTCGGTCGCTCGACGGGCGGGCGTACCTCGCGATGGAGCTGCTCGCGGGCGAGACGCTCGACGTCGCGCTGCGCCGCGGCCCGATGGCGTGGCCCGAGGCCGTGCGCATCGCCATCGAGGCCTCGCGCGCGCTGGCCGCGGCGCACGCGGCGGGCCTGGTGCACCGCGACATCAAGCCGCAGAACCTGTTTCTCACGCGCGAGGGCGAGGTGCGGCTGCTCGACTTCGGCGTCGCGATGGCCCTGACCGAGGGCTCCGACAGGAAGCCGACCGAGAAGGAGCGCGCGCTGCGGGGCTTCGCCATCTTCGGCACCCCCGAGTACATGGCGCCGGAGCAGGTGTCGGGCGACGCCATCGACGGGCGCACCGACGTCTACGCACTCGGGTGCGTGCTCTACGAGATGGTGACGGGGACGCGCGCGTTCGAGGGCTCGTCGAGCGTCGTCGTGATGGGCAAGCAGCTGCGCGAGACGCCGGTGGCGCCGCGGGTGCTGCCGGCGGGGCGCTCGCTGCCGCCTTCGCTCGACGCGGCGGTGATGCGGGCGATGAAGAAGGCGCCGGGCGAGCGCTTCGGCTCGGCCGAGGAGCTCGCGGAGGTCCTCGCGGCCCTCCTTCCGGCCGCGCGCGCGCGCCGGCCGGCGCTGCGGACCTTCGTGTCGGGCGCCTCGGTGACGCTCGCGATGGCCGCGGCGGCGGCCGGCTCGGCGTACTGGACGCGGCTGCACGCGCCGGCGCCGGAGGCGGTGGCGTCGACCTCGACCTCGACCCCGACCCCGACCCCGACCCCGACCCCGACCCCGACCTCGACCTCGACCTCGACCTCGACCCTGGCCTCCGCTCCCCTTCCCGCGCCCGTCCCCCTGCGCGAGGCGCGCGCCGGCGCGCGCGTGCACCCGGGTGATCCGCGCGCCCTCGAGAGCTGGGCGCGCGCGGCGCTGCGCGCCGGGGATCTCAAGGAAGCCCGCCGGGCCACGGCCGCGTGGCAGCTGCACGACGGCACCGTCGAGCCCCGCCTCGTGATGGCCGAGGTGCTCGACGCCGCGGGCCACCGCGCCGACGCGCGCGCGACGATGCAGGAGTGGCTCGAGGCGCACCCGGACTCGACCGACGCGCGCGCGGAGCTCGCGAAGCTCTCGGGCGAGGCGCCGCGGGAGCTGGCGCGGCGCTAGCGAAGGCGGCGGCGTGAGGCCGTCGGAACGAGCACCGCAATGCTCGCGGGCGCTCGCGGATTCAGGGCTTCGGCTCGAGCGGCCCGTGGCTCACGAGGTGCTCGATGGCCGTCGACGCCCAGCGACCGCGCCTGGGCGAGGCTTTGCACTAGACTGGTACGCTCGAGTGAGGGGGAAGCACGATGGTTCTTGAGGAGCTGCGGCGCTACGCCCTTGCGCCCGTGAGCGTGGCGGGCGCGTTGCTGGTGGCGCACGCGGCGGGAGCCACCCTGGGCACGGCCGGAGCGGGCCTCCCCTTCTTCGCCGCGGTGACGCTGGCCGCCGCCGTCGGCGGGGTCGGCCCCGGCGTCCTGGCCGTGGTCCTCGCGTCGGTGGCGCAGCTCTCCCTCCTCGTCCCCCCGCTGGGCGCCTTCGCGATCGACTCGCCCCGCGAGGCCTGGCTGCTGGCGGCGCGAACCGGCGAGGCGCTCGCCATCGCGCTGCTGGTGGGCCGCGTCGCCCAGCGGACGCACGAGCTGACCCAGAGCAACTCCGAGCTGCAGCGCGAGGTCGAGCGGCGCCGCAGCGCCGAGGGGGCCCGCCAGGCGAGCGAGCGGATGTTCCACGACCTGTTCATGGCTGCCCCCGACGGGATCCTGCTGGTGGGCCCCGGGGGCAACGTCGAGCTGGCCAACGCGGCGGCGGCGCGGATGTTCGGGATCGGGACCGACGCGCCCGTCCATCGCGCCGTCGACGCCCTGCTGCCCGAGCTCCCCGCCACGGGCGCGCCGGGAGCCCCGAGCGAGCCTCCCCTCGCGCACGACGTGGCCGCCCGGCGCGGCGACGGCTCGGGGTTCCCGGCCAGCGTGTCGGCCGCGCCCTTCGCGTTCGAGGGCCGCGCGGCGACCCTGGTGATCGTCCGGGACAAGACCGAGCAGCAGAAGCTCGAGCGCTCGCTGCGGCAGGCCGAGGCGCGCGCGCAGCTGGCCCAGAAGATGGAATCGATCGGCCGGCTCGCGGGCGGCGTCGCGCACGACTTCAACAACCTGCTGTCGGTCATGCTCAGCTACGCCGAGCTCTCCATGCGCCGCGTGCCCGAGGCCGACCCGCTCCGGGGCCACCTGGCCGAGATCCGCAGCGCAGGGCAGCGCGCCTCCGAGCTCACCAAGCAGCTGCTGGCGTTCAGCCGCCAGCAGGTCATCCAGCCGCGGATCGTCGACCTGAACGAGACCCTCGCGACGATGGGGTCGATGCTGCGCCGCCTGCTCGGCGAGGACATCGACCTGGCGATGCACTGCGCGCCCTCGCTCTGGCACGTGAAGGCCGATCCGTCGCAGCTCGAGCAGATCCTCTTGAACCTGGCGATCAACGGGCGCGACGCCATGCCCCGCGGCGGCAAGCTCACGATGGAGACCGCGAACGTCGAGCTCGACGAGGACTACGCGCGGCTCCACCCCGGCGCCACGGCCGGGCCCCACGTGATGCTCGCGGTGAGCGACGACGGCACGGGGATGGACGCGACGACCCTGCAGCGCGTCTTCGAGCCCTTCTTCACGACCAAGGGCGTCGGCAAGGGCACGGGGCTCGGGCTCGCCACGGTCTTCGGCATCGCGACGCAGAGCGGGGGCTCGATCTCGGTCTATAGCGAGGTCGGCCAGGGGACGACGTTCAAGGTCTACCTCCCGCGCACCGACCAGGCGCTCCAGCCGCGCGCCCCCGAGCCGCTCGGCGCGCTCGAGACGCGCGGGACCGAGACGGTCTTGCTCGCCGAGGACGAGCCGCAGCTCCGCGCGCTCCTGGCGTCGATCCTGGAGCGCTCGGGCTACCGCGTGCTCGTCGCGGCGAGCCCCGACGAGGCGCTGCGCGCGAGCGAGCGGCACGCGGGCCCGGTCGATCTGCTGCTCACCGACGTGGTGATGCCGGGCATGAACGGCCGCCAGCTCGCCGAGCGGCTGCGGCCCGCGCGGCCGGCGATGAAGGTGCTCTACATGTCGGGCTACACGACGAACGTGATCATCCACCACGGCGTGCTCGACGAGGGGGTCGCGTTCCTCCAGAAGCCGATCACGCCGGAGATCGTCCTGCGGCGGGTGCGCGAGGCCCTGGGGCCCGTGAGCGCGCCGGTCGGGTAGGCCGGCGACCCTCCGTGGGGAGCGCGCGCGTGTCCTCTCCCGTGGGTCTTTCCCCTGCTCTTGCTGCTCCTTTCCGGCGCGGTCGCGCCCGGCTGCGCCTGCAGGCGCTCGCGAGCGCGGGGCAGCCCGACGCCAGCGTCACCGCGGACGGCGGGCAGGTGGCGGCGGCGGTGACGTACCTGGACGTGACGACCGCCGAGTAGCGCGCGCACGGCGCCGCAGCAGCGCGACCAGCGCGCCGACCGCGCCCGCGAGCCCCGCCGCCCACGCGCCG
>JAJYCT010000234.1 GCA_021778125.1 Myxococcales bacterium
TGGACACCAAGTACGAGTACCAGAGCGAGTACGCCCGCAAGTACGTGGCCCAGGGCCGCGCCGAGGGGCGTGCCGAAGGGCGTACCGAGGGCGAGGCCGTCGGGAAGGCCGAGGCCCTGGTGGCCGTTCTGGCCGCGCGCAAGCTCCCCGTCTCGGAAGCCCAGCGCGAACGCATCCTCGCCTGCAAGGATCTCCCCGACCTCGACCGCTGGATCGCCCGCGCCGCCGTCGCCGCGACCACCGAAGAGATCTTCGCCCCCGTCGCCTGAGCGGCACCGCTGGCTCCTCCCCCACGCGAAGCATGAGAGAGGCTGGGAGGGGGCCACGAGCTCGCCCGAGTGCCAGGCCCGGGCCCCGAGGATGGCGGCGAACATCCCCGGGGCCCGGCCTGACGGGTCGACCCACGGCACGCCAGGAAGGCTCTGGCCGCGCGCGTTCTCCGCGACGCACCGGCGGGAGGTGGCGCCGGCTGCCGTGGACCGTCCCCCGCGGACCGGGGAGCTTTTAGGCCCCACCGTCCCGCGACATCGGGTTCGGCCCTACACAGAGAAAGGTGGCCTGGCGATCGAAGGGCGTGACAACTGTTTCGCCGGGTGAGAGCACGCGTTCGCGTCGTGAGCGGATCCCCTTCCGGTTCAAAGCCCCCCAGACGACACGGCCCCCGGGATCGCCAACCGCTCGACCCCGGGGGCCTCGACCACTGCTCACTTGCACCACTTCCCTTCGTCGCAGGAGCGGCCCAGGACGAGCTTCGCGGCCAATCCGCGCGAGGGCCAACCACGCTCGTCCCAGGCCGCCCTGCCTTGGTTCTGGGCCCTCAACAAGCAAGGTGGCCTGGGGATCGAAAAGCGTGACAACGTCCGTCCGCTCCGCTCTCATCGGCGGCGTGGCCCTCCAGCTTCGAGGGACGCTCGCCGAGAAGTCCGTCAACGACCAACGCCCGCTCCCCTCTTCTGGCCGAAGGCCGGGAGGGGAGTGGGGGTGAGGGCTCCACGAGGTCGGTCAGCGCCCCCTTGCCCCCGCCGGTGGGAGGCGTACGCTCGTCCGGTCGCCAACTCCACGAGCGCGAGGCGGTCGGAATGCGCTGGTGTCATTGTAAAGGGATGAACCAGGACTGCCCGTCCTGCGGAGGGAAGGGCTACCTGGTACCCACGGGCGCAGAGGCCCCGCCAGCCGCTCCCTCGAAGGCAACCAAGCGCCACGAGGCTTCACTTGGTAATCCACCCACCGGCCGCGTCGCGGAAACCAACGGGAAGCCGCGGATCTTCCCGAATCCGATACTTGAAACCTGCTGGCGCTCGAGGCGGTCGACGGCGCCGAGCCCATGAGCGAGCGGGCCCTGCGCGCCGTGGCCCACGCCGGGAGCTGGGTGGAGCAGCAAGGGCCAGCGCCGCCCTGGCTCGTGCGTGTTGACAAACCTAGTGAACACGACGAGATACTGCCACCGATGACGTCAGCGCCTTCACCAGCCAGTTCCCGCGCCCTCGTGTCAGAGGGCTGTGCCATACAGGCGTTCAGTGTCGAGAAGTGCAGGCGGTTGGGTCAATGAGCAGCAATTTTGGCAGGTTGCTGCGGGAGAGGCGCCAGGAGCAGGAGTTCACGCTCACGGCTTTGGCGGGGGAGCTAGGCGTGACGAAGTCCTACCTCAGCATGCTGGAGAGCGGCCGTCGGCAACCCGCGGACGACCAGTTCGAGGCCCTAGCGCACGCGCTCGAGATCCCGGCCGACGTTCTCCGCGTCGCAGCCGGTCGGCTGCCGCCGGACGTGGCGACCGCAGTGCCGGACAAGGCTGAGACCATCGTGTCCGCGATTCGTCGTGACGACGCCGGGGCGCGCGTGACCTTCGCGCGCGACTTGTCCGTCGGCTTCCAGCGGGTAGTTCTCGAGGCTGCCGCTGGGGACGGCCCGGCTGACGACGTGCCCCCGTTCCCGGAAGGCCTCCGCGCCGGAAAGAACTCCCAAGCCTACCGCGCCCACAGCTACCACACGAAAGTCCCGCCCGAGGCGATCGAGAAGCTCATCCGCCATCACACGAGCGAGGGGCAGCTCGTGGTGGACCCCTTCTGCGGCAGTGGCATGACTGGCGTGGCTTCGGTCCTGAGCGGGCGCCACGCCGTGCTGAGCGACCTATCTCCTGCGGCGGTGCACATCGCCCGGAACTACACGACGCCCTGTGAGCCGGAGGCCTTCGTGAAGGCGGCGGCCCGTGTCATGGACAGAGCGCGTCCGACGCTTAGCTGGCTCTACGAAATGGGGGCCGCTACGTCGCGCACCCGCGTCGAGTACACCGTGTGGAGCGACGTCTTTCAATGCCCGCACTGCGGCACGGAGATCGTCTATTGGGAGGGAGCCCGCGACGCGAAGACCGGTGCGGTGACCGAGAAGGTCAAGTGCACCGGGTGCCGCCATGCGAGCGAGAAGCGAGAGCTTCGCTGGATCGGCGAACGACCTGTTGAGACAAACGCCAAGGGGCCCGTCTCAAGAGAGGCACATCCGCCGACGAACGCCGAGCTCGAACTCATTCAGAGAGCGAATGCCAGCGAGATTCTTCATTGGATCCCCCAGGTACCCTTCACTGCGGCGCGCGAGATGTGGCGCGCGGGCCACTCTGCTCAGGGAGTCAACAGCGTCGGGGACTTCTACACGAAGCGAAACCTCCACGCGCTCGCGGCGATTCGCCATGCGATTCAGGAAGAGAAGGATGACAGGCTGCGTGCGGCGCTCCTGTTTGCCTTCACCGGGATGGTCAACCGAGCCTCGAAGCGCTACCAGTGGAACGTCAAGCGACCGACGAACGTGATGACCGGGACGCTGTACATCGCGTCGCTCCGGTACGAGTGGAACGTTGGCAGCCTGTTCGAGCGGAAGCTTCGAGACGTCGCGAAGTACTTTGCGCACCTCGGGTCACCCAGCGGTCGGGCGGAAGTGGTTCAATCGTCCGCTACCGAGCTTGCCCATTTGCCGGACCGCTCCGTGGACTACGTGTTCATGGATCCGCCGTTCGGCGCCAATATCTTCTACGCCGACAGCAGCCTCCTCTGGGACGCGTGGCTTGGGACGTTGACGGACGAGCGCGCAGAGATCGTCGTCAACAAACATCGGACTCCCGTCGATGGTGGAAAGACCCTCTCGGACTATCAGCGGCTCATGACTGAGGCGTTCCGAGAGGTGTCCCGAATCCTCAAGCCGACTGCCTACGCGACCCTTCAGTTCAATAACTCGAGCGACGACGTGTGGTGCTCGATTCAGGACGCTCTTCGCGACGCCGGGCTCGAGGTTCGCCACGCGATCGGACTCGACAAGATTCACCCTTCCATCAAGGGCGTGAAGGGGCGTCAGGCCAAAGAGGACGTCGCCTCACTGGACGCGCTGATCGAGCTTCGTCGGCAGCCGTCGACTCGTGGATCCGTTGCTCGCAAGGCAGCGTCAGACGCACAGCTCCGGACTGCACTCCTCGACTTCTCGCGCCTCCACCGCGCCCCCTTCACGACAGACGAGGCTTTCGCGTCACTCGTGCGCTCGTCGTTGACGATGGGCAGCTCTCTCTATGGAGTGTCCATGCAGACCGTTAAGGCTCTTTGCGGCGACCTTTTCTTGCCCTCCGGCACTAAGTGGGTGCCGCGCGATGTCGGGAGCGCGACGTCGACCGAACCTGCGGGTTTCGATGGAGTCGCCTCGCCATTCGGCTGTGTCGTCGAGCGCTGTCTTGCGACCGACGATGAGCTTCTGTCGATGCTTGAGCTTTCTCGGCCAGCACCGGATGCCGGAGGCGACGCTCCGCGAGTCGTCTCGGGTCAGCGAAACACCGCGCTCTACAACGCCCACAGCTATCACACGAAGGTGCCCCCGGAGGCTATTGCTCCGTTCATCAAGCACTTCAGCCGTCCAGGCGATGTCGTCCTGGATCCCTTCTGCGGAACCGGAATGACTGGCGTCGCCGCTCAGCTTGCCGGGCGACGCGCGGTGCTGAGCGACCTGTCCGTGGTCGCAACTCACCTCGCGTACAACCACACTCGTCCCTGCGACCCGACAAAGCTGCAGGAGGCGTTCGACGAGATCGCTCGCGACCTGCATGACGAGTTTCGCGAACTCTACGCCTGCACGGATGGCAAGGAACGAGGATATCTCCTCTACACGCTGTGGGGCCGTGATGCTGTTTGCCCCCATTGCAAGGCCCACTTCTCCATCTGGGACTCCATCGACCGCGAAACGGGTCGCATGCCGTCTGCGCTCACCTGCCCCAAGTGCAAACGGGAGACCGCGAAGCACGGGCTGAAGTACGCGGGCAACCGTCCCGTCCTCCTTAGCTACGAACGGGCCAACGGAGAGCGTCTCGAGCGGGCGCCTACCGCGGCAGACATCGCGCTGATCCAGCGCCAGGCCGACATCGCGCCGTCCGCTTGGCATCCCGACGTCGAGGTAGACACGACACGCGAGATGTACATCCGCTCGGCTCTCCACCTTCAGGGCATCAAGCGAGTCTCTGACTTCTACATGCCACGAAACCTTCGGGCGCTCTCCAGTCTCTGGGCGCGCATCCAGCGCGTCGACGACGAGCGGGTCCGGGCCGCCCTCACGTTCGCCTTCACGAACACCGCGTGGCACGGGACGCGGATGCGCCGCTTCAACGCGCGGGGCGGACAGCGGCCGCTGACCGGCACGCTGTACATCCCGCAGCTCTCCTCGGAGGCGAACGTCCTGGAGGTGATGCGGAATAAGATTCGGCAGCTGCGCTCCTACTACGCAGCCCTCGGGCCCCAGGAGGCACCGCTCCCTGCGGTTCGTCTTGGCTCGGCCACCAAGCTCGCGGGAATCCCGGATGCAAGCATCGACTACGTCTTCACCGATCCGCCGTTCGGCTCGAACCTCTTCTACGCGGACTGCAATCTCATTTGGGAGGCATGGCTCGGCGGCCTGACTCCGCATCACGAGGAGGCGGTCGTCAATCGCTCACGAGATGCGTCTCGGGGGGGCAAGTCAGTCGCCGACTACGAGCTGCTGATGACGGGGTCGATGCGGGAGATCTTCCGCGTGCTGAAGCCTGGGGCTTGGGCGACCCTGGTGTTTCATAACACCGATCCGGCGATCTGGCGGGCGATTCAGTCCGCCGCCGGGAGCGCTGGTTTTCAGATTGAAGACGCGGGCGCCCTCGATCGAAAGCAGCAAAGCCACAAAGGGTACAAGGGTCGCGCGGAGGAAGAGGACGTCGCTCACTTCGACGTCATCATGTCGATGCGCAAGAGGGTTGAGTCGGCTAAGAAGGTTCGCAAGCAGATGCCCGAGAGCACCACGAAGCAGCTTGTGCTCGATGCCTTCAAGGCCCTGCCCGCGGGTGAACGCACGGTTCAGCGCGTTCACTCGGAGGCGATCCAGCGCCTCGCTCGCGACGGGCGCGACCTCGGCGCAGTGTCCTTTGACGACGTTCGAGAGCACATGCCCGCGTCGCGCCCGCGCGCCGCGGCGAGTACGAACGTCCCGTCGCGTCCGTAGTGTTGACGAGCGGCCCAGCGGCCGCACCAATTGCTCAGGGCGACGGTGGCGCAGGGAACAGGGTTTCGTAGAGGTCTCCGCTCGCACCGATCTTCACCGCCAGGCTCTTGATGCCTTCATTCATAAGGTGCTCAGCGAGGCGATACGGCTCGGCGCTCTCGGGGCAGAGCGCTTCGAGGAGCGAACGCATGGAGCCGTCGGGGTCGACGCTTCCCACGTTCCACTTCGTCTCTGCTCCGTCGGTGCTGCCTGCAGTCACCCCCGCTTTGATCGCGTACGCCATCGCGAACTTCGCAGCGTCCAGCTCCGAACCGAACCGGCCTGCTGACACCAGGCCTGCCAGCGCGGCTGCGTTCGCCTTCGTGATTCCAATAGTCTTCTTGTCGGTGGCCATGGCGATCAGTCCTTTCTGGGAACGAGTGCGGTGTGCCGAGCAGACCGGCGCTCAAGTCGCCACTCGCCCCGCAGCTTGCTCTTCAGCTCGTTTCGGGCGAGGTCGGGGGGAAGCTCATCGTCATAGACCAGCAGCACCACCTGCTTCGTCATTGTCGGCAGGGCGCGGACGATGTTCTTCGTGTGCCCACGATCAAGACGCCCAAAGGGCGAGTCGATGACGATCGGGCCCCGCAGAGGAGCGTTGTTCTGGAGAGCGCCCATGAGGCACAGGGCAACGACGTGCTCGGCACCGGCAGACCGGACCGGAATGTCCGAGCCATCCTGGTGGACGATCGTCAGCCCGTAGCTGTCGTTGATTCTGAGACCCGCGTACTCGGGCTCAGTCGTCAGGGCCTTGAAGAGCCGAGTCGCGTCCGCCTCGACACGCTTGCGCAACTGCTCCCGATACGCGCCGACGGCCTCGTCGAAGAGCCGGTGGAGATCCGAGAACATCTCGCGCCGGCGGCGCTCCGTTCCAAGATTCCCGCCAGCGAGCTTGTCGAGCCGCTTCTGGATGTTCTCGGCGTCAGACTTGCTCTGGTCGAGTGACGCACGGGTCTTCGCGACCCCCTTCTCGAGCACGTCGATGTGACGAATGGTGCTCTCGAAGTCCGCCTTCGTCTTCCTGAGAGACTCCTCGTCAACGCTCTCGAGCTGCTTGGCGATCTCGTCTCGCTCGCCCTTCTTGGCTGCATGATCGACCGCAGCCTCTTCGACTGCCTCCCAGAGAATGCGGAGGACGTCGGTGCGAGCGGCTCCCGCATGCTGCTCGAGGGCGGCGAGCTTTCGCCGCAGCGCTGCCAGCTCACGGCTCTTCTCGGCGCGCTCCTTGTCGCTCGCACCGTGGATGCTCGACTCGATGCGCTTGCGCGCGTCCGATGAGACCTTCTGCAGGCACGCCGGGCACTCTGAGCCCGCATGTGCCTGAAGACCACGCAACACGTCCTCGCGCCAAAGCTCGGTCTGCAAAGCGAGTTCGGACTCGCGAAGCGCCTTCGTAGCGTTGCGGATCGGGTCGGCGAGCAGGGCGCACCAAGCACCGGACATCGCTTGCTGGAGTTCAGTCTGTTTCAGTGCTCGCCGTGCCTCAATCTCCCTCATCAGGCGATCGAGCGTCTCGCGCTTGTCGAGGAGAGCCGCGACGCGCTCCTTCTTCTTCATCGCCTCCTCGAGCGACGCCTTCTGCGAGCGCATGCTGTCGAGCTCGCCCTCCAACCGCTGGAGTTCCTCGTTGAGAACCTGCCGCTGCGCGTGCAGGTCGGCGAGCTGATTGCCGAACTCCCGAGTCTTCTGGTCGCCCTGGGCCGCGGTCGCTTCTCGGTGTTCCGACTTCTCTTTGAGCCGGAGCAGGGTCGTTCGTGCGGAGGTGAGCACGGGGACGCCGAGAATGCGCTCGATCGCCTCGCTGATCCTGCGCCCCATGTCGGTCTCGCTGCTGAGCAGGTCCTCGTACTCTTGCAGCAACTCACCGTCGAAGAGGAAGAACCGCGAGATCTGCTCGGGCAGGATGCGCTTCAGCTCGGCCTCGGCCTGCTGCGGGCCGAGGACGTTGGCGTCCTTCTCAAGGTAGTAGTCGACAGCGTAGTCGTCATCTCCGCTCGGGGTGGAGACCCCGTTCCGCGGCCGGCAGGAGCGAGTGAGCTTGTACTCGTGGTCCTCGTCCTTGAACTCCAGCTGAACCTGGAAGCCGTACGTGCCCTTCGCGGCCTGCTCCCAGTTCCCGACCTTGTGCAAAGACATCGCCTTCGTGCCGCGGCCAAGCACCTTGCCGAAAAACGCGAAGCGCACAGCGTTCAGCAGCGAGGTCTTGCCTCTCATGTTCTCGCCGTAGATGACCGTGACGCCGTCCTGGAGCGAGAGCTTGATCGTCTGATGCCCCTTGAACGGGCCGAAGTCCTCAACGTGAAGAGCTTTGAGCTGAAGCATGATCAGCCTTCCTTGGTGAGGTGACGTTCGACGGCTTGCTCGACACCACGGATGAGCTCTCCGTCGGCGGCGGCGCCGTTTGAATGCAGACGCAAAAGTTCGCGAACGAGCCCCGCATCCAACTGCTGGAACTTGTCTCGCCGCAGACGCTCCACCGTGTCCAGCAGCGACTGGAACTGGTCATCACTCTTCGGCTTGGCTGCGCTAGTCATGGGTCTCCTTTTCGTCCTCGTCATCTTGGAGGCCTGCGTCGGTGAGCTTCGTCCAGTCGATTCCGTGTTCAATTGCCAGGCGCTGCAGGTCCGTGATGCACCCAGGGTTCAGCGCATGGGAACCAAACTCGATCGCTCGGGAAAGTTCGCCTTCGAGGATGGCAAGCGCAGGTGGCTCGTCGGGGTCGAAGAGCGGGGTTACGAGCACGTCGTGAATGTGGGAGAGGGACTTCGCCTGCGACTTGCGGAGCACGCGACCGCGCCGCTGCACGTATTCGCGGGGGTTCTTCGAGGAAGCGAGGATGAGTGCGTGGGAGACGGCCGGAATGTCAACGCCCTCGTCGAGGCATCGAATCGACACGATGACGCCACCATGGGCCTCGACGAGAGCGAGGGTCCGACGGGGGTCGCCGGTCATTGCCGTGTGGTACTCGAGGACGTCCGTGCAGCCGGCGGCCCGCAGCGCGTCGCGAACGTCGGCGAGCTGGACCTGGTCATCGCAGTAGACGATCCAGTGTTGCCCACGGCGATATGCCCCCGTGACGACCGAGACAGCAGCGGCGACCTTCTGCCTGGCGCTCTTGACGATGCGAGCGCGACGAATCAGCAGCTGCTTTAGGCGAAGCTCGGCGTCGGGGGACGAGGTCTTCGCGGCCTGCGACTGAGCGAACTGCTTGCGGATCTCGTGCGTTAGTGTGTTCCAACGCTCCTGCTCGTCGGCCTCGAGGCTCACGCGTTGAACGTGGTACGCGTACGGCGTGAGGGCGCCCGCCTTGATGGCGTCGAAGAGCGTGAAGGGAGGAGGAACGACACCTTCGAAGTACGCGAAGAGCGCGGCGGTGCCGCTCGGGTCGCCGGCGCGCGTGGGGGTCGCGCTGAGGCCCAGCCGCGCTCCGCTGTCCAGGTCGAGCAGGCGGCGCGCTTGCGCTGCTCCGAGGCGATGCACCTCGTCGGCGATCGGAA
>JAJYCT010000235.1 GCA_021778125.1 Myxococcales bacterium
CCGGCTCCCGTGGTCGAGGCGCCGGCTGACGGGGCGCCCGTCGCCGATGCCGCCGTGGAGGCCCCCGCCGTGGAGGCCGCACCTGCTGCGCCGTCCGAGCCGGCGGAGGCGAGCCCCGAGCCGCCGAAGGAGCCCAAGCTCCCGCGTGTCGTCCTCGACGTGGGCGCCGACTTCATCGCCGTCGTGCACAGCGACGGGGGCCGCGGGGGGCTGGTCGTCCTCACGCACCACCCGCGCCGCGCAGAGCGCGCCAAGCCGGTGATCGAGAAGGCGTTCAACGACAAGACCCCGATCGAGGGGCTCGTGACGGGCGTCATCAAGGGCGGCGTCGAGGTCGACATCGACGGCCTGCGCGCCTTCGCGCCCGGCTCGCACGTCGAGCTCCGCCTCGGGGCCGATCTGCACCATCTGGTCGGCCAGCGCCTGCCGTTCTTCGTCACGCAGTACGCGAAGCGGGGCCGCGACGTCGTGCTCACGCGGCGCGCGATGCTCGAGGAGGAGGCCAAGAAGACGCGTGCCGAGGCCCTCTCCCGCCTCAAGGTCGGCGAGGTGATGGACGGCATCGTCCGAAGCGTCGTGCAGTTCGGCGCGTTCGTCGACGTCGGCGGCATCGAGGGGCTCGTCCCGCTCCAGGAGATGAGCCACAACCGCGCCGACAGCCCGAGCGACGTGTTCAAGGCGGGCGAGCCGACCCGCGTGCGCGTGCTCAAGATCGACGACAAGGGCAAGATCTGGCTGTCGCGCAAGGCGACGATCGACGACCCCTGGTCGGCCGTGGCGCAGAAGTACGCCCAGGGCAGCAAGCACACCGGCAAGGTGGCGCGCATCCAGCCGTTCGGCGCGTTCGTCGAACTCGAGTCCGGCGTCGATGGGCTCATCCACCTGGCGGACCTCTCGCTCAAGCGCATCGAGTCGCCCGAGGAGGTCGTGAAGGTCGGCGACACCATCGAGGTCGTCGTCTCGCACGTCGAGGCGAGCAACCACCGCATCGCGCTGCACCCGGCCCCACAGGGCGACGCCGCCAACGAGGCGCCGCAGCGCATCGCGCCGCACAAGTCGGTCAAGGCGAAGGTCGTCCTCATCGAGAGCGGTGGGCTCGTCGTGCGCATCCTCGGCGTCACCGGGCGCAACGCGCGCGGCTACGTCACGGCGGCGGGCACCGGTACCCCGCGCGGCACCGAGCTGCGCAAGGCGTTCAACGTCGGGCAGGAGATCGAGGGCAAGGTCATCGAGCTCGATCCGCGCCGCGGCGAGGTCAAGCTCTCGATCAAGGCCCTGAGCGAGGACCAGGAGCGCAACGCGTACCAACAGTACCGCCAGCAGCTCAAGGCCGAGGCGCGCTTCACGTTCGGCGACCTCCTCAAGAAGGGGCCGCAGCGGTAGGTAGGGCTACTCGACGCGAGCCACGAGGACGTGGCGGGTCCGCCCCGCCACGACGACCTCGCACTCGTCGCCCGCGCGCTTGCCGAGGACCGCTCGCCCGAGCGGCGAGCGGGGCGTCACGACCTGGACGCGCCCCCCGGCCAGCCGCGCGCCCCCGCCGTGCGGCGCGACCCAGAGCACCCGCGTCTCCTCGCCCTCCTCGACCGTGACGAGCGAGCCGAGCGCGCACGCGGGGCCCAGGCCGTCGTCCGCCCTGCCGGCCGGCGGCGTCACGGGCAGGGTGCGCACTTCCGCCAGCGCGAGGCGCAGCTCCTCCACGCGCTGCGCCTCCCCGCGCGCCAGGTACGACTGCTCGAGAGCGCGCGTGTCCTTGTCGTTCTCGGGCTTCGCCTCCTCGTGCGTCGCCCCGAGGACGGCCGCCCGGTGCGCGCTCTCGCGTACCGCGAGATCGGCCGCGAGCACGCGCGCAAGCTCGTCCCGGAGCGAGGCCTTCTCGAGGGGGCGCACGCTCGCACGATGGCACGATTCCCGGACCTCCGGGCGCCGACCCTCCTCGGATGGCCCGCCGGCTGGCCATGGCACCGACAGTGACCAGGGCCGCGGCTCGAGAACTCGCATGGATCCACCCCTGCCGGGTGCGCCCGATTCTTGCTGCCTGCCAGGCCCACCGCTGGGGTACTGGACAAGGGGGTTGCGAGGGAAGATGCAGATGAGCTACGAGCCGAGACAGAACGACGGGGAGCGCATGAGCGATCCTGGCAACCGCCGGTCCTCGCCGCGCGTGCCGGTCGAGGCCGAGGTGTCGCTCGCGAGCGACTCCCAGTTCTTCACCGGGCTGGCGGGGAACCTGTCGTCGGGCGGGATCTTCGTGGCGACCTACCGCCTGCTTCCCATGGGCTCGGCCGTCACGATGCAGATCGCGCTCCCGGATGGCGAGCTGCTCGTCAAGGGGACGGTCCGCTGGCTCCGCGAGGCATCGAGCGGCGCCGCGCCGGGCATCGGCATCGCCTTCGACCCGCCGCTCATGGGGGAGGACGTGGCGCGCGTCGAGGCCTTCTGTGCGCTGCGCGAGCCGCTCTTGCACGACGACGACTAGCGGCGCCGCTACAGAAGCCGGCGAGCCTTCACGTCGAGGTAGCCCTTCACGAGCTCGGGCGTGAGGTCCGCCGGCGCGGCGTCGAGCACGAGCACCCCCGCCCGCCGCAGGCCGCGCACGAGCGCGTCCCGCCAGGCCAGCGACTCGGCCGCCGCCGCTCGCACGTACAGATCCTCGACCGTCGGCGCAGGGGCGGTCGCCAGCGCCTCCACGTCCGTGTCGCGCAGCAGCACGCACAGCGGCAGGTGCCGCGGAAGGAGGCCCTTGAGCGCCGCCGCCAGCTCCTTCGCCGAGCGCGGCTCGAGCAGGTTGGTCAGCACGATGAACAGCGAGCGGACGCGCACCTGGGCGCGCAGAAACCCCATCGCCGCGTGGTAGTCGGTCGCCGCCAGGCCGGCCTCGAGCGCGTAGACGGCGCGTGTCAGGCGGCTCCCGCCCTGCGGTCCGCCCGTAGGCGGCACGAACTGGCGAGGGGCCTCGTCGAACACCATGAGCCCCGCCTTGTCGCCGCCGCGCAGCGCGACGTCCGCGGTCAGCAGGGCCGCGTTGAGCGCGTGGTCCATCGCCGTCAGTCCCCCCGTGTCGCCGCGCATCCCGCGCCCCACGTCGATCGCGAACACGACGTTCTGGTTGGACTCCGCCTGGAACTGCCGCACCGTGAGATCGTCGCGCCGCGCGCTCGCCCGCCAGTCGACGTGGCGGATCTCGTCGCCGAGCTGGTAGGGTCGCAGGCGCTCGAACTCCGTGTCGCCGCCGCGCACGCGCAGGCTGCCGAGGCGCGCGTCCTGTCGCCCCTGCCGGCGCAGCAGATCGAGCGCCCGCGCCGCGTGCACGTCCGGGTACACGTCGACGGGCGCCTCGAGCGGGACGCGCTCCTGCCGCGCGACCAGGCCCAGCGGCGACGCGTAGCGCACGCTCACCGCCCCCAGTGTCCGAGCCCCCCGGCGCGACGGGACGATCTCGTAGCGCGCGGCCACAGTCCCGTGGGCGGGCAGCTCGAACGTCCCCGGGTTGCCGGGCGTCTCGCACGCCTCGAGGGGGTCGTCGGCGAACGTCCCGCGCAGCGTCCGGCGGCTCCGGTTGTGCAGGTGCAGCGTGACGAGGTTCGGACGCCCCACCGAGAGGATCGTCGCCACCTGCCGGTCCACGTCGACCCGGCGCCCCCGCGCCAGCGCCACGTCGACGAGCACTCCCAGCAGCAGCACGCCGTCGAGCGCCCAGAGCGCCCCGCGCGCCGGGGGAATGTATCCCGCCGCCAGCGCGACCAGCGTCGCGACCAGCGCGAACAGGGCGAGACGTCGCGTGGGCACCATCTGCGCGGGCGGGCAGCGTACCATTGCCCCCATGACCCGCGTCCTCCTCGTCGCGCTCGCCGGCGCGCTGGGCACCCTGACCCGGTACGTCGTCGGCGTCTGGGCCCGCGGCGCCCTCGGCACCGCGTTCCCCTACGGCACGTTCCTGGTGAACGTCGCCGGCTGCTTTCTCATCGCGCTCGTCTCGCAGCTCGCAATCTCGACGACGCTCGTCTCCCCGACGGTCCGCCTCACCCTCACCACGGGGTTCGTGGGCGGCCTCACGACCTACTCGAGCTTCAACTACGAGACCACCGAGCTCCTGCGCCAGCGCGCGTGGGCGGTCGGCCTCGCCAACGTGGGCCTCACGCTCGTATCCTGTCTGGTAGCGGGCCTGCTCGGGCTCGCCGGCGCGCGCCGCCTGGCGGGCACCTGATACGGCGAGGTCGTCATGCGAGTGCTGGATGGTGAGCAGCTCCTGGTGCGCATCTTCGTGGGCGACTCCGACAAGTGGCACCACCAGCCGCTCGACCGGGCGCTGCTCGAGCGCCTCCGCAAGGAGGGCTTCGCGGGGGCGACGGTGTTCCGCGGCGTCGCTGGCTTCGGCGCCACGAGCGTGATCCACACGGCCCACCTGGTCGATCTCTCCTCCGACCTGCCCGTCGTCATCGAGGTCGTCGACGACCAGGAGCACGTCGACCGGCTGCTGCCGATCCTCGACGAGATGCTCACGGGCGGCGCCCTCGTCACGATGGAGAAGGTCCGCGTGCTCAAGTACGCGCCCGGCAGGCGCTGAGGCGGGCTCGCTCCGTCAGGCCGCCAGCCGCGGCACCGGCACCGCGCGCACGATCTCGGCGATGCGCTCGTCGGCGGAGATCCCCTGGAGCTGCGCGTCGGGGTGGAGCAGCACGCGGTGCCGGAGCACGGCCGCGATCATCGGCTTGACGTCGTCGGGCGTCACAAACGTGCGCCCCTCGCTCGCCGCCAGGACCTGCGCCGCCTTGAGCAGCGCGACGCTCGCGCGCGGGCTCGCCCCGAGCTCGATCGCCTTGTCGTCACGCGTGCGGCGCACCAGCTCCACCAGGTACGCGATCACCGCGTCGTCGACGCGGACCGAGGCCGCCAGGCGCTGCATCGCCAGGATCTCCTGCGGTGAGGTGACCGCCTGGAGCGCTGACAGGTCGGTCGGATCGAAGCCGTCGGCGTGGTGGCGCACGATCGTGCGCTCGACCTCGGCCGGCGGATCGCCCACGGTGAGCTTGAAGAGGAACCGGTCGAGCTGCGCCTCGGGCAGCGGATAGGTGCCCTGCGACTCGACGGGGTTTTGCGTCGCCACGACGACGAACGGCCCCGGCAGCGGCCGGGACGTGCCGTCGACGGTCACCTGGTGGTCCTGCATCGCCTCGAGCAGTGCGCTCTGCGTCTTGGCGGGCGCCCGATTGATCTCGTCGGCCAGCAGGAGCTGCGCGAAGATCGGCCCCGGCATGAAGGTGAACGCGCCCGTCTCGCGGCTGTAGACGCTCGACCCCGTGATGTCGCTCGGCATGAGGTCCGGGGTGAACTGGATCCGCTTGAACGCGCACCCGCTCGCGACGGCGAACGCACGCGCCACCAGTGTCTTGCCGAGGCCCGGCGCGCCCTCGACGAGCACGTGGCCCCGCGCCACGGCGGCGACGATCAGCCCGTCGACCAGCTCCTGCTGGCCCACCACCACCCGGGCCATCTGCTGCCGGGTGCGATCGAAGGTTTGCTGGAACAGGGTCACGTCCACGAGGAGGCTCCTTCACTTGTCCTGGGCCATCGCGGCGGCGTACAGCGCGCAGAGCTCGCGCAGGACCGTCAGCTCGTCGCCGAGCACCGCGCCGTCGAGCCTCGCCTTCATCGCCCTCGCCCAGAGTCGCTGGCACACGTCGACTGGCATCTTCGCACGGGACGCGAGGAACGTGGCGACGTCCGCCGAGCCCCGGGGCATCCGCGCGCGCAGGCGCTCGTCGGCGAAGCGGGCGAACGCCCCAAGGGCGTGCGGGGCGGCGCGCGCGCGGGCGTAGAGGGCGCCGACCGCCTCGACGTGCTCGGAGAAGGCGCGCCGTCGCACCGGAGCCGAGGGGCGGGGCCGCGTCAGGCGCGTCCCGGCCGACACGAACAGCAGCAGGGCGAAGACCGCCCCGTGCGCGACGGCGAGCCCCAGGCCCGCGCGCAGCAGCGCGGAGATCGGCGACGACGGGGGCGAGACGCCGTCCTCGGCGCCGGCGAAGCGCAGCTCGGTCCGGTCGGCGTTCGACAGGAGCGCGACGAGCGCGGCCGCGTTGCCCGGGCGCGCGATGCCCGCGTTCGTCAGGAGCTCGTCGGACCCGACGCCCAGCACGAACCCGCGCCCGTGAGGCAGCATGAAGGCGTACGGCGTGCCGTCGTCGAACCGCGCGACGGTCTCCCCTTCGGGCGGGACCGCCAGCCCGTTGCCTGCCACGAGCTCGCCATGCTCGCTGCCGCGCGCGTAGATGGCCGACTCCTCGTCGTCGTCGCCCGTCTGAGGCTCGTCCGGGCCCGCCGGGATGGCACGCGCCAGGAGCCTCCGCGCAGTCAGCCGGTACGGCCGGGCCGCGAACACGTACGACGCCCCGAGCTCCTTGGGCCACGACGTCGGCGCGCCGAGCAGGACCAGCGAGCCGCCCGCCTTCACCCACGCCTCCAGATGCTCGCGCGTGTCGTCGTCGAGCGACGTCGTCTCCACGTCGACCACCACGGCCGGGGCGCGCTCGCCCTCCGAGGGCAGCGGCAGGCTCGCGAGCGAGCTTCCCAGGCCCATCACCACGGCGCCCTGCCGGCGCAGAAGCTCGAGCGCGAGCTCGCCCCCGGCCGGATCGTCGCCTGCGCGTCGCGACCTGGCCAGCGAGATCCCCCCGCACCCCAGCGATCCCCCCAGCATCGCGAGCAGCAGCAGCGCGACCGGCGCCGCGCGCACGATCGCCACCGCCCGTCCCCCCGCGCGGCTCACGGCGTCCGCGGTGGGGTCCTGCCCGCCGAACTGCACGCGGTCCACCTCGCGCACGATCTCGCGCAGCGCGGGGCGCGCAACCTCGTCGGCGCAGGCGCGTACGTACTCGCCGTTGGTGCGGTCGCGGGCGACGCGGAGCGCGCCGCGCTTGTCGAGCGCGCGCAGGCTCGCCGCCAGGTAGAGCTGCAGCGACGCGCGCAGCTCGCCGCGCGCCGCGAGCTCCTGCGCTCGCGTGAGGAGCTGCTCCTCGTCGCCCGTCGCCACTTCCTCCGGGGGAGGAGCGGCCGCCTCGACGAGCGATCGCAGCGCCTCGCGGGGCGCCTCGCGCGGCGTGCTCCCCAGGCGCAAGAGGCCGCGCAGGATGGGTACGAGCACCAGGCCGACGAGCGCGGCCACCACCAGCCACACCAGGATCTGCGCCAGCGCGCCCAGCCACGCCGGCACGTGCAGCCACAGCGCCCACCACGGCGGAGGCGACGGAGAGGGAGGGGCCGCCCTCGCGCAGGCCGCCGCGAACCCCCCGCACCGCGGGATCGCGCTCGCGTGGTCGCACAGCTCGCGCGCGTCGGGCGATAGGGGCTCGTACGGCTCACGGCAGAACGGGTAGTCGTGCTCGCGCATCGCCGCGTCGACGTCGGCCTGGGCGTGGTCCGGCTCGAAGGCGGCCCGTGCGGGCGCGCCCGACGCGAGGCCCGCCGCCAGCAGCGACGCCGCGAGCAGGCGCGCGCCGCGCGTCACGCCGCCCTCCGCGCGACGCCGTCCCCCTCGCCGCGCGAGGCGAGGGCCGCAAAGCGCGTCTGGATGTCCCACCCCTCGCTCCGCGTGCGGACATCGAGGTACACGAAGAAGCGCGCCGTCGCGACGAGCGGCACGGCACCCCAGAAGCCGGCGAGCGCGAGCCAGCTCCCGCCCAACCGGAACATCGACGGGGGCGGCCGGATCTCGAGCACCGATTGCAGGATCTCGCGCCCCGCCACGTCGGCCAGCAGCGCCGCGGCGACGGGCACAGTCGTGAGCAGGAGCATGGCGCCCATGACGGCCCCGAAGTGCGTCGTCGCGACGCGCTGCGCGCGGCCCATCGCGGCGACGACGCCCGGCCGCTCGAGCACGACCACCTCGACCACGAAGAGCAGGACCGTGCCGATCCAGATCCATGGCAAGAGCGACATCGCCACGCTCGCCGCGAGCGCCAGGAGCTCGAGCAGCCGCACGCCCAGGAGCGACGGCAGCGCCCGCAGCGCCAGGCTTAGCGCCTCGCGCACCGCGACGCGCTCGGCGAACACCAGGCGCGAGGCCAGCGCCACGTACGGCGCGGACGCGAACGCCGCGAGCACGAGGGCCACGGTCCACGCCAGCCACCACCCGCCGAGCCTCGTCGCGGCCCACGACGCCAGGAACCCCGGCACCAGCACCGCGAGCGACAGACGCGCGTACGGCCCCGCGTGGGTCGCCGCGAAGCGCAGCGACAGATCGAGCACGTCGAGCAGCGCCCGCTCGCGCAGCGTGACGCGGGCGCGGTTCAGATCCACGGGTCGCCCTCCCCGGTGCGCAGGGCAGCCCCGGCCGGCCCGGCGCCGCGCCCCGCGAGGGCGAGGTAGAGCGTGACGATCGTGAACATGGCGACGCCGACGCCGCGCTTGACCGCCGAGGGCAGGCTCGACGCGGACCAGAAGCCCTCGACCGCCGCCGCCATGAAGAGCATCACGGCGGCGCCCAGGACGATGACGACGACGCTGCGACCGGTGGCCTGCAGCGAGTCGAGGCGCGTCCGGTCTCCCGGCGCGACCACCGACCACCCGAGGGCGAGCCCGGCGCCGCCTGCGAGGACGATCGCCCCGAGCTCGAGCGAGCCGTGGCCGACGACGAACGTCAGGATGTTGTCCCCGGCGCCGCGCGCCGCGACGTAGCCCATGATGGCGCCGGTCGCGAGGCCATTCTCGACGAGGTAGACCGCCGAGCCAGCGCAGAAGGCCAGGCCCGTGGCAAAGCAGCGAAGCGCGATGCCGACGTTGTTGTTCACGTAGAAGCCGGCCATCGCGGCGTCCATACCGGCGCCGCGCCCCGATCCGAAGCCCGCCCGGTAGGCCTCGACCAGGGGACGGAGCTGGGCTTCGGGGACGATCCGCAGCGCAAAGCCGGGATCGACGAGCGTGGCGACGAGCCCCCCGAAGAACGGCACGAAGAAGATCAGCCCGAACAGCATCCCCCAGAACGCGCCGGACAGCGCGCCCTGACCGGTCAGGCTGCCGTAATTCTG
>JAJYCT010000236.1 GCA_021778125.1 Myxococcales bacterium
GATCGAAGAGCGAGCGACGCTCCTTCGAAACCGCAATGCGCCGAGCGAGATCCGCCTCGTCGCGCGTTCAGGACGGGACGTCGTCGAAGCGCGCGCGTCGGCGCTGGTCTCGATTCTGTCGGCAGCGGAACCGCGCTCGCAAGTGCGCGACATCGCTGCACCTCGCGCGAGCGGTTCGTGTCTGTCGTGGCTGTCGTGAGGTGGCTCTCCATGGGGCTGGACCCGCAGCGCACCGGCGATCTCGAGCAGGCCCGGGTGATAGCGCACGGCGTCGCCGTGGCGCGCCAGCACGACGGTCTTGGGGTTGTCGAACAGCCATTGCCTCGTCACGCCCCCGAAGAACCTGGCAGCGCGCACCAGCGAGCGGCGCAGCGACTCGACGGTCAGGTCGAAGACCAGCTCGGCCCACATCGCGCGCGAGTAGGCGAGCACCATGACGAAGACCCAGAGCGGGCGCGTGCCGCCGGTGACGGCGAGCGAGCCGACGTGAGCCCAGTCGACCTGCGCCTGCTCGCCGACGAGGCGCTCGGTCCACAGGTACACCTCGCCGCGCGGCGCCGGCCTGACCTCGGCGACATGGCGGCGCAAGATCGCGATGCCGCCTTCGTAGCCGCGCAGGCGCAGCATGTCGAACAGCCGGGTCGCGCGCAGGCGAGGATGCGCCTTGAGCGTCTCGTCGATGAACGGCACGTACGCGTCGACGAGGCTCGGCCTCGGGGCGACGACGAGCGCACGCTCGGCTCCGCGATCGAGCACGCGGTCGACGACGTCCGGGTGCACGCCCAGCTCGGCGGCGATCGTCCCCCGCTTCCACTTCTCGACGTCGGCCAGACGCCGGATGTCGTGCTCCTTGGAGGGGTCGATGGTCATGGCGTCACCCCCTCGATGCAGAGCTGGCGCAGGTCACCGAAGTTGCCGAAGCCGTGGATACGGCGGCCTCGGCGAGCGTGGGCCAGCAGCGCGACCTCGACGTCGTAGTGCACCGTCCTGGCGCCGAAGCCCAGGTCGTCGAACATCCGCGTCGCGGATGAAGAGGCCGCGACGTCCGCACACAACACAACAGACAGCGCCTGCTGGTGCCACAGAGACAGCCCCTCCAGCAGCGTCGCGGCCGCCCGGGGGTGACTCGCCGTCGCCGGGCCCAGGATGGCCCGCATCACCTCGTCCCTGCCCGCCATCGCCAGCAGCCGCGTCTCGCGCGGCAGGGGCTGCATCGTCACCGTGATCCGTTCCATCGTCCGTGCCTTCAGCGACGACGGCATGCACCCCCATCGCGGAGGCGGACGCGTCGTCGCGCACGCACGAGGAAGCCGCCGCGGCCAAGTTGTCGGTAGGGTTATCCGTCACCGAGCGCGCTGCGACCCTCCTGCGTCTGCGGTGGGCCCGCATCGCATCTCGATGATCCAGCCGCCCTTCCTCGCTCGCCTGATGACGTGCATTGGCAGCCCGGCACGACAGCCGGTCGCCCCTGCGCCGGCATCCCGGGCAGTAGATCTGCCCATGGTAGTGGCCCTCGCAGAGACAGAAGATCTCCGCGCACCGCGCGCAACGAACCGCCGTAAAGACACCACCTTCGTCCACGCGCCCGCCGTGACGGATGCGCTCATGAACTTGCCCGCCCGTGCGCCTTCGGGCACCTTCGCCCTGCCTGCGTCCACGCGCGGCACGAGGGCCCGGGGCTGCAACCCTGGGCCTTCCTCTTTCGCGATCCGAGACGATCGCCTACGCGAGGCCGCGAACCCCGGCCACTTCCCGGCCTACACCTCGGCGCTGCGATTTCTCCGGATCCCGGCGATCGTCAACAGACCGACGTAATGGCGTGGGCGAGCGAGGAGTTCGGGCAGGCGGATCTGGGCGATGCGCGTCGGACGGCGCGGCTCGTACGCATGGGAGCTGCCGCGGCGCGGTCTCCAGCAGGTAAAGTGACCAGTTGGTCGGCGGGTTCCAGTGACGTTGAACTTCGGACGGACCCCGAAGGCCTGTTACGTCGGATGATGCGTCCTTGCCGCCCGCGCCCCGCTTCGACAGACTACTCGCCGGCCCGTGCCGTCGGGGAGAGGCTCGAACTCGCGGACCCCACGCGCGGCGATCGATGCCAGGCCTTCCGCCACGGCTTCTGGGTTCGCAAGGGCGGCCGGCTCGAGGTCCCGCTCAAACCCGATGCCGTGGAGGCCCCGCTTTGCCAACGCCATCATGAGGGCGCCCTCGAACTCGTACCAGGGCTCCAGGTCTTCAGGATCGTGCAGGGCCTTGAACTCGACCGTGATCGGGCGGTCGACGAGCCTGACGCGGGCATCCGCTGTTGGCCCGCTGCGGCGCTCGATGAACTCGACGGCGCAACCCGCGGACGGCGCCCTGGAGAGGAACTCCAGGCCCATCACGGCCGCGAGGTAGTCGCTCCACTGCTTGCCTCCCAGCCCGCTCTTGACGACATCGTCGAGTCCGGGCGCACGACGGAGCACCTGCACCATGCGCCAGAGCCTCACGCACTCAGGGGGCCGGTGCTGGAAGTCGACGAAGAACTGGCTCGCGAGCGGGTACGCCGCCGCCCAGCCGGGCCAGTCCTCCCCAAGCATCCGTCTGAAGTCCGCGAGCGCGTCAGCAACCTCGCCGCGGGCTCGCGGGTCTGTCGCGGCGTCAGCCCACGACTGGTGGGCGTCGAGCTTGGGGAGGCTCAGCATGGCCCGTGTGCCTATCGCGTGCGCCGGCGCTTGGTCCCGGCTCGGGCTTTGCGCAGTTGCGTTCGAGCGGGTGGCTCGCCGACCTCGAACGCCGGCTTCAACAGGAGGTAGAGCGCCGCGCCCACCCCCGCCGCCAGCAGGACTCCGCCCACGATGGCTCCGACGTCAGGAGCGCTCTGACGGGATCGGGCGAAGGACTGCATCAGCGCCGCTTGATACGGCGAAGGCTGAAGGAGCCCGCGCTCCCACTTGGAGACGGTCAGACTGTGAACGCCGAGGAGGCTTGCGAACTGCTCCTGCGTGAGACTGAGCCCCCCCCGAAGCGCGGTTACTTCGGCCGGCGTCACGAGCGGCGCCGACGTCGCGGCTTCTTCGGTTCGTCCAAGAGCGTGCTTGCAACGTAGGCCGCTCCCGCCGCCGCCCCGGCGATAGCCGTGAGGCCGGCGACGATCTGCCCGGACGTCGCTTCCGTGAGGCTGCGCTCCTCTCCTCGGCGGCGGACGACGGGCTCGATGGAAGGCTCGGAGAGATCGACCGGGTGCTGACGGCGAAGCTCACCGCGCCCGGTTAGGTGTTCAGGCGCCGGCGGGCCAGCGCCCGAGCCGAACCAAGCTGGCCGTCAGGCGTCGTCGCCGTCTTCGCTAGGCCAGATGGTCACGTCGAGACTGACAGTGGCCTTTGCCTTCTTGTCGTTGTTCTCGATCCACAGGACGAAGGTTCCAGTTCGGGGCGGGATGAACTCAACGGTCGCCTCAAGGTGATCCTCTTCGGAGACATCGGGGTCGACCTCCTCGCCGTCGTCCCACCTGTCATAGACCCGCTCGCTCGCGACCGTGATGTCGACCGGCTCATCCGAGTGGACGGTCGCCACAAACCTGACGCCTTTCGACAAACGGAAGGGGAACGCTTGGTGGTCAGAAGCACGGATGATGAACTCCCTGGCTTTGCTGTAGAGAGCCTCCTCGTCCTCTTCGTCGTCGTCGTCGTCGTCCTCGTCTCCCTCTGTTTCCTCGTCCTCGCCGTCGTCGTCGTCGCCTTCACACGCGACCTCCCACCGCTCCTTGTAGAGGGTCACCTCCTCGGGCTTGTACTTACGCCCGAGCCCCTCGTCCCCCGTCACGCGGCTGTGGCAGTCGAGGCAAAGGACGGCAAGGTTCTCCCATTCGTTGTTGGTGCGGTCGCCGTCGATGTGGTGGATCTGGACGTGCTTGCGAGGCTCGTGGCAGATGCAGCAGGTGCGCTGGTTGGCCGCGAAAAGTTCGGCTTCCAGCTCGGACGAGATCGGGGGCCTCCGTGCAGCCATGCCGGCCGATGCTACCGCATCGCCGTCGAACCGCCCGACCACCCGTTCTGCGGCCTCGCAGGGTCTCTGCCATCAGAGGTCGACCCAGTAGCCCGCGTGGTCGGACATCTGGACGCCGCCACGCCGGGGGTCGATCCGTCCCTGACCCAGGATGGCCTGGTCGCGCGAGCCGCAGATCAGGTCGATCGCGTGAAGGCCCTCGCGTGCGTGGGCGGCGGCCCCGTTCCACGCGACCATGCCCAGGTCGGCGAGGCAGCCGTTGAGGGCGTCGCGCCCGCTCTTCGAGCCGCCATGGTTCGGCCCGGCGACAGACTGGTTGAAGTCCCCCGCCCACACCACTGGGTCTCCGTTCGCCCGGAGCTTCAACAAGTCGGCCCGCTGTGCGTCGAGCACGCGAGCGAACACGTCGCCGTATTCCTCGCCGTGCTGGACAAGGTCGGGCACGTGCGATCGTACGGAGAGCCAGGGGAGTACAGCGCCGTAGACGATCGTGCTCCGACCCCCGAGGGCGACGCGGGCAGCGACGGCCAGCCGGTTGTAGGGGACGTCGTATGGAAGCGCCTCGACGGACGGGCCGACGATCGCGACCCATGACTCGGGGCCTCCGGTGCCCGAGCGCAGAGCGGGAGATGTGACGACGCCGGGACCTTTCCTGTACGTGGCCGGAGGCTCCGTCAGGATTACGACGTCGGCGTGAAGAGCGCTGAGCGTCTCTTCCTGCGCTTCACGCGCAGCGCGGGTTCGCCCTCCCCGCTCCAGGTTCCAGGTCGCGATCCTCACCGCGACGAGCGTCGCCGATGCCGAGCTGCGCATCTACCGCGACGTGCGAGGCGGCGTGCAGCCTGCACCGACCGTGGCCTGTAGGTGGCCTGTGGTTGGGCGAGCCGGGGGCAGGCCGGGGCAACCGGGGGCATTCGGCACAGGCCACAAGCCATCGGAATCGCACGAAAGCCCTGAGATCACGCCCGGTTGGCCCATGATTCGACTCCCGCTGGGGACGCAACGCTGTACATAGCGGTTTTCATTCGTCTTGGCGGCGACACCATCGGCGAGCTTTGGAACTTCGATCGGCACACGGCCTGGGCAACCCGGCGACGCACGGCAGCGTCTATGCATCCCATCCGTCAGCCGCTTGGACTGCATCGTCGTCGTACTCGACCTCGAGCTCCGGCACGTGCTCCGCGTCGCTCAACAGCGACTCCGTGCGCGTGTATCCGATCGCGCGATAGGTGCGCAGCCGCTTCTCTGACATTCGCTGAAGTACCGGCACATTGCGGTCGACGTAGTCGACGATACGGACCTCGGTCTTCCCAGGATGAAGGCGGTGCAGGCGTCCGGCGTACTGCACGAGCGTGCCCTTCCACGCGAGCGGCATGGCCAGGAACAGGGTATCCAGCCGGGGGTCGTCGAAGCCCTCGCCGACGTAGCGGCCGGTAGCCACCACCACGCGCTCCTCCCCGTCCGGCAGCGCGCCCAGGCGCGCGACCGCATCCCGGCGTGCCTTCGGAGTCATCCCCCCGTGCAGCACGACGACGTGACGCACGATGCCGCGGAGACGTCCTGCGAGAGCCTCCAGGTGGTCGCGCCGCTCCGTGAGCAGGATCGGACGACGTCCCTCGGTGATCGCGTGGATCACGTCGTCGAGGAGCAGGAGGTTGCGCTCTTCGTCGGAGGCGATCTGGCCGTAGATCTCCTGGATGCTCGGGTCCCCTTCGACACGGAGCGTCGTGTCACGGACGACCAGTCGTTGTCGGAAGGGGCGAGCCGCGGCATGGGCCTTCGCGTCGACGGCGAAACGGACGGGGCCCAGCTGCATCGCCAGGATCGGATCATGCCCGTCACGCCGGCGAGGCGTCGCGGTGAGCCCGAGGACGTAGCGAGCCTTGATCTCGGACAGGACGCGCTCGAACGACACCGCCGGGACGTGGTGACACTCGTCGACGATCACGTGCCCGTAGGTGGCCACGATATCGTCGACGCGCCCGTCGCGCGACAGGCTCTGGATCGTGGCGACGTCGATGCGCCCGCCAGGTTTGCGACGTCCGCCCCCGATGCGTCCGATCTCCTTCTCCGGCACGCCGAGGAACATGGCCAGTTGGGCGACCCATTGGTCGAGAAGTGGCTGCCGATGGACCAGCACGAGGGTGCTACGCGCCCGCTTCGCAATGAGATGCGTGGCGAGAACCGTCTTCCCGGTGCCCGGCGGAGCCACGAATACCCCTGTGTCATGCTGGAGAAGCGCCTTTGCCGCCTCTTCCTGCAACGATGTCAGGGCTCCCTGGAAGGAGACCTCGAGCGGCGCGCCCTCGCACCGCGAGTCTTCGACCCGAAGGGCGCTCCCGTGGACACTGAGCAACTCCAGGACGGCGGACAGGCAGCCGCGCGGGAGGAGGAGGTGCTCCGACACCTCTTCGGCGCACGCAATCACGCGTGGCGTCATGGCCGTCGAGAGACGCATGCGCTGGCGTCTGTAGAACTCCGGGTTCTGGAACGCAGCCAGGCGCTTGATGGCATCAATGAGGGAAGACGGAAGCCCTGCCTTCTCGATGAACAGACGCTGCGCGAGCACGGCGCCGACCTGCGGCGGCACGGGTCCCATCTCCCGTACCTGAAGCACGCTGCGCGAGGGCTGGCGTGTCCCCGGCAGCTCGGCTTCGCCATCCGGGCATTCCCCGTCGACCCCCCCCAAGACGCACGCGCGCGCCGTCGCCTCCCGCGCCACTTGGTTGACCATCGTCGACGGGATGAGCGGCAGCGACGCGAGGTACGCCCATTGATCGGCGATGGGTCGAAGGTCGTGGTCCAGGAACACGGTGTTGCCCGCCGTTCGCGCGGCGTGCTGCAACGGCAGGGCGATGAGGTTGCCGAAGCCCCCCTTGGGCATCGTGTCCTGGTTGGGGAAGAGACGATCGTACGAGTCCATCGCCAGCTGATGGCGCCGCGACATGGTCTCGGTGATGAGGTAGCAGCCCATTTCGCGTGCGACCGCGGCGGGCACCGGCGCCTCGAAGAAAAACCAGGCGTGAGCCCCGTTGCCCGAGCGAGACCGCTCCAGAGCGACGGAAACACCGGCAGATCGACACGTCTCGACAAACGCCGAAACGTCCGCCTGCCACGAGGACTTGTCGAAGTCGGCCGCCAGGAACCAGCACGTCTCGTCTTCGAGCAACGGATAGACGCCCATGACGTGGCGTCCCTGAAGGTGATCGAGAACTATCCGGTCCCCCACCGAGATGAACGCCTTGTTGGGGCACTCGCCGCAACGAACGCGAGGTTTCTCGCAGGCGCCTCGGACCCACTCGTTTGCGCAAGCTGGGGCGTACCCTTTCGTCCCCTTCTTCGCGTTCTGCCAGAACCGCGGGAACACGTCCTCGCGACCACGAAAGAGCCGCCGGAACAGCCGGACCTTCTCTGCGCCGGACGAAGGCGCCGGTCGGTCTACGACGGGTAGGCGATGCGGCGCGACTGCTGCGTCAAGAGCTACCGGTTCGGGCAAGACGCTGCGGCGCAGGTCCTCGAGCTGCAGACGCGCCTCGTCACGCTGGCGGTCGAGCTCCGCCAGCCGGGCCTCTTGCGCGGCGATGCGGGCAAGAAGTTCTTCGCGCCCCGAGCCCATGGCTGGGCCGCACGCTACATCACTCGCGAATCGCGAGCGACCGCCGGGAGAGGATGTCCATGGAGGCGGAGGAGTCGTGAAGATATGTCCTGCCTTGACATAAACTCAATCGCGCCTATCTTGATCCCGTGCTCGTCGAGCCGCTTTCCCCGCCTGACGCGAGGCGGCTCATCCGAGAAGTTCTCCAGAGCGGGTCGGTCGCGTTCTCCCGACACGCCGAAGAGGAGATGGCCAAGGACAACTTGACGATGGTTGACGTTACGAACGTACTTCGAGGTGGCGTGGTCGACCCCGCCGAGTTCGAGAGCGGCTCCTGGCGCTATCGGGTCCGGACGGCCCGCATTGCCGTCATCGTCGCTCTCCGGTCGGAGACCGAGCTTCGCGTCGTGACAGCCTGGAGGATGAGCCCATGAAGTGCCCCGAGTGCGACAAGCCGATGACCTCGGCCCGCGAGAACTACAGCTACACGGCCTCCGGCCTGCCCTACGTGACGCTCGTCGGGGTCGAGGTCCGTCGCTGCAAGGCGTGCGGCGAGCACGAGGTTGTCATCCCGAAGATCGAGCATCTGCACCGGGCCATCGCTCTAGCCGTCATTGGCAAGCGAGCCCGCCTGACGGCTGCCGAGGTTCGTTATCTGCGCAAGTATCTCGGCTGGTCCGGCGCCGACTTCGCCCGCCACATGGGCGTCACGCCCGAGAGCGTGTCCCGATGGGAGAACGACCGCGAGCAGATGAGCGCGGTGGCTGACCGACTGCTCCGGCTGATGGTGGCCACGAAGGCCCCAGTGAGCGACTACTCGCTCGACTTGCTCGCCGAGCTAGGGGACGAGTCCTCCCCGGTACGGGTTCGGGTCGAGGTCGAGAAGGGCGGCTGGCACGCGGAAGCGGTGGCGGCATAGCCGCCGGGCGACCCTCCACGCGCCGTTACGGGAGCCAACCGAAGCCGCTTCGGGGCTCCGAACACCCTGCCACACGCCCTCGACGGCGAGCAGGCGAGCGGGCGGAGCGAGTCCGTGACGCGTGCCTGGGGCTACAGGGGTGCACATCCGAGGGGCGCGATCGAGAGCCCCCGGTGCTCCTCCCCGATCATCTTCGTCCAGCCGGCAGAGGTGATGAAGTACCTCCCGTGGTCCCGGACGACCTCGGCCGCGTGGGCTCGCAGCTCGGCGATCGGTTGCCAGTCGAAGTGGCGCGGGTCGTCGGAGCAAAAGACGTTCGTGCGCACGTAGTCGATGGGCGACGGCGACCTGCGCGTCACGAACAGGTAAAACGTAACCCATCGGTGACTGACGGCCTTCGCGCGGCCAGGCACTTCGCGTACGCGCGTATGCGGAGGTCGCGATGGACAGGCAGCGGACCGCGGACGGGCGGCGACGGTGGCGGCAGTGGAGCGAGCA
>JAJYCT010000006.1 GCA_021778125.1 Myxococcales bacterium
TCTGACGACCGTCACGCTGACCCGGACGCGCATCGCGCCGTCCGAGTACGCCGCCTTCCGGGCGTGGTGCGAAGAGGTGGACCGCGCCCTGGGACTGCGAGCCACGGTGACCGTCCGATGAGGGCCGCCATCGTTCTGGGAGCGGCCGCCGCGGTGGCCGGCGCAAGCTGCGGCGGGGCTCCGGCGCGCGCACCCGCGTCCGGCTCGCTCGCCGACCTGCGCGCCCGCGGTCACGCCTCGGGGGACGCGGAGGTCGTGGGCCAGTGGGCGCTGATCGAGGCGTTCGCCCCGGGCGGCGCGGCGCGCGAGATGGAGGCGGCGCGCAAGCGCCTCGCCGAGCTTCGAGGCGCGGGCATGTGGGCGAGCCTCGGGCGCGCCGTCATCGATGAGGCGCACGGGGATCCGCGCACCTCGGCCTCGGGCTACGTGGCCGCGCTCGCGGCCGCCGCCGGCAGCCCCGACGCCAACGCGCCGCTGGTGGCGTGGTTCTCGTCCCGTCAGCTTCTCGCGCTGCGCAGCTCCGTGGCAGACCTGTACGCGCAGTCCAAGGGCGTGATCGAGCCGCTGCTCGAGCACCCGCGGCACGCCGGCTGGCGTGCCCTCGCGGAGCTTCAAGACTGGAGAGCGGTCGAGACGTTCGATCGCGCCGAGCTGACCGGGGACGCGTACGACACGGACGTCGTGGCGCGCATGGGCTGCCTGCGCGAAGTGCGCCTCGCCGGGCCCTTCGGGCACGGGGCCTCGGCCGACCGGCGCCGCGCGTGGCCGGCCGAGCGGGCGCCGTGGCCCGCGGCGTGGACGCCGGACGCGACACGCGGGACCGTGCCGCACCTGCTGGGCGTCTCGCAAGACCGCTGCTTGGCCGTGGCCGAGGAGCAGGTTCCCGACGGCGTATTCTACGCGGAGGCGTTCTTCGCGACGGAGGGCGAGCGCGAGGTCGTGGTCGCCGTTCAGGGCGCCGTTCAGGTGTGGATCGACGACGCGCTCGTGCTCGCGCGCGATGTGGCCGACTGGGGCAGCTGGCAGCGCTTCGGCGCGCACGTGTCGGTGAGCGACGGTCGTCATCGTGTCCTGGCCAAGCTGCTCTCGCCTGCGGCGAGCGTGCGAGTGCTCAATTCCGACGGCACGCCGGCGGGGCTCACGGGCCTGGGCGAGCCGCGGGGCATCTACTCCGTCGTTCCTCCGCGCGTGCTCGCGGATCCGAACCCGATCGACGGCATCGTCACCGCCGCGGCCAGGGGCGACGCGGCGGCGCTAGCGGGCACGCCCGTCGAGACGGTGCTCGCTGCGTACGCGGCGCACGTCGAGCAGATGGACGACGTCGCGGCGACGCTGATCGATCCGCTCGTCAGGCCGGAGGACGCGGCACCCCTCGCGCTGCAGCTTGCGGCGCTGTTCGAGGCGGGCGATCCCGCGATGCCGACCGACGCGCGCGGTCCGCGGGCGCGTGCGCTGTGGGACCGGGCACTCGCGCGCGATCCCCGGCTCTGGAACGCCCGTCTCATGACGACGCTGGACGAGGCGCAGCAGCACGGCCTGGCCGAGGAGATCGAGCCGCTCCGCCAGCTCGCGAGCGACGTCCCAGCCGAGCCGCAGGTCGAGGAGCAGCTGGCGCAGCTCTACGGGAAGCTCGGGTGGCGGGGCGACCAGATGCGCGCCCTCTCCGAGATGGCCGCGCGCTTCCCGGACGACGTCGGAGCGCTGCAGGCGTACCTCGGGGCTCTGGACCAGGATGGTCCGGCCGCGGAGGCGGACCGGATCGCCGCGCGCATCAAGCGACTCGATCCCGACGCCGAGGTGGACCTCGACCGAGCGCTCGCGCGGCGCGACTACAAGGCGGCCATCGCGGAGCTCGAGCGCCTGAAGAAGCGCCGGCCGGACCGCAAGGAGGTCGCCGGGCGCATTGCGGACGTGCTCGCGCGCTCGGGGGATCCGAGGGCCGCGACCGAGGAGCTCGAGAGGGCGCTGGCCAAGCACCCCCGGGACGCCCAGGCGCGGTTCCGGCTGGCCGACGGCGCCTTCGCGCGCGGCGACGCCTCGGCCCTGCGTAAGGCGCTGGCGGCCGCGCTGCAGGCGGGCGGGGGCACCGCCGAGCTGCGCACCGCGATCGACCTGGTCGAGGGCGCGACGGATCTCGAGCCGTACCGCAAGGACGGGATGGCGATCGTCCGCGAGTATGAGGCGTGGGAGAAGGCAGGCCATCACATGGATGGCACCGCCGCGCGCGTGCTCGACTACGCGGCGACCTGGGTCCACGACGACGGCTCCAGCGAGATGCTCGAGCACGAGATCCAGAAGATCCAGTCGCAGGAGGCGATTCACGCAGAGTCCGAGACGCAGCCGCCTGCCGGGCTCGTCCTGCACCTGCGCGTCATCAAGCCCGACGGGCACGTGCTCGAGCCCGAGCCGGTGGCGGGCAAGCCCACGCTGACGATGCCGCACCTCGAGGTTGGCGACTACATCGAGCTCGAGCACATCACCGCGGAGCCTGGCGACGGCGCGAAGGGGCAACAGTACCACAGCCCCCTCTGGTTCTTCCGCGAGGCGGACAAGGGGTACTGGCGGAGTGAGTTCGTGATCGTGACGCCAGCCGACCGGAAGCTCGACGTCGAGACGCGGGGGGCCGTCGCGGCACCCGACGTCAAGGCGCTCGGGCCGTTCGTCGAGCGGCGCTGGCGCGTCGACCTGAGCCCGCCCGCGCAGCTGGAGTCGGAGAGCCCGCCGATCACCGAATTTCTGCCGAGCGTCCGCGTCGGCTGGGGCGTGTCGCTCAACGCGACGCTGTCTCGTCTGGTCGATCTCGCGGACGACGACACGCCCCTCGACCCGCGGCTCCGGGCCCGCGCGCTCGAGATCGTGCACGGGGTGCCGGCGAAGGCGACCGACGAGCGAGCGCGCCGCCTCTACCGGTGGGCCATGGAGCACGTCCAGGACGGCAAGGAGACCGACGGGCGCCGGGTGATGACCGGCGGCACGGGCTCCCGCCAGTCGGCGTTCCGCTACATGCTCCGGCTGCTCGGCGTCGACACGGAGCTCGCGCTGGCGCGCAGCAGCCTGGCGATGCCGCCGCTGGGCCCGATGAGCGAGGTCGAGGAGTACGAGTCGCTCGTGCTGCGCGTGCCGACGGACGCGGGTGTGCGCTGGATGACGGTGCACGACAAGTTTGCCCCGTTCGGCTACGTGCCGGCGGAGTTGCGCGAGCAGCCCGCCATCGTGCTCGCGCCGGGCATGCCCCACGACGTCGTGCACGCGCCGGGCGCCGTCGACGGCGTCACGTACGAGGGGCGAGCCGACGTGCGACCCGACGGCTCGGCGAGCTTCGAACTCACCCTCACCTTCAGCGGCAACCGGGCGATTGCCTGGCGCAACGCGCTCGACCAGATCCCGCAGGCGAAGCTGTACGACTTCGTCGAGCGCGAGGTCGTCGCCCCGGCGTTCGACGGCGGGCACGTGCGCGATCTGCGCGTGGAGGGCGCGGACGCGCTCGATCAGCCGCTGTTCATGCACCTGCGCATCGAGGTGCCGCAGCTCGCCAAGCCGTCCCCGAGCGGCCTGACGCTTCACCCCCCGTTCGCGCCCAACCTGGCGCAGCTCGCGGCCCTGCCCGAGCGCCACACGCCGCTGCTCCGTCGCGCCTCCTGGCACGCGGAGATGCGCATCCATGTCGTGCTGCCCGAGTCGCTCCGGATGCCGGCGGAGCTCCCGCGAGGTGAGGCGCGCGACGGCGAGGCCTTCGTCGTCGTCAAGGACACGGTCGCCGGACACTCCATCGACTTCGACCGCGTCATCGACCTGCCAGCGGAGCGCATCCAGCCCGGCGACGAATACGCGCGCTGGCAGCGGTTCGTGCGTGACGCTGACACCCTGTTCGGGCGCGACATCGCGCTCGGCGCTGGCAGGTGACGCCGGCGGCTACTTCGCCGCCGGGGCCGGGACAGGCGCGGGGGTCGCGGGCGGCGCCTTCGACATGTCGGTGAAGACGTTGCCGTTCTTGGTGTCGGCGATGCGCTGGCGAACGACGGCGTACGCCTTGTCCTGCTTCTGCATGTCGTCGATCTTCTGCTGCCGGGACTGTCCGCTGCCGGGGAAGGCCTTGGCGTCGGGGGACTTGCCGGCTTCGTCGACGTAGGCCTGCCAGGCCGTCTTCGCGTCGTCCCACTTCTTCTGTCGCTCCTTGAGGTCCGCGAGGACGAAGAGGACCTTCGCCTTCAGCGCGGCCTCCTTGTCGGTCACCTCGAGCGCGGCCCGGTTCCACGCCGCCTCGGCCTCGGTCGCGTTCCCGGCGGCGAGCTGCGCCTCGCCCAGCAAATAGTGGCCGAGCGCGTTCTTGGGGGAGAGCTCGATGGCCTTCTGGAACGCCTGGATCGAGCCGGGGAAATCGCGGGCCGCGTACTTCGCGCTCCCGTCGGCCAGCGCGTCCTTGAACCCGCTCTTGGCGTCGGCCACCGCAGCGTCGGCCCCGCCGCCCTTCTTCTTGCCGGAGCCGGTGCCGTCGGCAAGCGCCTGCAGCGGAGCCACCAGCGACGCGACGAGGAGACAGAGCGAGGCGAGGCGCGCAGGACGGCTCGGCTTCATGGCTCGATGCTACCAGACCCGACGCCTCTTGCCGCAAGCCCGCTGCGGGTGCGAGATCGGCCCATGAGCCTCCCCCGCACGCTCGAGCCCGAGGTGATGGACTCCGCCGAGGAGGCCAGCGACTACGACTCGATGGACCACGCGGAGGTCAACGGCCGGTTCTGCGCCGACCTGCTCGCCGTGGCCCCCGACGTTCGCCGCGTCCTCGACATGGGGACCGGCACGGCCCTCATTCCGATCGAGCTGTGCCGCCGGGCGCCGGACGTGACGCTCGACGCGATCGACCTGGCAACGCACATGCTCCACCTGGCCCGGCGCAACGTGGCGCGCGCCGGGCTCTCGGCACGCATCGCGCTCGGGCGGCGCGACGCGAAGGCGACGGGCTGGCCCTCCAGGACGTTCGACGCGGTCGTCTCGAACAGCATCGTGCACCACGTGGCGGCGCCGCGCGCGATCCTCGAGGAGATGTGGCGCCTGGTGCGCCCCGGGGGAAGGCTGTTCGTCCGCGACCTCACGCGTCCGCCGTCGGAGGAGCGCGTGGCGGAGCTCGTCGGCCGGTACGCCCCCAGCCCCGACGGGCTCCCTGCCGAGCGCGCGGTCTTCGAGCGGCAGCGCGACCTCTTTGCGGCGTCGCTTCGCGCCGCGCTCACGACCGACGAGGTCCGGGAGTTGGTCGCGACGCTCGGCATCCGCGCCGACGACGTCAGGGCCACGGGCGACCGACACTGGACGCTGTCGAGCGTGAAGCCATGAGCGCCACGGACCGCGTGCGCGCCTTCCCCTGGGACACGCTGGACTCGACGACGCACGCCGACGCGGCGGCCCTGCGGGACGCGCGGCGGTGGGCCCGCAGCAGCGCCGACGTCGCACGCCTTCCGGCGGTACTCGCCGAGCTGCTCCGGACGGAGGTGACGGTGCTCGTGCGCGGCGCCCAGGTCGACCCGGAGCTGCGCGTGCTCGACGACGGGGTCGCGGTGCTCCTGGCGCCAGCCGACGCGGCGACGGCGGCGCGGAGCGTCGTGGTCGAGGCCGAGGGGGCGCTCGTCGCGGCAGCGCTGCGCCACCTCGCGAAGCGTCCGGCGGCCTTCGCGTTCTCTCCGGCGTCCTCGGGGCCGGGGACCGCGGGGGCCCTGGCCGCCGTGCTCCAGGCCGCGCTGCGCCGATCGCACAACGGCACGGCGTTCCTCGTCCTGCGGGCGGGCCCCACGACCGACGTGATGGCCGCGCTGGCTTCCGCGCACGAACCTCGCGTCGTGGTGAGCGCCACGGTCCTGGTCGCTCACGATGCCTTCTCCGCGCGTATCGTCCTTCCGCGCACGACGCTCGGGGCGGCGCCGTCGGCCCCCTGGACGGCCGCGTCCCTCGCGTCGCTCGGCGCGCTGCCCCTCGAGGTGGCCGTCGTGGCCTGCGCGTTCCCGTGGCCGGCCGCGGAGGTCGCGTGCCTCTCGGCCGGAGACGTCCTCGTACCGGGCACGTGGCGACTGCGGCGGGGCGCGGCGGGGCTCGCGGGGCCCGTCCTCCTGGCGGCGGACGCCGCCGACGTAGGGTTCGGCGCAGAGCTCGGCGAGGACGGGCGTCTCGTGCTACGGGGCGCCCTTGAGCCGCTCGGCGCGGCGGAGGCGAGCATGAGTCAAGAGGTCGACAGGGACGAGCTGATCGATGCGATCGGCGACGTGCCGGTCCTGGTTCGCGTCGAGATCGGCGAGGCGCGGATGTCGGCGCGGGAATGGGCGACGCTGGGTCAGGGAGACGTCGTGGCGCTGGCCCGACGCGTGGGAGAGCCCGTCGTGATCCGCGTCGGGGGCGTGCGGGTCGCGCGCGGCGATCTGGTCGAGATCGACGGGCAGGTCGGGGTACGCATCGTCGAGCGCCTTGCGGACGCGGCGGGCGCATCGCGATGATCCGCTTCGCCGCGATCCTGGCAACCGGCGTCCTGCTGGGCGCGTGCGGGAGGAGCTCGACGGAGAGCGCGCCGCAGGCCTCCGCGAGCGCGCCCCCGGCCGCGTCGGTGGCGCCGGCGAGCGTGCCCTCGGCGCGGACTCAGTCACTCTCCGGGTCCTACAAGACGTCGCCGGGCGCCGTCGCGGTCGGATCGGCGTTCCCGAAGGCCCGCTGGGCCAGCGCCGAGTCGAGCGCTGGCGTGGGCGAGGGGAAGATCGCGATGGTGATCGACGAGGCGACCGGGCGCGTGCATGGAACGATGGACGGAGCCGTCGGGGCGGCGGTGCTCGACGGGGTGCTCGCGGGCCACGAGCTCACCACGTCGGTGCGCCGCAAGGACCCGACGGATCGCGGACTGACCGGGACGCTCTCGGGGAGCTGGACCGACGGTCGCGTCGCCGGGACCCTCTCGCTCGCGTCGGCGGAGGGCGGCCTCGTGCGCACGGGAACCTTCTCGCTCGCCCCCGACACGGGCCGGTAGATGTTCGGTCCGACGCGCTACCTGGAGTGGGCGCGACGCTTCTACGGACAGGTGCGCTGCGATCTCGCTTCGAGCGGCATCCCTGCCGTCTCGGTCGCCGAGCTGGTGGGGGTCGCGCCCGTGTCCGGGCAGGACGACCCCTCGGGCTGGGCGCGCCTGAGGACGGCGATTGCGCGTTACAACGACGTTCCCGAGGGCGAAGCGGTCGCGGCGCTCGGGACGACGCACGCGCTCTGGCTCGCGTACGCGTCGACGACGTCGCCGGGCGACGAGATCCTCGTCGAGACCCCCGGCTACGAGCCACTCTGGCGGATCGCCGAAGGGGTGGGCCTGCGCGTGGTCCCGTTCGAGCGCTCGCCCGACGCCGGCTATGCGCTGGACCCCGATCGCGTGGCACGCGCGCTGTCGCCGCGCACCCGGCTCGTGGTCGTGACGAACCTGCACAACCCGAGCGGCGTCCGTGCGAGCCCGGCGGACCTTCGGGCCGTGGCGGACGTCGCGGCCGCGAGGGGCGCGGCGCTCCTGGTCGATGAGGTCTACGCCCCCTTCGACGACCTGACCGATGGCGCCGGCGTGTTCCGCGGGAGCGCTCGCAACCTGGCTCCCAATGTGCTCGCCGTCGGCAGCCTCACCAAGTGCTACGGCCTGGGTCCGCAGCGGATCGGCTGGATGCTTGGTCCGGCGGACGTCGTGGCGCGCGCGGACGACGCCATCACCGCAAGCTGCGGGATGCTGCCGCTTCCCCACGCGCACGGGGCGCTGCGCGCTCTGCAGCACCTCGGGGCGCTCGCGGCGCGCACGCGCGCGCGGCTCGCCGACAAGCGAGCGCGCGCCGCGAGCTGGGCGCACGAGACGGGCCTGTCCTGGAGCGAGCCTCCGGCGGGGCTCTTCGGCTTCGCAAGGCTCCCGGGGGCCGGCGATCTCCGGCCCCGCCTGGAGCGCGCGGCTGTCGCCGGCGAGGTGCTGGTCGCGCCGGGCTCGTTCTTCGGCCTACCGAACGGCTTCCGTCTGGCGTGGTCCTGCCCGGCTGACGTCCTGGAGGAGGGCCTCGCCCGGCTGGCGAGCACACTCCGGGCCGGATGACGGATCCCGTCTCGGCGCTAGTTGAAACGTGGCACGCTGCTAGACTCCGCGCGCGAAGTGCCGTCTTCGCGCCCGAGGGCACGCTTCCATGACGAGCCTCCTCCACCTGTTTGGAAACACGCTCCCGGCGTTCGGGGTAAGCCTCGTCCTGGGGGTCATGATCGTCGCCAGCTACACGTTCGCCGTCGCCCTCGCGGCAGGTGCGAGCGGTCGCCCGCGCACCCTCCAGGCGGCTCGCTTCGGCGCCTACGGGACCGTCGCCCTGATCGGGGTTGCGGTGCTGAGCCTGGCGTACGCGTTCGTCACGCACGACTTCCGCATCCGGTACGTGTCCCACTACTCGGACCGGTCGATGCCCCTGCAGTACCTCATCACGGCGCTGTGGGGCGGCCAGGACGGCTCGCTGCTGTGGTGGCTGTTCCTTCTGAGCGCGTACATCGGGGCATGCGTCAAATGGCTGGGCAACCGGTACGTGGAGCTGCAGCCGTACGTCATCGCCACGCTGATGGCGATCGTCCTGTTCTTCGGCGTGCTCATGATCTTCGCCGCGAACCCGTTCGCGACCAACGTGGCCGGCGGCCGCCCCGACGGCGAGGGACTGAACCCTCTGCTGCAGAACTACTGGATGGAGATCCACCCGCCGGCGCTCTACACGGGCTTCGTCGGTTGCTCCGTGCCCTTCGCGTTCGCCGTGGCCGCGCTCGTCACCGGCAGGCTGGACCACGAGTGGATCGTCGCGAGCCGCAAGTGGACCCTCTTCGCGTGGCTGTTCCTCGCGATCGGCAACACGCTGGGGATGGTCTGGGCCTACGAGGAGCTCGGGTGGGGCGGCTACTGGGGCTGGGACCCCGTCGAGAACGCCGCGTTCATGCCGTTTCTCACGGCGAGCGCGTACGTCCACTCCGTGATGATCCAGGAGCGCCGCGGCCTGCTGAAGGTCTGGAACGTCTTCCTCATCTCGTTGACGTTCTTCCTGACCATCTTCGGCACGTTCCTGACGCGCTCGGGGATGATCTCGAGCGTCCACTCGTTCGCGCAGTCGTCGATCGGCACCTATTTCGCCGCGTTCCTGCTCGGCCTGGTCGCCTTCGCGACGACCCTGGTCCTGTGGCGCTGGCCGGAGCTTCGCGACATCGCCCCGAGCACGCGCCTGCGCAGGGCGGCGGTGCTCGCGGGCTGGACCGTCATCCTGGCGTGCCTGCCCGGCCTCGGGTTCCTTTGGCGCCTGCCGCTGCCCGTGGGCTGGCGCGTGGTCGTCATCGCCCTAGTGGCGGGGGCCGCCGTGTACGTGGCCCTCGAGATCGTCTTCCGCCGCATGACGCGCGGTCTCGACGTCTCCGCCCACCGGCCGCAGATCGAGTCGGCATTCTCGCGGGAGTTCACGTTCCTGCTGAACAACTGGATCCTCCTCAGTCTGCTCTTCTTCATCCTCATCGCGACGACGTTTCCGCTCATCAGCGAGGCGCTCTCGGGGGAGAAGGTCACCGTGGGCCCGCCCTTCTACAAGGCCTGGGTGCAGCCGCTGGGGCTCGTGCTGCTCTTCCTGATGGGCGTGGGGACCCTCTTCGGCTGGAAGACGACGAGCCCCGAGGCGCTGCGGCGCGCGTTCCGCGCACCGACGATCGCTGCGGCGGTGGCGGCCGCGGTTCACCTGGGCGTGGGCCGAGCGGTCGGCTTCCCCGCGATCGTGTGGAGCGAGGCGATCTACTCCGGACCGCTCGGCGCCGCGCTCCGCGCGTTCAACGCGGTCACCCCCCTTCTGGGCTTCGCGCTGTGCGTCTTCAACGCGGCCGTCATCGTCCAGGAGTTCGTGATGCTCTTCCGCGCGCGCGCGAAGACCGGCGCGAGCCGATCGACCCCCGCGGCCCTCTTCTGGCTTGGTGGGATCCCGGGCCTCGTCCACACGCTGCTCACGCTCTCGCCGCAGTCGCGCCGACGCTACGGCGGCTACGTGGTGCACCTCGGCATCGTCCTGATGTTCGTCGGGTTCACGGGTCAGTCGTGGAACACCGACCGCGAGGCTTCGCTCTCGCCCGGCCAGAGCTACCAGGTCAACGAATACACGCTCACCTACGTCCGCGAGCACATGGAGGTCGACAACAACAAGCGAATGATCTTCGCGGACGTCGACGTCTCCAAGGCCGGCAAGCTCGTCGGGCACCTCGCGCCCGCAAAGTTCATCTACAAGAAGCAGCCCGACTCGCCGACGACCGAGGTCGCCATCCAGCACCGCCTGGGCGACGACATCTACGTCATCGTGGGATCGATCAACCCGGAGACGAAGATCGCGGCGTTCCAGATCCACACGAACCCTCTCGTGTCGTGGATCTGGATCGGCTGCCTGGTCCTGATCCTGGGGAGCGTCGTGTGCCTCTGGCCGCAGCTCGAGCTCGGGGAGTCGCGCGTGTGGGCGGGGGCCCGCGGCTCGGCAGCCGTCGCCGCGAGCGTGCTGATGGGCATCATGCTCGCGGCCACGCCGGCGGCCTACGCCCAGATGCAGATGGAAGGCGACGGGACCGTCCACATAGAGAACGACTTCGAGCGCGGGATTTTCGGATCCTTGCGGTGCGCGTGCGGGGACTGTCCGCGCGACCTCCTGTCGACCTGTGGCTGCACGCAGGCGGCCGGCTACCGGCGCGAGATCCGGGCGAAGATCCAGGCGGGAGAGACGCGCGACCAGATCTTGGCCGAGTACGCGGCCGAGTACGGGCCCGAGTTCCTGGCGGTGCCGCCCAACACCGGCGCACTGCGCGCCATCTACGTGATCCCGGTCATCGGCATCGCAGCCGCCGCGGTGGCACTGTTCCGGATGATGCGGCGATGGCGACAAGGCGGACCTGCGCCGGCGAGCGAGAGCGGGACGCTGGGCGCGGCTCGCGATGCCTATGACGCGCGGCTCGACGACGAGCTGAAGGATCTCGATGGCTGAGGGCAAGGGCACCAGGAAGCGCAAGGCGGAGACCGCCGCGAAGGCGGCCGTGACCGCGCTCGACAGCGACGAATCCGAGCGCTCGCTCGGGCGGCTGGTCGCCCTGGGGCTGCCCCTGGCGACCCTCGGCGGCGCCGTGGTCGCGGGTGTGGTGGCCGGCGTCGGTCCGGCCCTCATGGTCCTTGCCGCCGGCGCGCTGGTCGGGACGATCGCGCTGCTCTGGGCGAGCGTGCGGACCCTGGGAGGCGACGCCCCGCTGACCGTCGAGCTCGAGGCGCTGGCCGCACGCCGGCTGGGTGTCGATGCCCTCGACGAGCAGAAGCGCCGGGTCCTTCGTGCGCTCAAGGACCTCGAGAGCGAGCACGCGCTGGGCAAGATCGACGACGCCGACTACGCGACGTTCGTGGCCCGGTACCGCGACGAGGCCAAGGCGGTGATGCGCAAGATGGACCTCCAGGTCGCGCCACTCCGCCAGCAGGCCGAGCAGATCGCGAGCGAATTTTTCGCGCGCCGCGGCCTGTCGCCGGAGCGTCCGACGGCGGACGCACCCCCGGCGCGCACGCGACCGGCGAGGCGCGCCTGCCCGGCGTGCAAGACGTCCAACGAGGCCGACGCCGCCTTCTGCAAGAAATGCGGCACACGCGTCGACGCCGAGGCCGGAGGCGCCGATGCGAGCTCGTGACGGCCTCGCCGCGGTCGCCGTTCTCGTGATGCTCTGGGCGATCGATGCGCGCGCACAGACCGCGCCGGGCGAACCGGGCAGGCTGCCGGCGGGGCATCCCCCCGTCGACAGGGCGGCTGCCCACGGCGGGGGCAAGACGATTGCGACGCCGGGCGTCTTCACGCCCCCAGAGGACACCGAGACCGACGACCCGTCCTCGCCCGCGGGCACCATCACGGTGGAGCTGCGAGACGCCGACGACCATCCGGTCCCCGGCGAGCAGGTTACTCTGGGCATCCTCATCAACTCGATCGCGAAGGGCGATCGCCGCGACCGCCTCCAGGCGACCACGGACGCTCAGGGGCGCGCCGTGTTTCGGGATCTGCAGACCGAAAGCAACATCGCATACCGGGTCAGCTCGGGGCACCAGGGCGGCTCCTTCGCCGCGATGCCCTTCCAGCTGCAGCAGGCGAAGGCCACGCGTGTCGTGCTGCACGTCTATCCGGTCGTGCACGACGTGCAGCAGGCCGTGATCGTGGAGGAGGCGACCCTCGCTGCGGAGCTGCGCGACGATCGGATCCAGGTCGAGGAGGTTCTCACCGTCTACAACCTGGGGCGGACGGCCTGGCAGCCGATGGACGTCCAGCTGAAGCTTCCGCCCAGCGCCACCGCCTTTGCGGCGCAGACGACGATGAGCGACCAAGGCGTCGATGAATCGGGTGGCTCGGGGCGCCTTCGCGGCACGTTTCCCCCGGGCCGGCACGCCGTCGAGTTCCGCTGGCAGCTACCCTGGGCAGACACCCAGGACGTCGACTTCCAGGTCGGCCTGCCTCCCCACGTCGCGATCGCGCGCGTGATGATGCCGGCCGCGGGTGGGATCAAGCTCGCCGTCCAGGGCTTCCCCTCCGCGGAGGCGAAGCGCGACACGCAGGGCCAGAGCTTCCTCGTCACCGAGAAGCGGTTGCGCCCCGAGGAGCCGCGCCTCGTGGCCCTCGATGTGCGGATCCACGATCTGCCCACCGTGGGACCGGCCCGCTGGGTGGCGACCGCGCTGGCCGCGTTCGGTGTGCTGGTCGGGCTCGCGATGACCGTCTCCCGGCGTGGCCGGAGCCGCTCCGTGCCCGAGGACGCCCGATCGGCACGCTCTGCCGTGCTGGAGGAGCTCGCGGAGCTGGAGCGCGGTCGGTCCTCGGGCGAGGTCGGCCCCAAGACCTACGAGCGAGCGCGGCGCGAACTCATCGACGCCCTGGCACGCACGCTGGCCGAGACCTGAGGCCGCAGGGGGTGTGGGCAACATGCCGACAACCATGGTGGGTCGCACTGGACGAGGTCGGGGATTATACGCTTGGGCGCCGAATCCCCAGCGGATGCCCCGGTCGGGCCGCGGTCGACTCCCCAGGGCTACCGAGGTCCAAGTTACTGGAACAGCGCCCGTTTTTGGATTGTCCCCGCTTCCCACAAGCTCTATCGACACTGCTACAGATCTCATCTAAGGATTGCTACCGAAGATCGGGCGGATGGAACTCACGGTACCCAAGAAGGATCTCGTACGGCTCCTGAACCGCATGCAGGGGGTGGCCGAGCGCAAGAGCACGATGCCCGTTCTTTCGAACGTGCTGCTCGCGGTCGACGGACCTGGTACGCTGCGCGTGGCGGCGACCGACCTGTACCTGGCCCTGACCGGGCGAGTGAACGTTGAGGTCGTCAAGGGCGGCAGCGTCGCCGTCTCGGCCAAGGACCTCGTCGAGCGCGTGCGGATGATGCCCGAAGGGCCCGTCCAGATCGCCTCTCACGACAACGCGACCACGAGCATCAAGGCGGCGGGGAGCGCGCGCCGCTACACGCTGCGGGGGATGCCGGGGGAGGATTTCCCGCCGCTGCCGACGCCGACCGAGGGCTCCCCGTCGCTGGCCCTCGACGTCGGGGTGCTGCAGGAGCTCATCGCCCGCACGCATTTCTCGATCTCGACCGACGAGACCCGGGCGCACCTCAACTCGGCGCTGTTCGAGTGGGACGGGGACATCGTACGCATGGTCACGACGGACGGCCATCGCCTCTCCAAGATGGAGGTAAAGGTCAGCGGTCGTCAGGCATCGGCGACGATGCTGATTCCACTCAAGGCCATCCAGGAGCTTCGCCGGTTGTGCGACGACCTTGCGGCTGAAAGCAAGGATGGCTCCAGGTCGCCGATCCAGATCGCCCAGAGCGGCTCGAGCGCGTTCTTCCAGGGCGGGGCGATGTCGTTCGCGGTGCGCCTCGTCGACGCGCAGTTCCCTCCGTACTCGCAGGTCATTCCGCAGCAGAGCGAGAAGGTGGTGCGCATCCCGCGCGCGCCGTTCGCCGATGCGCTCAAGGCCGTGCAGGTGGCGGCGAGCGAGCGTACCGGGGGCGTGAAGGTCCAGCTCTCCAAGGGGACCATGCGCATCGCGACCGAGTCGCCCGAGAGCGGTGAGGGGTCCGACGAGGTCCCCATCGAGTACTCCGGCGCCGCGATGACCATTGGGTTCAACGCTCGTTACTTCCTCGACGTCCTCGGTGCGCTCGACGAGGACGAGGTGCAGCTCGGGCTCGGTGGGGAGCTCGATCCGGCCGTGATCCGGCCGTCGAGCGAGCGCCGCTTTCTGGCGGTCGTGATGCCGATGCGCATCTGACTGGATGCATCAGCTCGCGATCGAGTCGCTGACGGCTCGCGGGTTCCGCAACCTCGAGCCGCTCGAGATCTCTCTCGGACCGGGCTTCAACGTCTTCGCGGGCGACAACGGGCAGGGGAAGACGAACCTGCTCGAGGCCGTCTACCTGCTCGCGACCTCCCGTAGCTTCCGGACGGGTCGGCTCCTCGAGCTCGTCGCCCATGGGCAGGAAGCCGCCGCCGTGCGCGCCGCGGTGGTGGAAGAGGGCATCCGGCGGGAGCAATCGGTCGGGCTCCGCAGGGGACTGCGAGCCGCCCGGATCGACGGCAAGCGCCCGGCAAGCCTCGCCGCGTATGCGGTCAACACGCCCGTGGTGGCATTCCACCCGGGCAGCGTGACCCTCTCCACAGGGTCGGGGGCCGAGCGACGGCGCGTGCTCGACCGGATCGCGCTCTACCGCGAGCCGGGTGTGCTCGGCGCCGTCGAGGCGTACGCGAAGGCCCTGCGGTCCCGCCAGCGAGTGCTCGAGCAACGCGGCGAGCACTCGCGGGACCTCGACGACTGGGAGGACCTGCTCGTGCGGCATGGCCAGGCGCTCCGCGCTCACCGGGAGGCGGCGGCAGCGGAGCTCGGGCCGGCCGTTGAGGCGGCGTTCCTGGCGATCGGTCCGGAAGGAAGCGAGCTTGCCGTGCGGTATGCGCCCGGAGGCCCGGCCGGCGAGGAGGCCTTCCGTGCTGCCCTCGTCCGAGATCGCGCGCGCGACCAGGCCCGGCGGTCCGCGTCCGTGGGGCCTCACCGCGACGATCTGGTCCTCGAGCTGAACGCCAGGCCCGTGCGTGGCGTGGCGTCCCAGGGGCAGCATCGCGCGGTCGTGCTCGCGCTGCACCTGGCCGAGATCGACGTCGTGGCCCGTGCGCGCTCCGTGCGACCGATCCTTCTGCTCGACGACGTGTCTAGCGAGCTCGATCGCGGCCGGACCGATGCGCTGCTGCGAGCTTTGAGCAATCGGTCCGGGCAGGTGCTCCTGACCACGACCCGCCCGGAGCTCATGGAGATCGGCAGGTTGAGGGAGGGATCCCGGAGAGATTTCCGGGTGATCGCCGGCCAGATCGCAGTCGCGTAGCGCGGACCCGGATGCCCACGGAGGGCGCCGGGAGGCAGGTCCGGGAGGCGGGCCGAAGGGCCCGCGATCGACCGGCACGGGACGGGGTGAGGCGTTGCCGCAAACACTTAGAATCATTAAAAAAAGTAGCTGTGTTTTGGTTGGCGAAGACGCCCCGGCCGACCTATACTCCGAGGCCTCGATGGAGCCCGCGTCGGCCCCGCCCGGTTCAAACGCGAAGTCAATTCGGCTTCGCCCCTAGGTTCTCCCAGAGGAGCCAACCGGCCACTTCACCGCGCTGGACGAGATCCCCCATGTCGAACGTACCTACGACGCCGAGCACGCCCCCGTCCCCCGCGACCTACGACAGCACGAGCATCACCGTCCTCGAAGGCCTGGAGGCCGTGCGCAAGCGGCCGGGCATGTACATCGGCGACATTCACGACGGCTCCGGGCTGCACCACCTCGTCTGGGAGGTCGTCGACAACGCGGTCGACGAGCACCTCGGTGGCTACTGCACGAGGATGGATGCCACGATCCACTTCGACGGGTCGATGACCGTCGAGGACAACGGGCGCGGAATCCCCGTAGGGATGCACGAGCGCGGCGTCAGCGCGGCCGAGGTCGTGATGACCGTCCTGCACGCTGGCGGGAAGTTCGATCACTCGAGCTACAAGGTGAGCGCCGGGCTGCACGGGGTGGGCGTCAGCGCGGTCAACGCCGTGAGCGAGTGGCTCAAGATGGAGATCCGGCGCGAAGGGCACGTGCATTTCCAGGAGTACCGTCAGGGAGCCTCCGTCGCTCCGCTGGCGGTCATCGGCAACACCGACAAGACCGGGACGAAGATCACCTTCAAGCCCGATCCGGCGATCTTCACGACGACCGAGTTTCAGTTTGACGTGCTCGCGAGCCGCCTGCGCGAGCTCTCGTTCCTCAACGCGGGGTTCCTCATCACGCTCACCGACGAGCGCGAGGGGGGCCGCAAGGAGACCTTCGAGTACAAGGGCGGGATCCGCGAGTTCATCGAGCACCTGAACAAGGCGAAGGAGCCGGTGCACGACAAGGTCATCTCGATCGTCGCCGAGCAGGTGGTGGAAGGCGGCGCTGCGCCCATCGGCATCGAGCTCTCCATGCAATGGAACTCGAGTTATGCCGAGCAGATCTTCTGCTACACCAACAACGTTCACAACCGCGACGGCGGGACGCACCTGACCGGTCTGCGCGCGGCGCTGACGAAGGTCTTCAACAATTACGGCACCACGCAGAACCTGTTCAAGGACGTGAAGAACGGCCTCCAGGGCGAGGACATCCGCGAGGGGCTCACGGCCGTCATCAGCATCAAGCACCCCGACCCGAGCTTCGACTCGCAGACCAAGAGCAAACTCGTCTCGAGCGAGGTCAAGACGATCGTCGAGACGACGGTCTACGAGAAGCTCGGCCAGTTCTTCGAGGAGAACCCGCCCGTCGCGCGCAAGATCATCGAAAAGGCCATCCTGGCCGCGAAGGCGCGCGAGGCGGCCCGCAAGGCGCGCGAGGTCGTCCGCAAGGGCCAGCTCGACTACTCGACGCTGTCGGGCAAGCTCGCCGACTGCCAGACGCGCGATCCGGGAGAAGCCGAGATCTACATCGTCGAGGGCGACAGCGCCGGAGGGTCGGCCAAGCAGGGGCGCGACCGGCGCTTTCAGGCCATCCTGCCTCTGCGCGGGAAGATCCTGAACGTCGAGCGCGCGCGCCTCGACAAGATGCTCTCGAGCGCGGAGATTGGCACGCTGATCGCCGCCCTCGGGTGCGGCATCGGGGAGGACAGCTTCGACATCGAGAAGCTGCGCTACCACCACGTCGTGCTGATGACCGACGCCGACGTCGACGGGAGCCACATCCGCACGCTCCTGCTGACGTTCTTTTACCGGCAGATGCCGGAGCTCGTGGAGCGCGGGTACCTGTACATCGCGCAGCCCCCGCTCTACCGCGCGCGCCGCGGCAAGAAGGACGTGTACCTGAAGGACCAGGCGGCGCTCGACCGGTTCTTCCTCGAGCACGGCGTCGAGGGCCTGGCGGTGCGGGCGAGCAAGGGGCCGACGCTTTCGGGGGAGCCGCTGTTCCGGCTGGCGGAGCGCCTCCGGATGTTCCGGCGTGCGCTGGCCAAGCTCGATCGTCGCGCCGACGCGAGCATCATCGGGCACTCGCTGCACGCGGCGGCGCTCGGCAAGAACGAGCTCCGCGAGCGCAAGCGCGTCGAGGCGGCGGTGCAGCAGATCCGCGCGCGGCTCGAGCGCAAGAAGCCCGACATCCTGCCGCTCTCGATCGACGTGGACTGGGAGGTCGAGCACGGGGCCGCGAGCATCCGCATCACGCCCCGCCCGGGAGCGGCCGCGCGCCCGGTGACGCTCGACTGGAACCTCGTCGACTCCGCCGAGTACGAGGAGCTCTACTCGATCGAGCAGGACGTGCGGTCGATCGGGCCGGCGCCCTACTTCGTCCGCGAGGCGGACAAGGGCAAGGGCGAGGAGATCGAGGTCGAGGACGCCGACGCCCTCTGGGACTACATCGACGCGCGCGGGCGAAAGGGCACACAGCTCCAGCGCTACAAGGGCCTGGGCGAGATGAACCCGGAGCAGCTCTGGGAGACGACGCTCGACCCGAACACGCGCATCATGCTTCAGGTGCGCCTCGACGACGCCGTGCAGACCGATCAGATCTTCACGATCCTCATGGGCGATCAGGTCGAGCCGCGGCGGCAGTTCATCGAGGACAATGCGCTCAACGTGAAGAACCTCGACATCTGACGGCCGGGCGGGCCCACCGCGGGGCACGCGTCTTGCGCGGCCCGGAGCGCGACTTAGGTTCCCTGCTGCGACCAGACCCTGCCTCGGCCGGCCCCCGCTGCCCCGTGCTGCGGCGGGCATGGGGAGAAGCTGCATGCGTCCCGATCGGATGACGACGAAGAGCCGCGAGGCGTTTCAGGAGGCCATCGACCGCGCGTCGCGCGCCGGGCACCCGGAGCTACAGCCGGAGCACCTGCTCGCGGCGATGCTCGACCAGGACGGCGGCGTGGGCCGGCCGCTCGTGCAGAAGGCGGGGGCCGACGCCGAGGCGCTTACCTCGGCCGTGGCGCGCAAGGTCGAGGGCTACCCGCGCGTCAGCGGTGGGGCGCAGCCGGGTCTGTCCCGGCGCACGCTCGAGGTGATCCGCAAGGCCGAGGACGAGGCCAAGCAGCTCAAGGACGACTACGTGTCCGTCGAGCACTACGTGCTGGCGATGGCACGTCACGACCGCGACATCGCGGGGCTACTCGAGGCGAGCGGCGGGCTGACCTACGAGCGCCTGCTGTCGGCGCTCGCGAGCGTCCGCGGGACCCAGCGCATCACCGATCCGGATCCCGAGGGGAAGTTTCAGGCGCTCGAGAAGTACTGCCGGGACCTCACCCTGGCCGCGCGCGGCGGCAAGATCGACCCCGTCGTCGGGCGCGACGAGGAGATCCGGCGCGTTATGCAGGTCCTCTCGCGGCGGACGAAGAACAACCCCGTGCTCATCGGGGAGCCAGGCGTCGGCAAGACGGCCATCGTCGAGGGCATCGCGCAGCGGATCGTGCGGGGCGACGTGCCCGAGTCGCTCAAGAACAAGCGCCTCTTCGCGCTCGACATGGGCGCGCTCGTCGCCGGGGCCAAGTACCGCGGCGAGTTCGAGGACCGGCTCAAGGCCGTGCTGAAGGAGATCGAGGCGTCCGAGGGGCGGATCGTGCTGTTCATCGACGAGCTGCACACCATCGTGGGTGCGGGCGCTGCCGAGGGGGCGATGGACGCGGCGAACCTTCTCAAGCCGGCGCTGGCGCGGGGCGAGCTGCGGTGCATCGGCGCGACGACGCTCGACGAGTACCGCAAGCGCATCGAGAAGGATGCGGCGCTCGAGCGGCGCTTCCAGCCGGTCATCGTGTCGCAGCCGACCGTCGCCGACACGATCGCCATCCTGCGCGGGCTCAAGGAGCGCTACGAGATCCACCACGGCATCCGGATCCAGGACGCCGCGCTCGTCGCCGCCGCCACCCTGAGCGATCGCTACCTGTCCGATCGGTTCCTTCCGGACAAGGCGATCGATCTCGTCGACGAGGCGGCGGCCAAGATCAAGATGGAGGTCGACAGCATGCCGGCGGAGCTCGACGCCGTGCAGCGCCGCCTCATGCAGCTCCAGATCGAGGAGCAAGCGCTGAGGAAGGAGCGCGACGTCGCGAGCAAGGGGCGCGTCGACGACGTCAAGCGGCAGATCGCCGAGCTCGAGGAGAGCGCGAGCGGCATGCGGGCCCAGTGGCAGCGCGAGAAGGAGATCATCGACCAGATCCGCGAGGCGCAGCCCGCGGCCGAGCGCCTGCGCTTGGAGGCCGAGGAGTCGCAGCGGCGAGGGGATCTGGGCAAGGCGGCGGAGCTGCGCTACGGGCGCATCCCCGAGCTCGAGAAGAAGCTCGAGGAGCTGCGCCGGACGCTCGCCAGGGTGCAGGACAAGACGGCGTACCTTCGCGAAGAGGTGACCGATCAGGACGTGGCCGCGATCGTGTCCAAGTGGACCGGCGTCCCGGTGGCCAAGATGCTCCAGGGTGAGATGCAGAAGCTGCTCGCCATGGAGGGCGAACTGAAGAGGCGCGTTGTCGGTCAGGACGCCGCCGTCGAGGCCGTTTCCAATGCCGTGCGCCGGTCGCGGGCGGGCCTGGGCGATCCGAACCGCCCGATCGGCAGCTTCCTCTTCCTCGGGCCGACCGGCGTCGGCAAGACGGAGCTGGCGCGCGCGCTCGCGGAGTTCCTGTTCGACGACGAGCGGGCACTCCTCCGCCTCGACATGAGCGAGTACATGGAGAAGCACGCCGTGGCCCGGCTCATCGGCGCGCCGCCCGGCTACGTCGGCTACGAGGAGGGCGGGCAGCTCACCGAGCCGGTGCGGCGGCGTCCGTACGCGGTCGTGCTGTTCGACGAGGTCGAGAAGGCGCACGCCGACGTGTGGAACGTGCTGCTCCAGGTTCTCGACGACGGGCGGCTGACCGACGGGCAGGGCCGGACGGTCGACTTCAAGAACACGGTCATCATCCTGACCAGCAACCTTGGCTCGGCGCAGATCCAGGCGGTGGAGGACACGCCCGACCTGTCCCCCGAGACGCGGCGCGATCTGGTTCAGCGCGCCGTAATGGACGAGGTGCGCAGGGCGTTCCGGCCGGAGTTCGTCAACCGTCTCGACGAGGCGGTGGTCTTCAGCCGCCTGGACCGCAGCGAGATCCGGCAGATCGTCGACCTCCAGCTCGCCCGGTTCGCCAGGCGCCTCGCGGCGCGCGACCTGTCGCTCGACGTCCGCGACGGCGCGAAGGACGCGCTCGCCGAGCTCGGGTGGGATCCGGCGTACGGAGCGCGCCCGCTCAAGCGCGCCATCCAGAGGAGCCTCGAGGACGCCCTCGCCAGGCGCGTTCTCGCGGGTGAGTACCCGCCCGGGACGCGCATCGAGGTCGACCGCGGGCCGGGCGGAGAGCTGACCTTCAAGGGTCACGTGCAGAACTAGAGGCCCGGGCGGCGGCCTCGAGATCGACGCGGAACGCGGCAAGACAGGGGCTCGGATGCCGCACGCTCGGCCTCAGCCCACGCCTTCGGCCGGGCGGGGAGCGGCGAACGCGCGGCGAGCGTGGGCCCTCGCCCGGCGGGAGGCGCTGGATCGCCGGCGGAGCACCGCCGAGCCACCGGCCCGCGGGCCCGCCGCAGGCGCCCCTCGAGCCTCCGCTCAAGCCGGGGCCGTGACGGGCGAGGTCCCGCTTGCACCCGGCCCGCAGGTGGAGGCGGTTCACCGGCTCGTCACTTGAAGATGCGCGTCTGGCGCGCCGGGATGGTCACCGGCGACCCGCCCTCGGGCGTGTTCGTGAGGAGCTCGGTCAGCCCCGAGGGCAGCGCGCTCGTCGTGAGATCGTTGTCGCTGCGGTTGATGGCGACGTAGACTGTGTCGGGCGTGGGATCGCCCGCGCCCGTGGCCATCGAGTAGACCCAGAGGTCCTCGCTCACGTCGAGCGTCGTGCGCGCGCCGCGCCGCATGGCCGGGTGCGCCGCGCGGATCGCCGCAAGCGCCGCGACGCGGTCGTGAAGGTCCTGCTGCGGCTGGATGGTGCCGGTCCACTGCATCATGCGGCGGTTGTCCGGATCGCCCGCGCCCGGCAGGCCGATCTCGTCGCCGTAGTAGATGAGCGGCGCGCCGCGGTTGGTCAGCAGCACCGCGAACGCATTGGCCATGCGCTCGTACACGCTCGGATCCGTCTCGAGCGAGGGCTGCCCCGACCACGCGGCGCCCTTGCCATCGGTGGCCGACGAGCCGAGCCAGCTCGGGAGCGTCTGCTCGGCGAAGTGAATCGAGCGCGGCAGGTCGTGGTTGCCGACGAACGTGCTCATCACGGCGTCGGGCGGGTAGAACGTGTCGTTCGAGTCCATGAACTGCTGCAGGCCCGTCATGCCCGGCGGCGCGTTGCGGCTCCACGACAGGTCGTCGGGCGTGAGCATGTTCTGCGTGCTGCGCATTAGCAGGGCCTCGACGAGGCGGATGCGCAGCGGGAAGTCGAACTGGCCGTCGAGCTTCGAGGTCGAGTCGATGAGGCTCGCGATGAGCCCGCGGTTCTGGAAGTCGTAGGTCTCGCCGACCATGTAGAAGCGCTGCGGCGGGCTCTGCGCGGCGGTGACCTGCGACGCGATGGCCGGGCGCAGCGCGGCGAGCCAGCTCGGGTCGACCTGCTTGATGGCGTCGAGGCGGAAGGCGTCGTTGCCGTAGCTCTGCACGAGCTGCACCGCCGAGCTCACCGAGAAGGTGCGCGCGGCCGACGAGTTGGTGAAGTCGAAGTGCGCCAGGTACGGCGTGAACCAGCAGGTGTAGTTGTCGTAGTTGCCGCAGCCGTCGTTGGTGTCGCCACACTGGCAGAAGGGCGTGAACCAGCCATCGCTCTTGTGCTGCTGGTAGACCGCGCTCTCGGTGTGCAGGTGCACCATCGCGTAGTCGAAGAGCACCTTGATGTTCTTGGCGTGCGCGGCCTGCACCAGGGCGTTCAGATCGCTCGGCTGGCCGAAGCACGTCTCGGTCTGCGACGGGTCGGTCGGCCAGTAGCCGTGGTACGCGGTGTAGCTGTGCCCGTCGGTCGTGCAGCTGCCGTTGCACGTGTAGCCGGGCTGCGCGACGTCGTCGGCGTTCTTGAGCGGGACGGTGAGCCAGAGGACGTTGACGCCCAGGTGGGTGAAGTAGTTCGCGTTGATCTGCTGCGTGATCCCGGCCCAGTCGCCGCCGAGGTAGTTGGCCGACGAGGTGCTCGTCGAGTCGGCGCCCGCGACGCTGCAGTTGTTGGCCGGGTTGCCGTCGAAGAACCGGTCGACGAACGCGAAGTAGATGACCGCGTCGCGCCAGTCGAAGACGCCCGCCGGAGGCACCGCCGGCTGCGAGCAGGTGTAGTCGTTCGGGCAGGTGATGGGCTGCTTGACGTTGTTCGTGTTGCCCGCGTCGTCGTTGATGGTCGGCTGCGCCATGTCGACCGTCCACGTCGTGCCGTTGACGAAGAACTTGTAAAGGACCTGCTGGTTCCACGGCACGTCGACCGAGACGGTCCACGCGCTGCCGCTGCGGGTCATCGCGTCGCCCTTGGTCCACGCGCCCGTGCGGTAGTCGCCGCGCAGCTCGACGCTCGTCTCGCCGTTGTACGGGTAGGTGAACGTCTCGGCGCACAGCTTGAGGCTGTCGGGGCACGTGGGCGGCCCGGCCTCGGGGACGGGGTTGACCGGGCCCGAGCCGCCGTCGCCGTAGCCGCCGCTCCCGCCCTGGCCGGGGTTGTACGCCGACGCGTCGGGCGGGGTGCCGAAGCTGACCGGGTTGACCGTGTCGCTCCCGCACGCGACGACGACGGCGGCGGCCGACGCGCCGAGCACGGCGCCGAGGACGCGGACGGACAGGGACGTCATGGGTGGGCTCCGGGGGCGCAGGGGCTCGACGCGGGGACGTAGAACGAGACGGAGAATGGCGCAGCCGGGAGGTTTGTCAACGCAGGGCTGAGTGACTGGAGACGCCCCGAGAGGAGGTCGACCCACGATCCCGCCGAGATCCGGGGCAGGGGGGCGGCGAGCGGGGCGCGGGTCGCGCGCTGGACGTCGACGACGGCCGTCTGCCCGCCCGCGGCCTCCCGGGCGAAGACGAGGCGCTCGGCGTCGACGTAGAGGCGCCGGTACGTCCCGCGGCGAAGCGCCTCCGAGCACGCGCGCGCCTTGCCGAGCTGCTCCACCCGCGCTCGCGTCTGGGTCTGCAGGACGCCGAGGTCCGCGTCTGCGGGCATGACGCGCCGCGCGTCGGGATCGGACTTGCCGGCGAGACCGACCTCGTCGCCGTAGTAGAGGATCGGCGCCCCCGGCAGCGCGAAGAGCAGCCCCAGGGCCGTCTGCAGGCGGGCGTAGACCTGCGGATCGGTCGGCTGCGGGGCGGGCGTCCACGTCTGCCCGTCGTCCTGCCCGGCGGCGACGGTGACGAAGCGCGACGTGTCGTGGTTGTCGAGGATGAGCCCCATGACGGCGCCGGAGCCCGCCCACGACTGCTCGCCGGTCTGGATGACGGCGTCGACGTCGGCGAGCGTCCCCTCGCTCTGCCCGAGCGCTCCGCGCAGCGCCCACATGAGCGGGAAGTGAAACTCGCTGTCGAGGCCGAACGGCCCGAGGAAGTAGCGCAGGCTCGGCCAGTCCCCGGGCCCGGTGTAGTTCTCGCCGAGCAGCAGCGTGCGGTGCGACGGGTTGTCGAGCTCCGCGCGCGCGGCCCATGCGATGCGACGCACGGCCGACCGCGGCATCATCGGCACGGCGTCGATGCGCAGCCCGTCGCCGTCGAAGCGCTCGAGCCACCAGAGCACGTCGGCGGTCGTCGTCGCGGCGGCGGCGTCGCTCGTCCAGTCGAAGCTCGGCAGGTACGACGTGAACCAGCAGGACGTCTCGTCCTGCCCCCACGAGCAGCTGCCCAGGCCGCACACGCACGAGCCCTCGACGTCCTGGAACCAGCCGTCGGCCTTGTGGCCCGCCCAGTACGGGTGCTGCGTGTGCACGTGGTGGGGCACGACGTCGAAGAGGACCCGCATCCCGCGCGCGTGGGCGGCGGAGATGAGCGCGTCGAGGTCGCTCTCGCTCGCCATCGACGTCTCGAGCGCGCGCGACTGGACGGGCCAGTAGCCGTGGTACGAGGTGTAGTCGCGGCCGTCGAGGCCCTGCCAGGTGCCCGCGGGGTTCGCGTAGAGGGGCGTGAGCCAGATCGCGTTGACTCCGAGGGCCGCGAGCTCGCCCGACTCGACGGCCTTCGTGACGCCCGCGAGCCGGCCGCCGGCGCGCCCGCCCATCGACGCGGGCGCCGGGAGCGCGGAGCCGTCGGCGGCGCGGTACCGGTCGACCATGACCTCGTAGACGACCGCGTCGCGCCAGTCGAAGACGCGCGGCTCGATCCACACGGTCGCGAGCGCGGCACGGGCATCGCGACCGCGCGTGTCGCGCGCGTGAAGGGCGAGCGTCGACTTGCCAGGCGGCAGGCCGGCCAGATCGAGGTGGATGCGACCGGTCGGGGCGTCGCCGGTCGGCGTGACGGTGCGCGGCGTGGCGCCGTGCGCGACCGAGACGGCGATCGTGGACGGATCGAGCGGATCGCCCGACTCGCTCGCCAGGAACGTTGCATCGACCGAAGCCTTGCCGTCGGGCGTCGCCTGGACGGCCGACACCTGCGTGGCGGGCGCGGCGCAGTCCGGGATCTGGACCCACGTGACCTCGTGCCCGTCGTGGTACGCGCTCGTGCCGACGTTCGGATCGAGCACGGTCGTGCCGTCGTCGACCAGGACGTACTCGGCGGGCCCCGGCGCCAGGTGATCGAAGCGTGCCGCGCGCCAGCCGTCCTGCTGCGGCGCCAGCGGCGTGCCCGGCTGGATCCAGCCGCTCCAGCTCGTGACGATCTGGACGGACGCTGCGGCGCTCGACGGGCGGTACCAGACCGTCAGGGAGCAGGACTGCGCAGGGACGGCGGGCGACGAGGGCGCGCTGCTGCAGCCGCCGGCGAGGGCCAGCGACAGAGCGAGCGGCGCGAGAGCGTGCCGGGGGCGCACTTGGCCGCAGTGTAGCACCCGGCCAGGGCGTGTCCTCAAAGGAGCGCGCGCCACGGGCGCCCGGAGGTCGGCCGCCTAGAGGTGCGCAGGTCCGCCGGCGGCCCAGAGCGCGTAGATGGCGCCCCAGGCCATCGCGAGCAGTAGCGCAAAGAACACGAGCGCCGTGCCCTCGAGGCGGCGCAGGCCCCTGCGGCTCGAGACGACGCCCCACGACATGCAGGAGGCATGAGCGCCGTTGGCGAGGTGGTAGGCGACGCCCAGCGTTCCGAGCAGGTAAACGATGAGCGTGGGCGGGTTGAAGTGCATCTCCTGCGCGAGGTCGGCGAAGGCCTCGGCGTGGCCCTCGGTCGCGCGCGGCTTGAGGAACGCGAGCCACAGGTGGGCGCCGACGAAGAAGAGGACGCCGATCCCGGCCAGGCGCTGCAGCACGTACTTGAGGTTGGCGTAGTACGCGTAGCGGCCGAGGTTCACGCGCGCGGTGCGCAGGCGGGCCAGCCCCCACACCGTGTGCAGGGCCAGGGGCAGCAGCACGATGACGCCGGTGAGCGCCTGGGCGACCGGATGCGGGTACTGGGTGACCGCCGTCTGCCAGGCGTCGGCGCCCTGGAAGGCCGAGAGGTTGTTCCAGAGGTGCAGGACGATCCACACCCCGAGCGGGAAGATGGCCAGCAGGGACGCGATGCGCGACCGCAGGAACGCGGCCCGGGAGGCGTCGGGCGAAACGGCGGCGGAGGACTGCGCGGCGTGGCTCGTCACGAGCCTCGCTGTAGGCCCAGACGCGCTCGTTTACAAGCCCTGTCAGGCCTGCTCGCCCCCGGGCGGGGCGCGCGGTATGACCTGTGCGATGCCCGGCGCGATCCTGCTGCGTCACCCCGACGTGCGCGGGGTGCCCGTCGAGACCGCTGAGGTCCGCGAGGCGGGGGGCGACTGGCGGCGGACGGCGTGGGCGGATCTGGCCAGGCACACGGTCGCTCCCGGCGACGTCGAGGTGCGCATCGAGGTCCAGAGCGGGCCGATCCGCATCCCGGTGTGCGCCGGGCGGGGGCGCGTGACGGTGGACGGCCACGCGGTGAGCGCGCCGCCGGGGCCGGTCGTCGTGCCAGCAGGGGCCGGCGCGCACGAGGTCGTCGTGCACCTGCGCGTCAGCGGCTACGAGCGCCGCGTGGCGTGCGGCGAGCCGGTGCGCACGGGGGCCGCGATCACCACGACCGAGGGGCTCGGCGAGCTCGGGTTCGCGAGTCCGTACGCGGCGCACGGCGGAGGGCGGGCCGTCGTGTTCGTCCCCGAGGGACATGACGCCTCGCACCCCAGCCCCGTGCTCGTCGGGCTTCACCCGTGGAACGGGACCCCGTGGACGTACGCGGCCTACGCCGAGCTGCTCGACGAGGCGCGGGCGCGCGACGTGGTCCTGCTCCTGCCGAGCGGCCTGGGCAACTCGCTCTACACCGCCGACGCCGAGGACGAGGCGATGCAGGCACTCGGGGCGCTCGGCGAGGTCGTCGCCGTCGACCGCGCGCGCGTGTCGCTCTGGGGGGCCTCGATGGGCGGCGCGGGCGCCACGACGATCGGCCTGCACCACCCCGATCGCTTCGCGTCGATCACGAGCTTCTTCGGGGACTCGGAGTACGATCTGTCGACGTACGTGCGCGGCATCCTGCACGACGAACGGGGCGCCCACGCGGTGAACGCGCTCGACGTGGTCGACAACGCGCGCCACGTGTCCGTGTGGCTGGTGCACGGCGAGGACGACCGGGTCTCGCCGATCCGGCAGAGCGAGCGGCTCGCCGACGCGCTCGCGCGGCGGAGCTTCGCGGTGTCGTTCGCGCGCGCCCCGCGCGAGGGGCACTCGGGCGCGCTCGTGGCGCGCTTCGTCGCGGCGGTCGTCGACCGCGCGGCGACGCTGTCGGTCCCCCCCGCGCCGGCCCGGGTGACGTACCGCAGCGTCCGGCCGATCGACACGGGGGCCTACGGGGTCCACGTCGCGCGCGCTTCGGCGAGCGATGACGCGTTTGTGGACGTGGAGCGCAGGGCGGACGGCGTGCACGTGCTGCGGGCCGACGGCGTGACGGGCGTCGCGCTCGACGCGGGCGCGCTCGGGTACGACGCGGCGGCGGCGCCGCCGGTGTTCAACGACACGGGCCACGCGCTCGACGCGCGCAGGAATCCCCGCTGATGCGTCCCGGGCGCGCGCTGCTCGTGGCCACCCCGGCGGTCGCGATGGCGACGGTGGCCCTCGGCCTGCGCATCGGCGGCGGCGGGCCGGTGCGCGCGGCGCTCGTCATGGCGGCGCCCGCGTCGAGCGCGGGCGCAGGGCTGGCCTGGCAGCTCGTCGTGCTCGACGAGGATCGCGGGGTGCGCGAGCCCGTCGCGCTACCCGACGTGGACGTGATCGCGAAGGCGGGCGGACGGCAGGCGCACTGGCACGGCGCGACCAACGAGGACGGCGTCGCCGAGATGTCGCTCGCGCTGCCCGCCGGCCCGATCCACGTAGAGGCGCGGGCGGACCGGCGGCTGCTCGCGAGCGGCGACGCGGCGCCACCTCCGAACCTGCCGCCGAGTACGCCGGGGGCGGCGTGGGCGCGCTTCGCGCGGCGAGAGGGTCCCGTGGCGCTCGACGTGGCCGTGCTGGGGCAGCGGGCGGCGTCCGGGTTCGCGGCTAGCGTCTGGGTGCAGGCCCGCGACCGGCGGACGGGCGCGCCGCTCGCGGGCGTGGCGATCGCGATCGAGCCGGACCCCGGCCTCACGCCCGCTGCGCCCACCGTGACGACCGACGAGCGGGGCTGGGCGCACGTCACGGCCACGCCGCTCGGCTTCTCGGTGCCGCTGCTCTTGCACGCCCGCACCCGCGACGAACGGACGGGCGAGTGGGCGGGCGGTCTGTTCATCTCGCCCGGCGCGTCGTTCGTCGCCGCCAAGGACGTCTACCGTTCCGACGAGGACGTCGCGATGGACGTGACGGTGCCGACCGTGCGCACGACGGCGTACGTCGAGATTGACGACGCTCGCGGGCGCGTGTGGGCGACCGCGGCGCCGGTGCGCCCGTCGGGCGACGCCATGCCTCGCACGACCGTGGTCGCGCCGAAGCTCCGGCCGGGGCTGTACTGGGCGGTGGCGGCGGGCGACATGGAGGGCGCGTCGAGGCTCGGGCCCGGCTCGATCGTGAGGCCGTTCTTCGTCGCGACGAATGCGGAGCAAGCGCTGTCCTTCGGGACCGATCCCGTGACCTGCGCGCCGCCGGGCGACGAGCGCCAGACCGCCCGCGCCGTGTCCCAGTGCCTGGCGCGCGTCGCGCCCGCCACGGTGCCGCGCTGGACCGCGGTGGACGGCTTCGCCGATCACCGCGTGCGGGACGCCGCGGCGAGAGCGCGCGGGATGGCGATCGCGATGACCGCCCTCGTCGCGGCGCTCGTGCTCGAGACGCTCCTGCTGCTACGGGCCGCGGCCGTCTCGCGCGCCCGCCTGCGCGCGGCCGAGCACACCGAGGAGGCCGGCGACGCGCGCCTCGTCGGGCGAGGCTGGAGCGTTGCGATCGGCCTTCTGCTCGGGGTGCTCGGCTTCGCGCTGCTCGGTGCGTTCCTCGCCCGCCTCGGATAGGCGCGCCGGGCCCTGGCGTCACTCCGACGCGAGCACCCGCGCGTCGTCGGCGAGGTCGTGGTCGAGCACCAGGTCGACCGGCAAGCGCGCGAAGCGGCGCATCGCGGCCGCGGGGCGGGCATCGCCCTTGGCGGCGGCCCACCCCGCGTGGTCGACCAAGAGCGCGAGCTCGAGCGCGCGACCGACGGTGAGCGTGAAGCGCCGCGCGCCGGCCTCGAGCGCCGGCAGCCCCTTCTTCGCGGCGCCATCGATCCACGCGCGCGCGTGCGCCACAGCCTCGAGCGCCTTGCGCCCGGCCTCGGCGGCGGCGCCGTCGTGGGCCCGCTCGACGCGACCGCTCACCTCGCGCTCGATCGGCCCGAGCCCGCCGACCTTGCCGACCGCGCGCAGAAGATCGAGCGACAGGACGTTCGTCGTGCCCTCCCAGATCGGCAGCACCTGCGCGTCGCGCACGAGGCGCGGCAGGCCCGTGTCCTCGATGTACCCGGCGCCGCCGAACGACTCCACCAGCTCGCTCGCGGCGGCGATGGCCTGCTTGCCCGTCGTCGCCTTCACCGTCGGCGTGAGGAGGCGCAGCAGCAGCCCCTCCTCCTCCGACAGCGTCCGCGACTCCTCCTTGCCGAGCAGCTCGACGAGGCGGAAGGACAGGTGCAGCGCCGCGGCGTGCTCGGCCTGAACGCCGGCGAGCGTGTCGACGTGCAGCGGCTTGTCGGCGAGGGGGGCGCCGAAGGCCGTGCGCTTCCTGGCGTAGTCGCCGGAGAGCGCCAGGCCGCGCCGCATCCCGCTGCACGCGCTCACCGAGTTCCATGTGCGCGTGATGTTGAGCATCGGCGTGATGTTCTTCACGCCGCCGGTCAGGCCGGCGACGGGGACGGCGGGCGCGCCGAGAAGGTCGAGCTCGGCGGTCGGCACCATGCGCGTCCCGAGCTTGTCCTTGAGGCGGTTGACGACGATGTTGCGCAGCCGGCCCGAGTCGTCGCGCAGCTCCACGTAGAAGAGGGCGAGGCCGCTGCCTCCGGGCGGGTTGCCCTCGGGTCGGGCGAGCGTCAGGGCCATCTGCGACGTCGTCGCGCTCGTGAACCACTTGGTGCCGTACAGGCGCCACGTGCCGCCCTCGTTCCTCGCGACCGTCTCGCTCGTCGCGACGTCCGAGCCGCCCGTGCGCTCGGTCATCCACTGGCCGCTCGTCCACGCCTGGGCCGGGTCGCGGCTCGTCAGGCGCGCCAGCGCGCGCTCGACGAGCGGGCGATTGCCGTGGACCAGCAGCGTCTTGGCCGCGCCGTCGGTCATCGCCAGCGGGCAGTTGTAGACGTGGGTCGAGCCCTCGAAGAGGTAGGCCAGCGCGAACTGGTGGATGCGCGACAGCTCGCCGTGCTTGCGCTCGTACGCCGTCGCGACGACCCCCTTCTCGGCGGCGACCCGCGCGGCCTCGACCCACAGCGGCGTCACCTCGATGGCGTCGATGCGGTTTCCCCATGCGTCAAAGTTGACGAGCCTGGGGAGCTCGTCGCGGTAGCGGGCGTCGAGCGCGAAGAAGTGCCCTCCGGAGAGCTCCCCCATCTCGGCGAGCTCGGGCTCGATCGCGCGCAGCACGTCGGGCGGCAACGCGCGCACGAGGTACGATCGCAGGACGCGGTCGGACGTATACTGGTTGCCGAGGGTCGGGGGGATCTGAATGAACGCCATGGGTCCCCGAGCTTAGAGCCGAACGGCAGGGCCGGCACGGTTCTGCGACTCCTGCGTCGCACGGCACGAGGTGCGCACGGGACCTCGCTCTGCGGCGCGGCGTGGCGGCGTCGAGCGCCTGGTCTCGCGGTTGCATAGCGAGGGATCGCCATGGCGATCGCATATGGGGTGGAGTTCTTTTGCTCGGATGAGGCGCTCGCCACGAGCGCGAGGCTGGGTCAGCACAGGGCCTTCGCGGTCCTCGTCGAACGCCACCGCGCCCGCATCTACCGCCTCGCGATGCGCGTGGCACACAACGCGAGCGACGCCGAGGACATCACCCAAGAGACGTTCCTGCGGGCGCAGCGCGGGCTCGCCTCGTTCCACGGGGACTCGCGCTTCGGGACGTGGCTCTATCGCATCGCGATGAACGTGGCGCTGATGCGCAAGCGCGCGGCGAAGCGCCGGCCCCTCGAGTCGCTCGACGGCCTGCTCCCGCGCTTCGCGGACATCGGGGCCGAGGGCTGCGCAGCGGCGGAGGGGGCTGACGAGCTGGTCGACCAGAAGGCGCTCACCGAGCGCGTACAGGCAAGCCTCAGCCGTCTCGACGAGGATCACCGGGCCGCCGTGGTGCTTCGAGACCTGGAGGGACTGTCCGCCGAGGAGGCGGCCGTGCGTCTCGGAGTCTCGCCCGAGGTCGTGCGGCAACGGGCCCACCGGGGACGGCTGAAGCTGCGCGAGATGCTCGCCGACCTGCTCGTCTGAAGCGTCACCAAACCGTACCGCTGAGGCCTATCCGGTGACGGGGGCCGGCCCCCGGGGGGGGCCCGCGTGGGGGGGGCCCGGCTCGCCCGGGTCATCCAGCGCGGGTAAGCCGTTCGTGTAGGTCCTCACGTCGCAGCGAGAGGGCGCCGAGCGTGAACCGGACCATCTCGAAGTGGGCCTCAAGCAGGTCGAGCCAGTCGTCGATGCGGAACGTGAGCGCGCGCACCCGCGTCCGGGCGACCGCCTCCCACGCCGCGATGCGCTCGGTGAAGGCCGCGGCGCCGCCCACGATCTCGCCCGCGCCGCCCTGCCAGGTCACCTCCGGGCGATCGCGCCGCGCCGTGACCTCACCCTCCACCAGGACGAAGGCGCGACCGCCGACCCCGTCGCGTTCGAAGAGGGCTCCGCCGTCCGGCACGGTGACGACGGTCGTCACGAGCGCCAGATCGCTCAGGTTCTGCACGCCCGCACCGCGCAGGAGCGGCACCTCCGCAAGCAGCGCGAGGCGCTCGAGGGCCTCGAGCGGAGTGGGCGCGGCGGGCGCGGGCGCGGGCCGGGGCCCGGGCGGTGCGCCCGCCCAGAGTAGCTCCTCGAGGTCGGCGACGGTGTGCATCGATCCGAGCACGGCAATCCGCGCAAGGGCGAAGCTGTCCTCGAGCAGCTCGAGGCACGCGTCCGCGTGGACCTTCATCGCCTCGACGTCGGTGAGGGCGACCGCCGTGCGCGCGCGCGGCCGGTCGAGCAGCGCGTCCGCCATGCCGAAGGCAGAGCGACCCGAGAGGACCCACGGGGCGCTTCCGCGCCGTGCCAGCTCGACGCGCCCCTGCCGGAGCAGGAAGAACGCGTCGGGGGAGTCGCCCGCGTGGAACAACGCCTCGCCAGCATGGGCGAACTGCTCCTCGAGCAGCGACGCCAGGCGATCGATGACCCAGGGCTCGGGGGAGCCCGCGCGCGCCCCGAACGCCGAGAGGAAGAGCTCGCGGTGGATGCGCGCGTGGTGGGTCTCATGCACGGGCTGCGTCCTCCGGTGCCGGTGCTCCCGGCTCCTGCGGGGGGGGGGCTGCGTCGCTCACGCATCGGCGCGCGAGCGATGCGACCGTCGCGTCGGCGTCGGCGGCGAGCACGGCGAGCGCCTTGTCGCGCCCCGAGGGGACCGCGTGCGGCCAGAGGCGTGCGGCGCGGGAGACGCGCTCGGCCCGGGGCAAATCGTCGATGACGATCCGGAGCAGATCGCGCAGCTCGCGCTCGTCGCTGCGCCAGAGCAAGGTGTCGAGCAGCTCGCCCGCGTTGGCGCGCACGAAGGCGTCGCCCGAGACGCTCGCGATCCGCACGCGGCGCAGATCCTCGCGCGGGTGCGCGATCGCCAGCAGGCGGAACACGCGTTCGAGCGACTGCCGGATCTTGTCGTCGAGTAGCCCCGCGAGCAGGCGCTCGGCGGCGGCGCGTGCGCCGACGGGATCGTCCAGGACCTCGCGCAGCGCGAGCAGCCGGACGTGGCGGCGCAGCGTGGCCTGGGCGACGCGCTCGACGCGCTGCCGATCGACGGTGAGCCCCTGGCTCGCGACCAGGCTCTCGAGCGCGCGGATGGACTTGTACCGGACCAGACCATCCTCCTCGGTCTCGATGTTCTCGAGCAGGTGCGCTGCGGCCGAGCGAGAGCCGAAGCGCTCGATCGTCCGCGGCACGAGCATCCGGAACCGGCGCGGGCGCGACGTGTCGCGCAGGGCCCACCACACGGCGTCGAGCGCCTCGTCGCCGAAGCTTACGAGCGCGGCGCGCACGGCCTCGCGCCCCTCGGCGTGCGAGAGCCGGTCGACCAGGCTCGGGATGAGGCGCCGGTCGCGCTGGCGCGCCGCGGCCCGCGCGACGCGCTCGGTGTGCTCGAAGGACTCGGCGTCCGCCTCGGCCAGCGTGAGCAGGAGGCGCGAGAGGCGCACCGCGGGCGGGGCGTCGCCGATGGCCTCGAGCATCCCCATCCGGGCTTCGGCGCCGCGGGGGCCGGGCTCGTGCAGGAGGCCCGCCACCGCGCCGTGCTCGACCGCGTCCTCGGCGCCGTCGCGCTGCGCGAGCACCACGGCCGCGTAGCCTCGCACCCGCCAGCCTACGTCGCTCGTGAGCCGCTCGACGTCGAGGCTGCCGTGCCTTGCCAGCGCCCGCGCGGCGGCCCCGCACACGACCTCGCGACGGTCGGACAGCAGCCGCTGCGCCAGAGGGATCCAGTCGGTGCGCGCGGAGTCGCCGAAGTGAGCCAGCGCTCGGACGAGAACGCGGTCGTCGCCGTGCAGGAGGACCAGCGCCGGGACGAACCCCACGTGCCCGCGACGGCATAGCGCGTTCATCGCGCCGATGACCTCGAGTGCGTCCTCGTGGCCGAGGCGCTGGACGAGCATCTGGGCGCTCTCGAGGTCGAGCGGCGCGATGGTCTTCTGCGCGTGCAGCGTTCCGCGCGAGATGGCCTCGCGCAGGCGCGCGAGGTAGGGCTTGCGGATGCCGACAACAACGGCGAGCCACGCCGAGGCCAGCAGCACGACCAGCCCGGCCAGCGGGCGCGGCGACAGCAGCCAGGTGCCACCGAGCGCGAGCAGCCCGGCCCCCGTGACCGTCTGGCCGGCGCGGGCGAGGGCGCCATCGACGAGCGGCTTGACGCGCTGGCGGACCGGGAGCGGGACGGGCAGGTACACGAGCTCGCCGGTGATCCGGTGGATCGAGAAGCGCAGCCCTCCGTCGGCGCCCTTGAGCGCGAGCACGGGCGCGAGCCCGCCGCCGCGGAGCACCACAAACACCGCCGCCCCGAGCAGCAGCGCCGGGGTCAGCAGCAGCGCGCGAGTGACACCGAGGCGGCGCACGACCGCGCTCGCGAGGAAGAGCTGGACGACGAGCGAGACGCCGTTGAGCACGAGGTAGGTGCGGGCGACGAACGGGCCGATCTGAGCAGGCGGCAGCGTGCGCGCGACGGTGGATTTGAAGCAGTAGTCGAGCGCCAGGAGCGTCGCCATCGACAGGACGACGCTGGCGGCGATGCGCACCAGCAGCGGCTCGCGGGACAGCGTCCGCAAGAGGCCGGTCGCGGGCGGCGGCGGGGGCTCAGGCGACGGGCGACGGTGCGGCGTGCGCGCACGCGACAGGCCGGCGACGGCCACCACGAAGACGGCGGACGACAGCGGCAACAGCGCCCGCACGGGGAGCACGAGCAGCGCGCCGGCGGCCGCGCCCGAACCCGCCACGCCGCCCAGGGCGCCGGCCGCCGCGATCATGCCGAACAGGCGCCGCCCTTGCGCGACGGTCAGCACCTGGCCCACGAGCGTCCAGAACTGGGGGACGACGATGGAGCCAATCAGCCCGCTGACGACGTAGACGGCCATGGAGGCGGCGTGGCTTGGCGGCACGACGAAGAGCAGCATCGGCAGGGCCGCGGCCACCCCGAGCGTCGCCGTGAGCGAGCGGCGCGGGCCGAGGCGTTCCGTGGCCCGCGCCGCCAGCGCGGCCGCCGGCCACGCGCACACAGCGATGAGCATGTAGACGAGACCGAGCGCGCGCGGCCCCGGGCCGGTCAGCAGCAGGGCGTCTCGGGCCGCCTCGAGGATCGTGTGCCCCGTGATCACGAGCAGGAGCAGCACGGCCAGGCCACGCAGCGCCACCCGCCCCTCGCCGTGTCGCACGTCGAAGAGCGGGACCATGCGCTCACGGCTTCTGGAACAAGAGCGCGAAGCAGTCGCTCGTCCCCCGTCGCCTCGCGGCTGCCTCCGGCGAGTCGTTCCAGTCGCGCGTGTCCGAGGGGTTGCGCAGGAAGCTGTCGCCCGTCAGCAGCACGAACCCGGCGCTCAGCACCTCGCGGCGGACGACCGCCTCGTCGATGCGATGCAGGGTCCGCACGTCGGCGAGCCCCGTACCCGGCCGGGCGCTGTGGTCGATCACGGCGTACGTGCCGCCGTGTCGCAACGCGACAAAGATCGTTCGGTTCATGCGCATTCGGTCGACGCCAAGCCAGACGAGGTCGTGGTAGACGAGGTTGACCACGACGAGGTCCAGGTCGTGCGCCTCGGGTGGGAACGGATCGTCGACCTCGCGGTCGACGCGCACGATGTTCTTCGCGGCCGGGGTTGCGAGACGCGCCGCCCAGGGCCCTTCCGAGCGCCCGAGGATGACCCGTGGGTTCTCGGCGTAGACGACGCCCCCAGGCGCGACCGCGCGGGCCAGAAGCTCGGCCGTGTACCCCGCTCCGGCCATCAACTCGCCGACGTGCATGCCGGGCCGGGCGCGGAGGAACGTGAGCAACTCGGCAGGGCGCCTGCCCGCATCGAGGGCGCGATCCTCCGGTGTGCGATCCGGGGCGTCGACGACCGCGTGCGCCGCGGGGGTCGCGACGATCGGAACGGGCGCGGGAGCCGGGCTGGACGGCGCGGGTTCCGCGCAGCCGGCGACAACCAGCGCCAGGAGGGACACCGGGAGCCTGGGAGCCATGGCGTGTCGATGCGCGACGCCGCGGTTCGTGACGCGGTCACGCCTTCAGCGTGAGTGCATCCCACTGGCATGGTCGGGTTTCTCACGCTTGCGTGCCTTGTGGCAGGGCTCGTGGTCGCAGGCTGCCAGGAGACTGGAGTCGCCGCGCCCGCGGACGTCGCGGTTCCGACGCAACTACCGGCCTCCGCGCCAGCGCCGGTCGACACGCCGCCCGTGCTGCCTCCGCCGTGCGCCGAGTTCCTCTTCCAGCTCCGGTGCTGGCTGCGGGCATCGGGCAACGGGGACGTCGACGTCCGGCGCGCCGTGGGCAACGCGCGGGCGCGCCTCGAGGCTCAACCCTCTCCCTCCTCAATCTGCGAGAGCGCGATGGTGTACCGTCATGACGCGATCGCCGCGGCCGGCTGCAGCGACGTCCGCCCCGACCTGGACGCCCTGCCGACCGGCGAGCCGATCCCGTGCACCGAGCACGAGTACTTCTTCGTGCGGCCCGACGGCCACGTCGCCGGCTGTCACCGCGACTGCACGACGTCGGGCGATTGCCCCCGAGGCCAGTCGTGCAGCTCCACCGGTAGCACCGCCGGCGGCCCGATCGATGAGCGATTCTGCGAGTAAGGAGGCCCTGTCATGGTCCAGCGAAGGGTTGGGAAGCACGTCGTCGCGTCCGCGATCACCGCCGCCGTCCTGTTCGCTTCGGGACAGGCGCTCGCGGACCCGCCGGCAGCGACGCCGACGCCCGAGCCGACGCCTGGGCCAGCGCCGGCGCAGACGCCGGTTCCGACACCGCCGCTCGAGCGAGGGCAGCACTTCACGATCGATCCGGTGGCCGATGGCCTGCTCATCACGGCCGGCGCCGGGATCTCGGGCCTGCTCACGCTGGTGCTGGGCACCGGCGAGATCCCCCCCATGCCGCCGGGCAACCCGAGCAACCTGCTCTCGTTCGACCGCACCGCCGTCACGCAGACCATCGACACGAGCGCGTCGACGGTCGCCAACGTCATTCTGTATTCCTCGGTGGGCTTCGCCGTCCTCGACCCGATCCTCTCGGGGCTGCATGACGGGTGGGACGCCGGCCTCGTCGACGCCGTGATGTACGCCGAGACGCTCTCGCTCACCGAGGCGCTCACCGACATCACCAAGATCGCCGTCCGGCGACCGCGCCCGATCGACTACGTCAACTGCTACGGGAAGCCGACCACGGCGCCCGGCTGCGGCTCCACGAACCTGCAGCTGTCGTTCTTCTCCGGCCATGCCGCCACCGTGGCCGCGATCAGCGCCACGGCGACCTACATCGCGTTCGAACGCTACTCGGACACGCAGCCGGCTCGGCCGTGGATCACGCTCGGCGTCGGCACCGCGCTCACGGCGTTCGTGAGCTACGAGCGCGTGCGCTCGGGCGACCACTTCCCCACCGACGTCGTCGGGGGCGCCATCGCGGGGGCGGTGATCGGGGTCCTCGTGCCGCACCTGCATCGCCACAAGTCGGAGGCGCCTCCGGTGTGGATCGGCGGCGCCCCGATGCCCGGCGGCGGGTCGATGACGCTGGGCGGCGTGTTCTGAGAGGACGACCCTTGCGTCGGCCGGCCCTTCAGAACGTGTATGGCACGCCAAGCGAGACGCGCACGGTGTCGATGGACCCCCCTTGCGCGAACGTCTCGGTGCCGAGCCCGACGAGGAGCTGGAGCGGAGTGCCGATGACGGGGGCCACCTGGAGCCCGAAGGCACCCGACACGCGCAGCAGGCTCGGGTCGAACGCGGCGAGGTGGACGCCGAAGACGTTGCCCATCGCGAGCTCGAGGCGCCCGTCGAGCCAGGGGCCGATCGGCCACGAGTAGCTCAGCGTGGCGACCGCCGCGCTACGGTCGACGAGACGCCCCCAGAAGTACGCCGCCATCGGGTGGTCGCCACCCAGGGACACGAGCTCGGTGAACGGGACGGGATGACTCCCGAGCGGGTCCGCGAAGAGGGTCGTGAGCGACAGGCCGAGGATGCGCCCGCGTCCGGTGAGATCGGCGTACCCACCCAGGGTCGCGCCGTAACGGATCCAGCCGGCGGCGGGGGTGTTGCGGACGTCGCTGCCCTGTTCGCCGCCGAGCTCGAGGCGCACGCCGGAGCCCGCGTGGCTCCCGCGGTGGCGCGTGTCGAACGCGAAGAGGACTCGGTTGAGCTCCGTGGTGTACTCGCGACCGAAGCCGTAGGGCACGGCGAACGCTCCCGTCTCGGCCTCCTTCGTCAAGGAGGGGTCGTCGCCGTAGTAGCCGTCGTACGTCTTCTCGTCGCGCAGGGCGATGCCGGCCTGGATCTGGCTCGAGCGCCAGGGCCGCCACTCGAAGAGCGCGCTGCCCTCAACGCGCTCGACACCGTAGCGGCTCTGGCTATCCTGCAGCGACCGCGGACCAAGGCCGTAGAAGACGCCGTCGGGGCGGCGTATCCCCGAGAGCCGCAGCTGCAGCGTCTGCCGCTTTCGGAGGTCGATGCGCTCCGTGATCGAGCCGGCGAGCCAGTCGGTCGGCCAGGCCTCGACGTGGAGGTTCAGGTGGTTTCCCTTGAAGCCGGCGTCGTCCCAGAACCCGAAGATGCCCACGCTCGGGTTGAAGTTGAACTCGACCAGGCCGACGGGGAAGAAGCCTGCCTTGTGCTCGGCACCGAAGGTGAAAAAGTTGTAGATCTTGCGCGGCCAGTCCCCGTGCTCGGCGGCCGTCACCCCGGCGCCGATCGGACGGCGCAAGACGTACTCGGCCGCCACGTACGCGGGGGAGAGAAGCACGCGCGGGATCCAGCGCGCATCGTCGCCGGGCATCGCGCCCGGCGGGCCGCGGCCGTCGTAGTCGGGTACGGCCCGCTTGGGGCTCTCGGGCGCAGGCGGCGCGGGGGTCGGGGGCGGTGCC
>JAJYCT010000007.1 GCA_021778125.1 Myxococcales bacterium
GCCAGCGCCCTTGCCGAGCGCGATCCGCGCGTCCTCGCCGACGAGGCGACCGTCGCCGCGGTCAGGGCGGACGTCCCGTGGCTGAGGATGCGCCTGCTCGCGGACGACGACAAGGAGGACCGCCGCATCACGAAGGCCGATCTGGACGACCGCGTGGCGCGGGCCCGCAAGGCTGCAGACGCCGCGGTGGCCTCCGCGCCCGACGATCCCGCCGCGCTCCGCGCGCGCGTCGACTCCCTGCGCCTCGCCGGCGATCGGGATGCTGCGCGTCGCGACGTCTCGAAGATCATCGCGCAGGCAGCGCAGCCCGAGACCGCGTACGTCCTCGCCGCGCTCGACCTCGCGGAGCCCGAGCCGCTGTGGACGACCCTCCTCGATCGCCTCAGGCTCGCCGCGAGTCGGGAGGGCAACGCGGGGCGGGCTCGGGCCGCGCTCGTCTACGCGCTCGCCCAGTCGGGCGACGTGGCCGGCGCCAAGGCGGAGCTCGCAAAGCTCGACAGCTCGCCGCGACCCTACGCCCTGTTGCGCGATCTGCACGCGTTCATCGAGCGCCTCCCGGCCAGGGGGGCGGCCGTCGGCGGCGCAGCGTCCAGTGTTCCGCACCTCGACGTGAGCGCGCTCCCCCTGCAGCCGTCGGCCCCGGCGGCGGCAGGAGCTGTCGCGGCGGCCGGGGGCGGGGGTTCCGACGAGGCGCCGGTTCCCGGGGACAACGGAAGCGCGATGCGCGCGGCGCAGGCGGCCATTCGCAAGGGCGACTGGGAGCGCGCGCGGACGATCTACGAGGCCCTGGTCGCGCGCAACCCCGGCGACTCCGAGGCCCTCTCCGGGCTCGGCGACGTATCGCGCGCCACCGGAGACACCGCCGGCGCACTCGCCGCGTACAAGCGGGCCCTCGGGGTGAACCCGTCGTACCTCCCCGCGCTCCTGGGCGTCGCCGACACCCAGTGGGCCTCGGGCGACCATGCGGGCGCGGTCCGCGCGTACAAGGACATCATCGACCGGTTTCCCGAGGGCACCTACCCCGGGTACGCGAAGACGCGGGTCGACGGGATGTCGGGCGGGGGCGCGCCGACGCCCACGGCGACGGTCAGCGCAAGCGCTCCCTCCGCGGCCTCGGCCCCCGCGCCGAGCCCGGCCCCGACCGGCAGCGACGGGATCTGAGATGCGACCGCGCTCGACCGCGCTCGTCGCGCTCCTCGTGGTGGCAGGGCTTGCGGGCTGCGAAGGGCGGACCCGCACCGGCGCGTCGGTGGGCGCGAGCGAGGAGCGTCACTCGGGTCCGAAGGTCGTCGTTCTCGACCTTGAAGACGGCGTCCCCGAGCAGCCACCTTCCAGCCTCCTGGGGCTCTCGACGCGCGCAGCCGCGTTCACCGATCTGGTCCGCGAGATCGAGCGCAGCGGACGAGATCACGATACGGCGGGAGTTCTCGTGCGCCTGGGAACGGCGCGCATCGGCCTCGCCCGCGCCACCGAGATCGGCGCGATGCTCGAGGAGCTCGGCGGACGCGTTCCGGTCTGGTGCCACGGCGACGACCTCGCCAACGGGACGGCCTACCTGGCGGCGAGGGGCTGCAAGCGGATCTGGCTTTCTCCCGCTGGCACCGTCGACACCATCGGTCTCGCGTCGCAGAACCTGTACTTCCACAAGCTGCTCGCCGAGCAGCTCGGCCTCGACGTGGACTTCCTCCAGGTTGGCAAATACAAGGGCGCCGAGGAGCCCTTCACGCGCGACGGGCCGAGCCCGGAGGCGCGCGAGTCGCTCCAGTCCACCCTCGCCGGCATGCGCGCCTCGTGGCTCGGGGGCATCCTGCGGGCCCGGCCCGCCCTGGCGCCGGAGACGCCCGAAGACGGGCCCTACGCCGCCCCGCGGGCCCAGAGCCTCGGCCTCGTCGACCAGGTCGGCTACTTCGACGACGCGCGCTCCGAGCTCGAGCGCGAGACGGCAGCGGGCCGCGCCGAGGTGCGCTTCGGGGCGGGGGCTGGGTCCGGTCGCGACGATCTCACTGAGATCCTCCGCGTCGTGGTCGGGGAGTCTCTCGAGGTCGCACCGGTCGCCGTCGTCCGGGCCGATGGAGCCATCTCCCTCGAGGGGGCCGACGGGCTCCTCGGCGGTTCGGGTGGCATCGTGGAGCGGAGGCTCGCGCGGACGCTCTTGCGCCTCGAGAAGGACGACGACGTCAAGGCGGTCGTGCTCCGCATCGACTCCCCGGGCGGGAGCGCTCTCGCGAGCGACCTGCTCTGGCACGGGCTGATGCGACTCCGCGCGAAGAAGCCGCTGGTGGTCAGCGTGGGCGGCATGGCCGCGAGCGGTGGCTACTACATGGCCTCGACGGGCACGGTCGTTCTGGCCGACGAGGCGAGCATCCTCGGATCGATCGGGGTCGTGGGGGGCAAGGTCTCCGCGGATCACGCCCTCGAGCGCATCGGCGTGCACGCCGAGACGGTACCGGCACGGGCCGACGACCCGCAGGCCGCATCCCGCGCCGCCTACGAGTCGCTTCTCCTGCCGTGGGACGACGCCACGCGGGCCCGCGTGCGAGAGACGATGAGGGGGGTCTACGATCTCTTCCTCGCGCGCGTCGCCGAGGGGCGAAAGGTGCCCGTCGAGCAGGTCGCTGCGTCGGCCGAGGGCAGGCTTTTCTGCGGTCGCGACGCGCTCGGCCGTGGGCTCGTGGACGAGATCGGGGGGCTGGCGACGGCGATCGCGCGCGCACGGGCCCTCGCGAACCTGCCGCCGGACGCTCGCTTCGCGGTGGCCGGCGAGGGCGGCGGATGGCTCGACGTGCTGGCCGAGGACGGGCCGACCAGGAGCGCCGAAGGCGCCGCGGGCACGGTCGAGCGTCTCTCGCTGCCGCGCTTCGTCCACGAGCTACAGCCTTTCGTCGCGAGCCTCCTGCCGCTGCTCGACCACGAGCGCGCTCTGTGCGCGCTCCCGTTCGCGCTGACGGTCCGGTAGGACCTGGCGTACGATCAGCACGAGGATGATCCCGTCCGACCGTCGACCGTCCGACCCGCCGGGACCGCCGGATGGCGACCCGCCGTCGCGGGCGACGCTTCCCCCTCCCGAGTGGAACGCACGGCACTCTCGGGGCGGTCGCGCCACGGTGGCGCCCCAGCCTCTCGAGCGGCGCACCGGACCGCGCGCCGAGGAGGCGTGGATGCGCGCCCGCATCGAGGAGGCGCGCGCGAGCGGGGAGCCGGCGGCGCTGCGCGAGGCGAGCGCGAGGCTCGCGCGCTGGCTGGCGTCGCGCGATCGCAACCTCGACGAGGCTGCGGACCTCGCCTCGCAGGCGCTCGATCTCGGGGAAGACGTCGAGCTCCGGCGCGAGATGGCCGCCTGGCTCGAGAGCCTGAGCGAAGCGGGCCGCGCGGCGACCGCGTTGCGTCCCATCGCGTCGCTGCCGGACGTCGATTCCGGCGAGGCGGCGTATGTCCTCGTGCGCGCCGGTGTCCTCAAGGCGCGAGCGGGCGCCGCGGCGGGCGCCGTGGCGGCGTTCGAGGCCGCCGCCTCCATCGACCCCGCGGACGCCCTCCCGGCCGAGTTGCTCGGCGCGATCGGGGCCTGGGCGCCCGACGCTCTTCCCGCCAACCTCGCCGGCGACGCCTACGTCGAGGCCGCGCGCCGCCGGGCGGTCGAGGGCCAGCACGACGCGGAGCTCGAGGATCTGTGGCGCGCCGCCGGGGCCTGCCCGGCGAGCCGTGCGGCCGCCGAGGCGCTGGCCGCCGCGCTCGAGGCGCGGGGCAAGCCGCTTGCGGCCGACGAGGTCTGGCGCGCATACGCGCGCGCCGCGGCCGAGGGCCGGCCCCGGCACTGCGGACCGGCAGGGCAGGACCCCGCACGCGCCCTCGGCGCGGGGCTCGACCAGGGGCTCGACCTTCGCTTCGAGGGCGAGGAGAGCGACGCGTTCGATGCGCTCTTGCTCGATCTCGGCATGCTCGAGGTGCTCGCGGCGCGCATGGCGCTCCGCGCGTCGCGCTTGACCGGGGCTACGGAGCGTGCGCGTGCGCTCGTGGAGCTCGCGCGCCTGTATGCGGGCCCCCTCGCGGATCCGCGTCGCGCCGCGGCCGCGAGCGTCGCCGCCGTCGCCGCCGACCCGGGCTCCGAGGAGATGATCGCGGCGCTGGGGACGCACCTCGCCGACGCGTTCGGCGTACTGGAGGGCGTGGGCGACGTCCGCCTCGAGCTCGCGCGCAGGGTCCGTCACGCGGTGTCGGACATCGCTGACGAGCAGGAGCGACGGGTTCGCGTCGGCGCGATGGCCCGCGCCTCCTTGCCGCCCTTGCCCGACGATCCAAGGTCGGCTTCCGAGGAGGGACGCGCAGCCTCCGCAGCAGCATGGGTGCGTGCCACGGTGGACGCCGACCCCGGCGCGCAGGCCGTGGCGATCGAGCGCGTCGCGGCGAGCGCGGCGCCTGTCGTGCGCGCGTTCTTGCTCACGGCGGCAGCGGACCGCTTCGTCCGCGTGGGTCGCGTCGAGGACGCGCGCCGCGTGGCGGAGCTCGCGACGCAGGCCGATCCGGCCAATCCGCGCTGCGTGGCCATCCTGGCCGACGCCTTCGCCGGCGATTCGACGCGCCCTGCCGCAGCAGCGCTGGAGCGCGCCATCGCGCTCGTCGGTCCACGGGCCACCTGGTGCGTCGCGCTGGCCGATGCCCTCGAGGTGCTGGGGGAACGCGAGCTGACGATCGCCTGGACGCAGCGCCTTGTCGCCCTGCGACCCGGGGACCGCGGGGCCATCGAGCGCCTCGTCGAGCGCCTCCTGGTGAGCGGCGACGGCAGGCGGCTCGGAGACGCGATGGCGTGGCTCCTGTCGCAGCCGCACGCGGCGACGTGGCTGGGTCCCCTGTTTGCGCGCGGCCTGGGGCAGCTCTCGCGGCTCGAGTTCGATCACGCGGCGGTCGTCGCGCGCCGCGCGCTCGACGTCTTCGGCGCCAGGCTGCCGGAGCTCCGCGATGCGATGCTCGAGACGGCGATGCGCGCTGGTGACGACAGCTTCACGGCGGCGATCCTCGAACGATGGCTGTCGAGTGGAGCCGAGGGGGTGGACCGTCGCTCGCTCTTCGTGCGGCTCGCCGACGTGCGCGAACGACTCGGCGACGTCGAGGGGCAAGCGCGCCTGATCGCCCGCGCCACCGAAGAGGGGCTCGGTGGGCCGGAGATCGCGGGCCACCTCGCTCGCCTGACCGAGCAGACCCTCTCGGGCGACGCGCTCGTATGGCGGCTGCGTGCGCGTGCCAGCCGGCCGTACGACGATGTCGCCGAGACCGTGGAGTCGTGGCGGGCTCTCGGCGTCGCGCTCTGGGACCTCGCCGACGATCGGGTGGGCGCCATCGGAGCCTGGCAACGTGCTGCCGGCGCTGCTCCGGCGAGCGGGCACATGATCCTGGCGCTCGATCTCGTCGCCGTGGCCGGGCGGGAGTTCGCGTTCGAGTACATGAGCCGTCTCGTCGAGGCCGAGCCGGACGACGCGCGGGCGGCCGTCATCGCGGCGGACGCCGGTCGAGCCGCGCTTCGCGTGGGGGAAGCGCACGTCGCGTTCGACCTGGCCGCGCGCGGCCTGGCGCGCAAGCCCTCCCACACGGCGGCGCTCGAAGTCGCGGAGCGCGCGACCGATCGAACGCGTGAGCACGACGTGCTGTCCGGGCTCTACGAGCTCGTCGCGTCGAGGGCGCTCGGTCGCTTCGGCCGGCGAGCAGCGCACCACCGGGGGGCACGCCTCTTCGAGCGGCGAGGCGAGCACGCCCTCGCGCTCAAGCACGCCGCGCAGGCCTTCTACGCGGTGCCGGCCGAGGGCTCGAGCTTCCAGCTGCTGGCCCGCGCAGCAGACCGGGCGGGCGACCGCCTCCAGGCGGTCCGTACGCTCGAGCAGGTCGCGGAGGGCGCCCGTGACGCCTCGGCCAAGGCCGCGTGGCTCCTCCGCGCCGCGAGCATCGCCGGGGGCGGGGAGGAAGGGGCGCGTCGACGCGTCGACGTACTCCTCCGGGCGACGTTCGCGGCGCCCGGCGTTGCGACGATCGCCTTGCTGCATGATGCCGCCGCGGATCTTCTCCGGTCCAGCCCTGAGGACCACGAGGGGGTCGAGCTGCGAGTGGCCCACGCCGCTCGCAAGGTCACCGCTCGACTGGAGGGCCCGGACGGCGGACGCGTCGCTCTCGCGTTCGCATCGATCACGCTCGACCTGTTCTCCGACGCGGAGGTCGCCTTCGACGCGCTCGAACGAGCTTTCGACTGCGACGCCGACATCGACGAGTACGCGCGGCTCGTCCCGGCCGCCGCGGTTCTCGCGACGGCGCCGCAGGCACGGGAGCGCGTCGCGACGATGCTCGCTGCGGCCGAGAAGCCCCACGCCAACGTGGGCACCGCTGTGCTCCGCTTGCTCGGCACCCTGGCCGAGGCCCTGGGGGATGTCGAGCTGCGCGCCCGGGCCGCCGTCGCCGCTGCTTCGCGCGAGCCCGACGACGACGCGCTGGTCATCGAGGCGGATGCCGCCATCCGCGGAGCGCCGGAGCTGGCCGAGCGCCTCCACAAGCGCGTGTCGCGCTCTCGCCTGGCCGAGGCGCTCGTTGCAGCTGCGCGCGCACGCCTATCGGACGGGGCTCCGGTCGACGCCGCGCCGCTCTTCGAGCGCGCCGTCGAGTTCCTGGAGGGGAGCGACCGCGCGGAGGTCGATCGGGAGCTGCGCGCGGCGTGGGATGCCGCCGGGCGTGGCACGGAGATCGAGGCGCGGGTCGAACGAGAGGCCGCCAGCGAGACGGTCGCCCCGGCATTGCGCGCGGAACGCTGGGAGGAGCTCGCGCAGCGGCGGGAATCCCGCGGGGATCGCGCCGGCGCGAATCGAGCCCAGGCCGAGGCTTGCCGGCTGGACCCGGAGCCCCTCCAGCGGTGGAGCGCGCTCGAACGGCTCGCGGAGCTCTCGGAGGACGACGACGCGCGCGTCCTGGCCCTGGAGCACATCGTGGAGCGCGTGGCCGAGGACGGCCGTGTCGCCGTCCTGAAGCGTCTCGGTCGGGCCCACGAGCGTCGGCGGGACGTCGACGCCGCCATGCAGACCTGGCAGGCGGTCCTCCACCTGGATCCCGACGACGAGATGGCCGACCAGGCGATCGAGTCTCTCATCGTGGCGCGCGGCCGCTATGACGAGCTCGTCGATCATCTTGCGCGCCGGGCGGAGCGGCTGAGCGTCCATTCCGGGGCGCGCGAGGTGCTGCGCGCCGTCCGGCTACGTCGCGCCGCGATCCTCGAGCAGCGCCTCGGGCGACTGCGCGAGGCGTGCGACGAGCTGGCGCTTCTGCTCAACGAGTGGCCGCGGAACGTCGGAGCCCTCCGGTACATGGCGGACCTGCTGGAACGCCAGGGGGACCACGCGATGGCGGCCCCGCTCTGGCGCAAGGCGGCCGCCAACGAGACGGATCTCCTCGAGAAGGACGAGCTCGAGCTGCGCGCCGGACGGGCCTCGATGGCCTCCGGCGATTTGAATGCCGCCGCCGAGCATGCTCGCCGGGTCCTCGCGCGGCGCCGGGATCACCGCGGCGCGGCGGCCCTCGCGCTCGACGCGGCCCAGGCCCAGAGCCCCATCGGCGCATCCGCGCAGCCGGCCGCGACGGGCGAGTCCAGCGAGGCCCGGTCGCGCAGCGACGCGCATCTCGAGGCAGCCCAGGTGGCCGCACAGGCCGGCGACACGGTCCGGGCGCTCGATCTCGCGAGGCGTGCAGCGGAGACCGCCCCGGAGCGAGGGCCCCCGCAGCTCTTCGCGCGGGGGCTCGAGTACAGGCAACGCGGAGCGGGTAGTCCAGACGAAGCCCGGCAGACCATCGAGGACCTGGCACATATCGGGGAGCCGCTGGCTCGCGATGACGTCGCCTTGCGCGCCTTCCTCCTCGCGGAAGCGCGCGACGTCGTGCAGGGGGGCGCCGCCGGCATGCAGGAGCTCGAAGTTGCGCGGAAGGCCGTCGGCCCCCACGCGGTCCTCGAGCTCGGTCTCGCGGAGAGGCTGTTCGCGCGCGGCCAGCACGACGAGGCGGTCGACGCCTATCGCGTCGCGCTCGCGGGGCCGCTGCTCGATCTCCGGCGGCCGGGCGAGGTGGCTCTCGTCGCGGCTGACGCCGCCGTGCGCGCTCGCCGTCTCGCCGACGCGGAGCGGTTCCTCGATCTCGCGAGCCAGCACCCCGGAACCCGCGACGCCGCGGAGGGGAGGCGGGCGAGGCTGGCCGAGCTGGTGGTGCCGCCGCAACCGGTCGCGCCCGTGTCCGCGCCCGCGGCGGTTGCCGGTCGCGGTGGGGCGTCGGGAGCTGACCCCGATCTGGCGGCTCTGGAGGGGACCCTGCGGGGCGCGGCCACTCCGGAGGAGCGGGCCCGTGCCAGGCTCGCGCTCGCTCGCGCGCGTCTCGAACGCGGCGACGTTGGCGGTGCGGAGCCCCTGCTCTGGGAAGCGCTGGCCGACGGCCTCGCCGTGGCAGGGGACCTGCTCGCGCCGGTGATTGCGTCCGCCGCGGATCGCACGCGCGACCTGGTCCGCATCCGGCGCCAGCAGGTCGTCATCGAGCCAGGCGACGTCGCGCGCCTCGAGTCTCTCCGTGCCGCCGCGCTCGCGGACGAGGACCGCGTCTATGCGCGGGCGGTCGAGCACGTGCTGCGCGCGTTCGATCCCGGCGCCGGTCCGCTCCCGCCGCCTCCGCTGATGGCGCAACCGGTCGAGCCGGGCACCCTGGCGCTCCTCTCGCGGCCCTCGTGCGACACCGTGGGCGAAGGGCTCGCCCTCGTCTGGGAGGGGGCCGCCCAGCTCTTCTCCCGCGACGCTGCCAGCTACGGCATCACGGGCGTCGAGCGCGTCGTGCCGGGCAACAGCTCCGTCATCGCGCGCCTCTACGAGGCCGCGATGCGGACGCTCGATGCCCCGCGGATTCCCCTATTCGTCCCGCGCGGGACGAGCGGCGTGCCGTCGTCGCACGTGGCCCTGCTGCTGCCGCCCTCGGTCATCCTCGCGGGAGAGGTCCGCGAGGAGACGGTGGAGCTGCGCTACGCGCTGGGGCGCGGCATGTCGGCCGCCCTGCCGCAGAACGTGCTCCGCCTCGGGCTTCCGCCGGCCGAAGGTCGCGCGGTCCTGTCGGCCGTCCGCGTCGCGTTCGGGCCTTCGGAGGTGGGCCGTCGGGTCGACGTCCACGCCGCGCGACTCGCGGAGTCCTTCTGGCAGGTCATCCCGCCGCGCGTGCAACGTCGACTCCAGGAACTGCTCGCCGGGCAGGCGCTGCCCGAGCACGAGGAGCTCGTCGCGCGGGCGCAGCAGAGCGGACGCCGCGTCGGGATGTTCCTCGCGGGCGACTTCGCCCATGCGGTCCGGACGCTGTTCGCGGAGTCACCCGACGTCGGAGCCCGGCCGTCGGTCTCGATGGGGACGCTGCGCGCGGTGTGCGAGGAGAACCCGAACGTGGCCGATCTGCTCCGCCTCGCGGTGAGCCCGGAGTACGCCGCGGCGCGCTGGCAAGCCGTGGCGCGCGGGCCGTCGCGTGGCACCATGTCGTCCGGTCGCTTCAGCCTCTTTTGACGGTCCGCCTTGCCGCGCTCGTTCGACTTGCGAGTCCACCGCATCCTCCTGCCGCTCCTCGGTGCGGGCGTGTCCACGCTCGGCCTCCTGGCGGCGTGCTTCACGGCGCCGCCGCCCGATCTCCCCACGCAGGTCCACCGCCCCGAGATCATTCACGACGCTGTCGTCCCGCCCGAAGGCGTCATCACGGAGCTGCCGCCGGGTGGCTTCGTCGTTCCCGTGCACCTCGACGACCCCACGGGGCCCTGCCAGTTCAGCGTCCTCGTCGACGGCACCGCGGTCCCGCGCCTCTGCGCTCAATCGTGTTCCCAGGCCGCATTCGACGGGGGAGGGGGAGACATCCTGCTGGGCTTTGGCCTGTCCCAGCCGGACCCGACGATCTGCCACACCATCACGGCCATCGTAGCCAGCCAGTTCGCCGTCGTGGAGGGCGCGAACGTGAACTCGTGCAGCACGCCGAGCGGCGCGGGCGGCGATGTCGTGACCTGGCAGCTGTGGTCGCCCTCGTGTCTCACGTACGACGCGGGCGTGCTCGCCGACGGCGCTTTTCCGTTTCCGGACGGGTCACCCGATGCCCTGCCCATCGTACCGGAGTCCGGGATCGATCCATGAGCGGGCGCGCGGTCGTCCTCTCTGCCCTGGCCGTCGCGATCGCTTGCGGCCCGGCGACCGGGGCCGCACCCCCGATGGCGTCCGTCAACGCGTGCCCCGATCACCCGTGCTCGGCCTACGTCCAGAACGGCACGCCCGCGACGTGCGTGGACGGAGCCTGCCTGGTCACTGCGCAGGGTGGCAACTGGACGCTCGTGGTTTCGCTCTCCACCGTGGCGCCCGTCGCGCCCGGCGCGGTCTACGCGTTGCCCTTCGCGCAGCTCCTCGGCGCCACGTCCGGCGCTCTCCCGGCAGGCACGACCTGCAACCCTGGGACCTGCGGTGTCATGCCGTCGCTGCCGTTCCCGCAGGCCAGCACGCAGTGTGCCCTCCAGGGCGATCTGCTCGTGAGCCCGGACCAGCAGCGAGCCGCGGGCTGGAACCTAGGGGGAGCGGACATCGATATCGCGCTGCCGGTGCAGGCCACCTTCCGGGCGCAGTGGCCGCCCGGTTCCACATCGCCCTCGGACGCGGCCGCATTCGGCCTCCCGGTTGCCGCCGTCTCTGCGCCCAACCTGGTGGACAGCTCGATCAACCACGCTCCGGGGCCGGCCGGAGGGCCGAACCTGTACTTCTGCGCGCCCCTGCTGCAGCCACTGGTGTACGAGCGGACGCTCGCCCCCATGCCTCCGTTCGACGCGGCCTATCCACCGGACATCGAGCGGCTCGACCTCACGGCGTCGACGCCGCCCACGCAGACCGTCACGTTTCATTTCGACGAGACCACGGGCACAAACCCGGGGGGCGCGCCGCGGCTGCCGACGTTCGACCTGTCCCGGGTCGACGGCGGGGCGCTCGACGGCTGGCAGGCCTACCTCCGCGACGCCACGAGCTACCGTCGCATCTCCAACCTCCCGCATCTCAGCGGCGTCCAGGAACTCGGGCTCCAGCTTCTCACGAGCCACCACGCAGACGCGCTGGCCAACGCGCAGCTCGTGATGGTTCCGCCCGCCGGAGCCGCGATGCCGACCTGGATCTTCACGCCGTTGAATGGCGATCTGGTCGGCGCCGGGACGTACCCCCGGCTCCCCGCCGCGACGACGGTCACAGGGACGGTCCGGGACCAGGAAGGGCGCTCCGTGCCTGCCGATCTCGTCTTCGACGCGACGGACGTCTGCCGGTTTGCCGCGAACGGGGCGGTGGGCCACGACGCTCTGTCCGCGAACCACGACTTCTCGTTCCGCGAGCGCACGGCCGCGCCCTCGGGGCAGTACTCCGCACAGCTGCCGCTCGGGGTCTTCCGCGTCACAGTCATCCCGCGGGACGCGACCCACGAGGTCACCGTCGACAGTGCGTTCGCGCTCGCCGACCCCGCGTGCAACCCGATACCGGCCCCCGACCTCTCCGTGGACGTGCTCCGCACCGTGCGAGGGACTGCGTCGGTCGCCGACGGCAGGGCGCTCGCCGGGGCCACCATCGAGGTCGTCCCGACTGCCTGCGAGGACGGTTCGACCGACGCGCCGTGCCTGCCGCGGCAGGCGCGCGCGACGACGGCCGTCGACGGCAGCTTCGAGCTGGGCCTGGATCCCGGGGCGTACGTGCTGCGCGTGCGCCCCGCCGAGGGCAGCCGGCTGCCGTGGGTCGTGCAGCCGCTGAGCGTGGGGCCGCTGACCTCCTCGAAGGCGCCTCCGACCGTCGTCCCCGCACCGGTCAACGCGGGCATGCAGCTCCTCGACCCCAGTGGCAACCCGGTGGTCGAGGCCGTCGTCCGCATGTACGAGACCCCCGCGTCGGGGCTTCCCTACGAGATCGGCGAGGCGCTGACGGACTCGAACGGCCACTTCGACATGTACCTGGCCACCTCGGGGCAGTAGCCACGAGGTGCTTCTGGTATGCTCCCCTGCGAGCGGCGCGCCGGAGGACGCATGCCACCCATGGACGACCTTCGCATCAACTTGCTCGCGCGCGTGGCCCGCTCCCCGGTTCCGCCCGGAAAGGCCGTGGACCCCTCGCGTCCCCTGTCGATCCTCTCGCTGGCGGCCGCGTCCTACGGCGCGCGCCCCTCCGAGGACGCGACCGTGCCCACCGGGTTCGATCCGCTGGCCGTGGCGCTCTTCGAGGCAATCGTCGAGGGCGCCTACCTCGTCGCCACCGCGGACGGTGTGTTCGACGACGTCGAACGGAGCCTCTTCGAGCGCGTCGTCATGGCGCTCTGTGGCGGCACCGTGCCGTCCGGGAACATCGCGGCGCTCGTCAGCGATCTGAGCGACCAACTCGCCGAGGACGGGCTCGATCGCCGCATCGCGGCGGTCGCGCGCGTGGCGACCAAGAGGGAGCACGCCGAGGAGGTCCTGCGGATCGCCGCCCTGCTCGCGCAGGCGAGCGCCGACGTGAGCCCAGTGGAGCGCGACGTCCTCGCCAAGCTTGCGGTTCGATGCGGGCTGGGCGAGGCCGCGGTCGACGAGTCTCTCGCTGCGGTCAAGGCGGCCCTCGCGAGCTGACCGGTCCCGGGCGCTCAGCCGCCAGGGCCGCCCGTCAGGATCAGGATCGCGCTGCGATAAAGGGCGGCGTCGTCTCCACGTCCCTGCGCCTCCGCCCTCGCGGCGAGGCGGTGGAGCGCATCGCGCACGCGGGGAGCGAACTCCGTCCGCCGCGCGGGCGTTGCGTCCTCGAGACGCGCGCTCGCGAGGGCCAGCAGCTCGTGACCTCGCCCGAGCGACTCGAGCACGCCGAGGAGCTCGTCGGCGACCGCGTCGTCGGCCGGGTTGCCCTGGAGCCTCCGGGTGAGCTCCTCGGCGCGCGCCGCCGCGTTGGAGTCCTCGTCGGGCTCGACGGGGGCGAGGTCCGGCGCGGGCCGGTCGGTGAGCGTGGCAGGACTCGCCGATTCGAACCCGCGTTCCGACGAGGGCGGTGCGTCGTCCTCGTCTCGGTCGGCCACCGGACCGCGCGCCACGAGCGCGCCGATCTCGCGCACCTCGCGCAGCAGGGCGGCGTCCCGTGGTCGGAGTCGGAGCGCTGCGACGAGGTGCCGCTGCGCGGCGAGCGGTTCACCGTGCGTGCGCGCGCTGCTTGCCGCTTCGCGCAGCAGCGAGACGATCTCCGCCTCGCGCTCGACGCCCGTCGACGGGGGCAGCGAGGCTGCGAGCTCCCGCAGTCGGGCGAACGCGAGGGAGGCGCCCGCGCGATCGCCGAGGCGGGAACGCCAGCGCCCCTCGAGACCCCGCGCGAGCAGCGCCTCGGGCGCGTCGCCCGGAATCGCCGACACGCGCGCGATCGCGGCCGGCAGGTCCTCGAGCGCGACGGCGAGCGCATTGCCGAGGTCGAGCAGCAGCCCCGACGCCGGCATGCCGCGCGCGTCCGCCATCTCCACGGCCCGCTCAAGGACGGCGACGCCCCGCGTCCCGCGGCCCTCCTCCACGAGCGCAACACCCAGACCGGCCAGTGCCTGCGGTTCGTCCGGCGCATACCGCAGGGCGCGCTCGAAGAGCGCCCCCGCCCGCGACGCGAGGCCGGCCTCGCGCCACGCCCTGCCGGCACGGAGCCACACGCGATGCTTTGCGCGGCCGCCCTTCGCCATCGCCTCGAGGTGCTCCGCGTCGGCCATCGCGTCGTCCACGCGGCCCACGGCGAGGCGTCGTGCCACACGCGCCCATCGCGTCGAGGGCGCGCGCGGCGCGCGGGCCAAGGCGCGATCCAGCCAGTGCAGCGCCTCGAGCGGGTCGCGCACGAGGCGGGCCGCCATCTCCAGCGCGCGCGCCGCGAGCCCCGGGGCGGGATCCGATTCCCCCGCGCGTTCGAGGCTCGCGAGGGCAGCGGCCGTGTCGCTCCCCTCCGCCAGCAGCTCCCCGGGCAGCGTTCCAAGCTGTGCGTTCGCATCATCGCGCAGGTCCAGCAGCAGCGAGAGCGCGGCCTCGGCGCGACCCCCGGCGCGCGCGTCGACGTCGGCAATGCGGCGGACGATCTCGGGATGGCGCGGCGCCCGGTCGAGCGCCTCGAGGCACAGGGCGCGCGCGACCTCCACGTCGCCGGCGAGCAGCGCGTCGTCCGCGGCCCGCAGCACGTGCGCCGCCTCGCGGGCTCGAAGCGCGGCGCGGTCCGGGGCGGCGCCCAGGGCTCCGTCGACCGCGCTCAGGATCCACGTGTCGCCCTGCGCGGCGATCGCGGTCCAGCGCACGTCGCGGGCTGCGGGGACGCGCGCGCCCGCCTCGGGGAGCAGGGCCCGAGCCACGGCCGTCGCGGCGTGCGGGACCACGAAGGCCGCCCCCTGCCGTTCCGCGACGCCGCCGAGGAGGGTCTGGATGCAGCCGATCGCCAGCGCCGTCGCCGGCGCGGGCAGCGCGGATCCGCGCGCCCCGGCGACCACGAGGACCACGGCGCCCTCCTCGGCCAGCGCGTGCACGTCGAACGCGAGGACCGGCGTCTCCGCGCCCGTGTCGTCATCGGGCTCCGGCGGGGCTGTGATGCAGAGCGTGGCGTGGCTGCGGCCCGCGCCGATCCAGACCTCCGGGCTCCGCGTCCCAAGCAGCCCTCGCAGCCTCGAGGCCGCGAAGCGCTCCAGCGCCCGCGCTCCCAGCTCGATCTCGAGGCGCTGCAGCTCGCCACGACGGTGGCGGAAGCGCGAAACGCCCCCCGAGACGTCCACCGGAAAGCGGACTCCCGGCAGCGTGGCGGCAAGCTCCGTGACCAGCAGGCACCCGAGCTTCGCGGGCTGCGCGAGCTCGAGCCCGATGCCCTCGCGCCCGATCGCCAGGCGCAACGCGACGCCCTCGCCCGGCGGCGGGGGCGGCGGAGGACGCCTCTCACGGCGCGGGCTGGCCGGAAGGGCGGGGGGCGGGACGAGGCGCGGCATGGTCCGCTTTCCATGAATCGTACCAAGGGGTCCCGTGCCCGGGCGACTTTGGCGCCGTCGGCACGGGCCCGCGCGCTTGACCAGGCGCCACCCTCGTGTGACCTATAGCCGGCGACGCTGGGCCGGCCGGGCTCGACGCCGCAGGGGGACAAGGACGCGCGTGGACGTACAGGGACGATGATCTCGAAGGACACGATCGCGCTCGTACGGGAGCGTGCCGACATCGTGGCGCTCGTTCGCGAGCACGTTCCTTCGCTCAAGAAGGCCGGCCGTCGCTTCGTCGGCCTCTGCCCGTTCCACAAGGAGAAGTCGCCGAGCTTCAGCGTCAACCCGGACGCGGGGGTGTACCACTGCTTCGGCTGCAAGGAGAGCGGCGACGCCATTCGGTTCGTCGAGCGCATGGACGGGTACTCGTTCACGGAGGCCGTCCGGGCGCTTGCGGAGCAGTTCGGCGTGGCCATCGAGGAGGAGCGCGGCGCCGTCCCCAGCGACGCCGACCGGCACAAGAAGGAGCGCGAGGCCCTCTACGGCGTCATGTCGATCGCCGCGTCGTTCTTCGAGGAGCAGCTCCGGGCGCACCCGCAGCGGCAGTACGCGGTCGACGAGCTCGCGCGGCGCGGGCTCGAGCCGGGCGCCCCTGCCGTCCAGGCGTTCCGCGTCGGCTATGCGCCCCCGGGCTGGGACGGGCTGGCCTCGCACCTCAAGAGACAGGGCGTGTCGCCGGCGGTGGCCGAGAGCCTGGGCCTCATCGCGCCGCGTTCCGGGGGTGGCGGCTACTACGATCGCTTCCGTCACCGCCTCATGTTCTCCGTCGTCGACGTGCGAGGTCGCGTCGTCGCGTTCAGCGGCCGGGCGCTGCCGCCGCTGCCGGCCGACGAGGAGCGCGACAAGCCCCCGAAGTACATCAACTCGCCCGAGACGCCGCTCTACGTGAAGGGCACGCATCTCTTCGGCCTCTGGCAGGCGCGAAACGCGATCCGGCAGCAGGAGCAGGCCATCCTCGTGGAGGGCAACTTCGACGTGGTCTCGCTGCACGCGCGCGGCATCGAGAACGTCGTGGGGCCCCTGGGCACGGCGTTCACCCTCGATCAGGCGCGCTTGCTGGGGCGCTACGCCGTCTCCGTGACGCTCTTCTTCGACGGCGACGCCGCAGGCCGGAAGGCGGCCCGGGCGGCGGAGGCCCCCTGCGACGAGGTCGGCCTCGACGCGCGCGTTGCGGTGTTGCCAGAGAGGACCGACCCCGACGAGTTCGTCCGGACCAAGGGAGCCGAGGCGCTCAAGCACCTCCTTGCGCAGGCCCGCGGGCTGCTCAACTACCTCATCGACGCCGACCTCGACGAATCCTTCAACGCGGCCGATGCCATCGAGAGGTCGTCGCGAGTCGAGCGCATCGCCGCGCTCATTGCGCGCCAGAGGGACCCCGTTCGTCGCGAGATCCTGGAGGGCTACGCGGACCAGGCCCTGGGGCGTCTTGACGTGGTCCGTTCCAGCCCCGGCGCATTCGCCGCGGTGAAGAGGAAGCTGCTCCGCGTGTCCCACACGCGCGTCGAGACCGGTCCCCGCCCGTCCGAGGCCAGAGTCAGGCCCAAGCCACTCGGCAGCGAAGAGCGCAAGGCCATCGTCGGAGCCATCCTGGATTTTCCGGCACTTCTGGACGAGGCCGACGTTCAGGCGGCCCTGCCCCTGCTGGAAGGGAACTCGGCACGGATCGTGGCGGGGATTGAGCGAGCCATGCGTCCGAATGCCCGGGGAGAAAAAGTGCTGGACAGCTCCGAATTCCTTGCGCAAATGCTCCCGGCGATCCAATCCTTCGCGTCCGCGCGGCTGGCGGCCCCGGAACACGACACTATCGAGGGGGCGCGCGAGACCGTTGCGAATGCAAGCAAGAGGCTTCGAACAATCACCGTCGCGCAAGAAGCAGGCGAGCTTGCGCGTGATCAGCAGCGGGTCGCAGGGGATTGGGACTTGGAGCGGGAACGGGCGGAGCAGGCGCAGGCGCTCGCGCAAAGACGTTTGAAGGGTAGCTAGAGGGGCAGCGCGCGCGTACGACGCCCTGTCGTGTGCGAGCGAGACGAGGGTGTTCGGAAGCACCGAGGTAGCGATGGCGACGAAGAATCGAGATCGTAAAGAAGTCCAGCAGCTCATCGAGATGGGGAAGTCGAAGGGGTTCCTCACCTACGACGAGGTCAACGATGCGCTGCCGGCCGACATGAACGCGCCCGAGCAGATGGACGACGTGCTGGGCGCGATCGGGGACGAGGACATCGAGATCGTCGACGCCGCCACCCAGGTGAAGATCGCGCCCAAGCGCATCGTCGACGAGCAGTCCGAGCAGAAGACGCAGCGCAACAGCGACCAGGCTCCCAGCCCCGCGAAGGCCGAGGAGGAGGTCGACGGGTACTACTCGAAGAGCAACGACCCCGTCCGGATGTACCTGCGCAAGATGGGGAGCGTCTCGCTCCTCACGCGCGAGGGCGAGGTCGAGATCGCCAAGCGGATCGAGCAGGGCGAGCACATGGTGCTCGCGGCCATCCTCAACTCGCCCGTCGCCGTCCGCGAGATCATCGACCTGGGCGACAAGCTCCGGAAGCACAAGATCCGCGTCAAGGACATCATCCGCGACGCCGAGGACGAGAACGCCGAGTTCGACGAGGAAGAGGCGGACCGCCGCATCCTGCGCCTCATCGACAAGGTGAAGCACCTGGACAAGGTCGCGCAGGACCTCAAGGAAAGCCTGTCGACGTGTGCAGCGTCGCGCAAGAAGGGCATCGAGGCCGAGGTCGACGCCAACCGCCAGAAGATGGTCGAGACGCTCGAGGAGATGCGTCTCAACAAGAAGACGATCGACAAGGTCGTCGCGAAGCTCCGTTCGCTCATCCAGAAGATCGAGCGTGCCGAGAGCGGCGTCGTCGAGATCTCCAAGCGTGCCGAGGTCGAGGCCGACCTGCTCCGCAAGGAGGCGCGCACCGCGCGCGGCGACGCTGCAGCCGAGCGCCGATACAAGAAGAAGTACGGCGTGACGCCCGACGAGGTGCTCGGCGCCCACTCGGCAGCGCAGAAGAACCTCAAGAAGGTCGAGGAGGAGCTGCAGCTCGACGTGAAGGAGCTGCGTGAGACCTACGAGGCGATCCGGGAGGGCGAGCGCATCGCCGACAAGGCAAAGGCCGAGCTGGTCGAGGCGAACCTGCGCCTCGTCGTGAGCATCGCGAAGAAGTACACGAACCGCGGCCTGCAGTTCCTCGACCTCATCCAGGAGGGGAACATCGGCCTGATGAAGGCCGTCGACAAGTTCGAGTACAAGCGCGGGTACAAGTTCAGCACCTACGCCACGTGGTGGATCCGGCAGGCCATCACGCGCGCGATCGCCGATCAGGCGCGCACCATCCGCATCCCGGTGCACATGATCGAGACGATCAACAAGCTGATCCGCACCAGCCGCTACCTCGTGCAGGAGTACGGCCGCGAGCCGACGCCCGAGGAGATCGCCGAGAAGATGGAGCTGCCGCTCGACAAGGTCCGCAAGGTCCTCAAGATCGCCAAGGAGCCCATCAGCCTCGAGACCCCGATCGGCGAGGAGGAAGACTCGCATCTCGGCGACTTCATCGAGGACAAGAGCGTGGTCAGCCCGGCCGAGGCGGTCATCAACATGAACCTTGCCGAGCAGACGAGGAAGGTCCTGAAGACGCTGACGCCCCGCGAGGAGAAGGTCCTGCGCATGCGCTTCGGCATCGGCGAAAAGAGTGACCATACCCTCGAGGAGGTCGGTCAGGACTTCGAGGTCACGCGCGAGCGCATTCGTCAGATCGAGGCGAAGGCGCTGCGCAAGCTCCGCCACCCGTCGCGCAGCAAGCAGCTCAAGAGCTTCATCGAGAGCTGAAGCACTGCGGCAGCTCGGCACGAGCCGACGCGAGACCATGAATGCAAAGATTGGGAGATCAGGAAGGCTGTCCTTCCCGATCTCTCTGATCATTTTGTGCGCCCTCCCTGCCTGCGAGCGGGGCTGCGCGCGTACCTGGCTCGAGAAGCGCGGCGTGGCCGAACCCGGCAGGCCGGGCGGGCGCGGGGGTCTCGGCGCAGGGGCATCCATCGACTGTCCGGATGGGCTGGCGCGGTGCTCGGGCGGGATGGTCGAGGTGTCGCGCCTCGCGGTCATCCCCGAGCCTTGCCGCGGCACCGTCGAGGCGTGCACGTGCCCCTGGGACCGCGCCGTCGACTGCGAGCGCGGGTGCGTCGCCGACGACGTCGAGGTGGTCCTCGATCGGGGCGCCGCGGCGGCGCAGCTCTGCGCTCCCGGCCCCGAGGCCGGCGCGCTGGTGCGCCCGATGACGCAGGCGGCCGACTGCGAGGAGACGAGCCTCTACCGCTGCGCCGGGGGGCTCGTCGTGTCGTGCTCGGAGCGCGCCGCCGTGGCTGCCTGCCTGCACGGGTGCGCACGGGAGGGGAGCGATATCGGCGTGGAGCAGACGGTCTCCCGCGAAGCCGCGTTCGCCATTCTCTGTTCGCGGTGACGCATAACGCGCTTCTCTGACATCGCGATCGCAGGTTGCGGAGCGCGCGTGCGTCGGGCCCTTGCGCCGAAAACATGACGACCTACATCCGACCCCTATAGGCTTACATCCACGACGCTTCCGGGCGGTCCCTGGCCGAACCACTGGGTCGACGGAGCACCGGGCTGCGAGGCGTCTGGGTGTAAATCGAGTGCCCCGGAGGACGTCCACGGCACGGATCGAGGTTTGCTTAGGGGGTTGTAGAGCGTGAAGGCCCGCGCGGTCCGCAGGGCCAATGAGGACGCGTGCGTCTCTCGGCGCACGCGCACGGGGCTTCTCCATGCGTCGCGGTCGGACGTTCGTCTTGTTCGGTGGTTGGCTCACGGTGCTCGCAATCGCGTCCGTCAGCGGGCGCTCCCGCGCGGCGGGACCGGGCGGGGCGCCCGGCGGTGGCGCCGTCGCTCCGGGGGCCGAGGGGTCGGCCCGCCAGCTGCTGCCGCTGCAGGGCAAGGCCCCGGTGGCGCTTCTCGACTCGCCGGGACGGCCCGATGCAGCGCCGCCGGCGCTCACCGTGGAGGCCTGCCCGGCCGACATGGTCGAGGTCGAGGGCAACTACTGCCCGCTAGTCGAGCAGAAGTGCACCCGCTGGCTCGATCCGGCGACCAAGCTGCAGTGCGCCGAGTTCGAGAGGGTCGCCTCGCCCTCGCACTGCTCGATGAGGACCGAGCGCAAGCACTTCTGCATCGATCGCTACGAGTGGCCGAACCGGGCCGGTGAGCTTCCGCGCTCGATGGCGAGCTGGGTCGAAGCGAAGGCGACCTGCGAGGGCATCGGCAAGCGCCTCTGCGGCGACACCGAGTGGACGCTCGCGTGTGAGGGGCCTGAGCACCACCCGTACCCGTATGGCGACGGCTACGCCCGCGATGACGCCGTGTGCAACGTCGACAAGCCGTACATCTGGCCGCACCCGGAGCGCGTCTACAACCCGGAGACGAGCGTCCAGGAGCTCGCACGCCTCGACCAGCGCGAGCCGTCGGGCGCGCGCGCTTCCTGCGTCAGCCCGTACGGCGTGCACGACATGGCGGGCAACGTCGACGAGTGGGTCGTCAACGTCTCGCAGTTCGGGCAGCCGCACGTCAGCGGCCTCAAGGGAGGCTACTGGGGCCCGGTGCGCACGCGTTGCCGCCCCATGACCACGGGGCACGAGCAGACGTTCCGCTACTACCAGACCGGATTCCGCTGCTGCGAGGACGCCGGCGGCTCGTCCGGGGTGGCGCCGATCGCGGCCAGGTGACCCCTCGCGTGCGTGGCCCGACGCCCCGAGCCTCACCCGCGCCGTGGGGGGCCGGCCGACAGCCGGACCTAGTCCGCGCCCGCGTCGGGCGCGGCGTCGGGTGCGTCGACGGGCCGGCGATGGCGCTGGGGCGGATCGCCGTACTCGCGCCGCATCTTGGCGGCCAGCGAGTCGAGGACGACCTGCTCGTGATAGTGCGGCATCTGGGGGAGCTGCACCAGTACGCTCACGTTGGCCTCGCTGTCGCGTCCGCGCACGAGCTCGAGGGTCCCGGGCGTCGCCTTCCTGTTCTCGGGCGACTGGTAGTCGAACAGCAGGTAGCCGTTCTGGTCGTCCTTCTCGGTGATCTTCCAGCCGTTGTCGACGCGCACGAGGCGAAGGGCCGCGTTCCAGGTGCGGTCGTAGCCGTAGGGCGACTCGTAGGTCGACTTCGCGTCGGCCCCCGGAGCCGTCAGCGCGATCGCCGCCGTGACGACGGCGCCCGACAGCACCCCGACCACCGCTGCCTTGCCCGCGCCCCAGAACATGGAGCACGCCTAACGGCGCGCGCGCGCGCGGGCCAACTTTCCGGTGGCGCTCGCGGGGGAGCTTCAGGCGTCGGCGGGCTGTCCCGCGAGGGCCTCGGCCTCGAGCGCCTTGAGGCCGCCGCGCTCCAGCCAGAGCCCGAAGCCGCCCGCGGCGAGCTGGAAGACGACCTGGGAGGCGTACATCAGAAACACGTAAGCCGCGCCGGGGCCGGTCACGATAGGCGTCGGGTAGTACATCGTCATGCCCGCGTAGATGCCTGCCTGGAAGACACCGAGCAGGCCGGGCGGACCGGGGATGAGGATCGCGCAACCCAGCATGCCCATGAGCGCGCACGCTTCGCCGAAGGTCACCGCGGAGCCGTCGGCGTGAACGACGCCCGAGCCCCACGCCAGCAGCCACATGCCGCCCGCGTTCAGCGCCCAGTAGATCGTCGTCTCGAGCAGGAAGCCGAGCAGGTCACGACCGCGCCCGAAGACGTGCAGTCCGTCCGCGAGCTTCTCGGCCATCCCTGCGAGGCGTTCGGCGAGCGGGGTCGACACTTTGCCGACCACCAGAAGGGTGGCCTTGTGAGCCCATGATCTCGCGAAGTAAAAGACCGCGATCGTGACGAACGCGACGCAGAATAGGACGAGCATCGCGTAGCCGCTCATCCGCACGTGCCCGACCGACACCGGGATGCCGACGACCTTGTCAGGCAGCGGCTGGATCGTCGGCACGAATACGAGGGCCAAGGCGAGCACGACGCTGAGGTACAGGCCGTCGATGACACGCTCGGCCACGACGCTGCTCGTCGCGGCGGTCATCGTGATCGTCCGCTCGCCCGGCCTGCGGTCCTCGGGGCGCGTCCGGATCATGTACGGCCGCACGAACTCGCCGATGCGGAACGGCATGATCAGGATGGCCGCGAAGCCGACGCTCGAGACGGCGAAGAGCTTGCGCTTGGAGACGTCGGCCACGCCCGCCAGCAGGAACCGCCAGCGGACGCTGCGGAACCACGCGAACACCGCCAACGTGACGAAGTAAATGGGGACGACCCACCACTTCACGCCGCGGAAGTCACCCCCCTCCGGGACGATCTTCAGCCCGCCCTTGTGGAGCGTGTACCAGATGCCCAGCGTGATGATGAAGGAAGCGACGAGCTTGCCCTTGTGACGCTTCAGGAACTCCAAGCGAGAACTCCGCGAGAAGGGTCGTATAGCACGCGGGGGCCAAGGTGGGAGAAGGCACGGGGGGCGGGGTCGTCACCCGTTCCTACGGGCCCTTCGGAGCGGGCGCGGTCGCCGGTCGTTCGGGCCGGCTGCGCGTCGGCACGACCGAGACCAGCAGGTAGCGGCAGACCGGAAGATCCTCGCAGTTCTCGACGTACAGGGCGCGCTTGCCGCAGCCCTCGATGACGTATCGCGCCGTGGTGCTGTTGGAAAACTGACGCTCGAGCGCGGCGACGACCTGGGCCTCGTTGCACTCGAGATCGCCGCTCGCCGTCTCCTCGGCGAGCCGTCGTCGGGCACGCTCGCTCGTCCCCGCGCCGGCCGGCGCGCTCGCCAGGTCGGGAGACGCCGTCACGGGCGGCGGCGGCGGTCCGCAGGCGACGAGGAACGTCGCCAGCGAGAGCCGTGCTGCGAGAAGGCGCGGAAGAGAGGCGCGCAGCGGTCGTCCCGTCTCAGGCCTTGTGCCACGGGTCGGACGCGGGCCGGTTCGGAGAGAGCCGCTCGACATGCTGGTCATCCTACCGGAGCCCTCCCGCCGGCGACATGCACGCCCCCGTACCGCCGAGGATGCCGCGCGGTCCGTCGGCGAGCAGGCGCCGGGCCTCCTCGGGGCCGGCGAGCCGCTCGAGCCGCTCGATGGCGCGCGCCACGTCGTCGACGTCGCGCGGCTTGTGCGCGTCGGAGCACGCGGCCTCGTAGGCGTCGTCCTCCAGCAGCTTCTCGGCCGCCCGCTGCGCGACCCGCCCGTACTTGCCCACGAGCGCGCAGACGTCGAGCAAGAGGTGGGCCCCCGCGTCGAGGAGAGGATCGAGGCACGCGTCGTCTCGCCAGACGGGCTCGTAGCGCTCGGGGTGGGCGAGGACCGGCGTCAGGCCCGCCTTGCGCACGTCGAAGAAGCGGTGCTGCAGGCGCGCGGGGAACGGACCCTGGCCGAGTTCGACGAGGATCGACCGGCCGCCGGGGTAGGGCAGGACCTCGCCGCGGATCAGGCGCCCGAAGACGACGTCGTCGAAGAAGTGCTCGCTCGCCAGGTGCACCACGGGCAGCGGGTCGGAGGCGGCGCGGAGCACGGGGGCCATGGCGGCGAACGCGCGCTCGAGGGCCTCGCGGTCGTTGTCGAACATGCCCGGGCGCATGTGCGGCGTGGCCATGACCTCGTCGAAGCCGACGTCGCGCAGCGCGCGCAGCATCGCGATCGAGTCCTCGGCCGTCCTCGCCCCGTCGTCGATGGCAGCGACCCAGTGACAGTGCAGGTCGACGAAGCCGCGCACGCCCCCGTCCAGTAGCACGGGGGCCGCGCTCCGTGCTTGAATGCGCGCCGCCGTGACCGCCCCGCGAGCCCTCGTCGTCTACTACTCGCGCACGGGAACGACGCGCGCGGTGGCCGAGCTCGTCGCCGCCGCCCTCGACGCCGACGTGGAGGAGCTGCGCGACGCACGGCGGCGCGGCACGGGCCGGCTCGGCTGGCTGCGCTCGACGATCGAGGTGCGCCTCGGGTGGTCCACGCGCCTCCAGCCCACGCGCGCCGACCCGCGCCACTACGACGTCGTCGTCATCGCGTCGCCCGTGTGGTGGGCACAGGTCAGCTCGCCCGTGCGCGAGTGGCTCTCCGCGCGCGCCGAGGACCTGCCGTCCGCCGCGCTGCTGGTCACGCTCGGGGGGTACGGCGCCGACCGGGCCCTGGCGCAGCTGGCTCGCCTGGCGCGGCAGACCCCGCGCGCCGAGCTCGCCGTGCGGGCCGACGCCGTGGCGTCCGGGGGCGCGGACGAGGCCGTCGCGGGGTTCGTGCGCGAGCTGCGGTCGTCCATGGCGGCGGCGCGGCAGCGGGGCTAACGCAGCGGGCCATGGTCCCTTCCGATCGAACGTTCGACGTCGTGCTCTGGGGGGCGACCGGCTTCACCGGGCGCCTCGTGGCCGAGTACCTGGTGCGGCGTCACGGCGCCGCGGCCGCCCTCCGCTGGGCGATCGGCGGCCGCAGCCGCGACAAGCTCGAGGCCGTGCGCGCGGGACTTGCGGCGATCGATCCCGCGGCGGGCGATCTACCGATCCTCGTGGGCGATTCGGCCGACCGCGCCTCGCTCGACGGCGTGGCGCGAGCCACGCGCGTCGTATGCTCGACGGTCGGGCCCTTCGCGCGCCACGGGCGCGAGCTCGTCGCCGCGTGCGTCGAGGCGGGGACCGACTACTGCGACTCGACGGGCGAGCCGCAGTTCGTGCGGGCGATGATCGACGCGCATCACGTCCGCGCCGGGCAGACCGGCGCGCGCATCGTGCACTGCTGCGGCTTCGACTCGGTGCCCTCGGATCTTGGGACGCTGATGTTGCAGGAGTGCGCCCGCGCTGCAGGGCACGGCTGCGTCGAGGTCCGCCACGCCGTCTCGCTGCACGGAGGCGCGGTCAGCGGCGGCACGGCGGCGAGCATGGTGGAGCTCATGGAAGAGGCGGCGCGCGACCGGGGCGTGCGGCGCCTGCTGGCCGACCCGTTCGCGCTCGATCCAGGGGGCGAGGCGCACGATCCGGACGGGGGCGACCCGCGGTCGATCGCGTGGGACCCCGACCTTCGCCGGTGGACCGCGCCCTTCGTCATGGCCGCCATCAACACGCGCGTCGTGCGGCGCACGAACGCGCTGCTCGGCTACGCGTGGGGGCGCGACTTCCGCTACCGCGAGGCGATGAGCTTTGCGGCAGGAACGCGCGGGTGGATGCGCGCGGCGAGCGTGACGGGCGGCGTGGCGGCGGCGATGGGCGTGATGGCCGTCTCGCCGCTGCGGCACCTGGCGGCGCGCGTCCTGCCGGCGTCGGGGGAGGGGCCCTCGAAGGAGCGGCGCGAGAAGAGCTCGTTCACGTCCCGCTTCGTCGGCGTCGTCCGCGGCTCGAGCGAACGCCTCCACGCCACGGTGCGCGGGGGCGATCCCGGCTACGACGAGACCGCGAAGATGCTTGGCGAGTCGGCCCTGTGCCTCGCGCGCGATCGCGACGCGACGCGCGCCGGGGGCGGCGTGCTGACGCCGGCGTCATGCATGGGTATGGCGCTCGTCGACCGCCTGCGGCGCGAGGGGATGACGTTCGAGGTGGAGTGACGCCCGGCATCCGGTCGAGTTCGCACCCGTGGGCGGGCTCTGCGGCCAGGAATGCCTGCCCGGCGCGAGCGGTTTCAGCCCGCGGAGCATCGAACCCGCGGCAAGGAGGTCGCACGCATGAAGGCAGCCAAGCGACGCTTCCGGATCCCCGGCTGGAGCCAGGTGACCCTCATCGTCTACGGATGGCGCGAGAGCGAGCCCGGCACGCTCTCGTGGGTCTTCCCGAGCCTGGCTGCCGCCGTACGCGGCGCGCGCGCCCTGCGCAACGCCGCCCGGTGGCTCATCGTCGCCGGGCGGCGCGACGAGGTGAGCGACCTCGACGAGGTGCGAAGGCACGGCGTCGTGCTGGTCGAGCGCTTCGCGTGAGCCCCAGAGTTCGGACGGCTCGTCTCGTCAAACGAGCGCGCGCTGTCCGGAGTCGACCGCGCCTCGAATGCAACCGGCCGCGGGCCGAACGAGACCGGCCCCGCGTCGAATGCAGCCGGCCGCGGGCCACCGGGTCGAGGGCCCTCAGAACAGCTCGCCGATCCGCCTCGCCAGGCTCCCCGCGCCGAACACCAGGCGCACGCCGCGCTGCAGCCAGTGGAAGCTCCTGGCGGTGTAGGGGAACCAGTACGGATCGCGCGCCGGGCCGCGCACGCGCTCGAAGCTCACGTGCTTGCGGTGGCACATGTCGCGCAGCCCCTCGACGCCGTGCACGCGCCCGAAGCCGGACTGCTTGATCCCGCCGAAGGGCGCCTCGACGGCCGCGTAGTTCGACAGCACGTCGTTGACGACGACGCTGCCCGCCTCGAGGCGCTCGGCCAGGTGCCGCGCGCGCGACGACGAACGCGTGAAAACGTACGCGTTGAGGCCCAGGGGCGAGTCGTTCGCGAGCACGAGCGCCTCGTCGTCGGAGCGCACCTTCATGAACGGGACGATCGGCCCGAAGATCTCCTCGCGCATGACCGTCATCGTGGCGTCGCAGTCGGCGAGCACCGTGGGCTGGAAGAACTGCCCGGGCCCGGCCTTGCCGCCGCACACGACGCGCGCGCCCTTGCGCAGCGCGTCGTCGACGTGGCGCCGGACGATGTCGATCTGCTTGGGGAAGATGATCGCGCCGACGTCGACGAAGTCGCGCGCGGGATCGCCCTGGCGCAGGCCCGCCGCGAGCGTCGCGACCCGGTCGAGCAGCGGCTGGTAGACCGCTTCGTGGGCGTAGACGCGCTCGACCGAGATGCAGACCTGCCCGCTGTTGGCGAAGCCGCCCCACACGATGGCGTTCGCGGCGCGCTCCAGATCGCAGTCCTCGCACGCGAGCAGCGGCGCCTTGCCGCCGAGCTCCATGGTGCAGGGCACGAGGCGCTGCCCGCACGCCGCCGCGACGCGCCGTCCGGTCTCGACCGCGCCGGTGAACACGCAGAAGTCGATCCCTGCGTCGATGAGCGCCTGGCCCGTGGGGCCGTGGCCGACGACGACCGCGAACAGGTCCTCGGGGAGCCCCGTCGAGTCGTAGATCTTCTTGGCCTCGAGCATCACCAGCGGCGTGACCTCGCTCGGCTTCACGACGCACGCGTTGCCCGCGGCGAGCGCCTCGACGACGCTGCCCATCGGGATGACGAGCGGGAAGTTCCACGGCGAGATGACGCCCACGACGCCGCGCGGCTCGTGGCGGACCTCGCTGGCCCGGTGCTTGAGCAGGTGCAGGTCCAGGCGCTCGGGCGCGAGGGCGGCGGGCGCGTGCTTGCAGATCCAGCCGAGGTGGTCGAGCAGCGTCGTGACCTCGTGCACGAGCGCCTCGTGGCGCGGCTTGCCGCACTCGCGCGAGATCACCTCGACCAGATCCTCGGCGTGCTCGGCGAGCGCGTCACGCAGCCGGGCGAGGCGCGCCATCCGCTCGCCCACAGGCAGGACCGCCCAGGCACGCTGCGCCTTGCGGGCGCGTGCGACGACGCGGCGCACCTCCTCGTCGGACGCGACGGCGAGCTCGGCGAGCAGCTCGCCGCTCGCGGGCGCATAGGAGCGCACCGTGTCCACGGTGCGCTCGAGCCTCGAGCCGCCGCCTTCTGCGAGCTGTCCCATGCGACTGAGAGTACACTCTCGGCCGTGCGATCCCGCCTTGCCCTTGCGGTGCTCCTCGCGTCCGGCGTTGCGTGCGCCCCCGGCGACGGGGTGCGCGTCCAGACGATCAGCCTCGAGAGGCCGCCGGAGGGCGTGGGGCTCCCGCCCCCCGCCGACTACACCCCCTGCTGGTCCGGGCAGGCGAAAGGCTACGACACCGACGGCGACGGTCGCACCGACCGGGTCCGAGTGACCTTCCAGGGCAAGGAGCGCTGCTACGGGGAGGACTCCAACCACAACGGGCGCGTGGACACCTGGGACGTGCTCGACGAGAGCGGGCGGCTCGCGCAGCGGGCGCATGACAGCGACGAGGACGGCACGGTCGACCAGCGCTGGACGTTCGACGCAACGCGCAAGGGGTGCGCCTCGGTGCTGCTCGACCGCGACGGGGACGGCGTCGTGGACACGACCGGAGCCGTCGACATCTGCCACGCCCCGGGCACCCCCGCCGCCGTCGGGGGCCTGCCTCCGGGGAACTGACCGCTGCCCGGCCGCCTCCACGGAGACGCAGTCGTGCTCGCGCTCACCTGCTCGAGATCGTGTAGCATTCCAGCCGGATGGACCAGCTTGCCCCGGAAGACCTCGTCGACGAGTGGTCGGATCTGTCGGCCAGCTCGCTCGGCTCTGGCGCGCAGCTGGGTCGCTACGAGCTACTGCTGCCCATCGCGCAGGGGGGCATGGCACGTGTGTGGGCAGCCCGCCAGCGCGGGCAGCGCGGCTTCCAGAAGATCGTCGCCATCAAGACGATCCTGCCGCATCTGGCGCACAACCCCGAGTTCGAGCGCATGTTCCTCGACGAGGCGCGCATCGCGGCGGGGGTGCACCACCCGAACGTAACGGAGATCTACGAGCTCGGCGAAGAGGGCAAGGTGCTCTACCTCGCCATGGAGTGGGTCAACGGCGACTCGCTCATGAACGTGCTCAAGGGCGGCACCAAGGTCGCCTCGCCGATCGACGCCCGCCTGGCCGCGCGGATCGTCGCCGACGCGTGCGCCGGCCTGCACGCGGCCCACGAGCTGACCGACGACGACGGCAAGCTGCTCAAGGTCGTGCATCGCGACGTCAGCCCGCACAACCTGCTCGTCTCCATCGAGGGCAACGTCAAGGTGACCGACTTCGGCGTCGCCAAGGCATACGGCCAGTCGCAGCAGGAGACGGCGGCCGGGCAGGTCAAGGGCAAGGTCGCGTACATGGCGCCCGAGTACATCGGCGGGCTGCCGTTCGATCGCCGGGCCGACGTCTTCGCCGCGGGCTGCCTGCTGTACGAGACGGTGACCGGGCTGCGACCGTTCCGCGGCGAGAGCGATCCGCAGGTCATGCAGGCGGTGCTGCGCGGCACCTACGATCCGCCCGCGAGCGTCGTGAAGGGGATCGCTCCCGAGCTCACTGGCGTCATCGACCGCGCCCTTGCCGGCGATCCCGCCAAGCGCTTCGCGTCGGCCGAGGCCATGCGCGTCGCGCTCGAAGAGTATCTCGCCCGGAGCGGCCCGGTCGTCACGTCGACGCAGGTGGGCGCGCTCGTACGGCAGCGACTCGGGCCCGCGATCGACAAGCGGCGCGAGCACGTGAAGGCCGCCCTCGCGACGCTGCAGAGCCACGAGTCTTCGGCGGGCACTCCGCGCGTGCTGCCCGCCGCGGGTCACACGCCGTCGAAGCCGCAGCCTGTGTCGCGAAGCGGTGTCCAGACGGCGGCGCTGCAGGGCCCTCCGCCTCCGCCCCCGATGCGGCCCAGGACGGCGAGCCTGTCGGGGCAGACCGGCTCGGCGGTGGGGGCGCCCGCGCCCGTCGCCGCCGTCGCGCCCGTGGCCACGGCAGGGACCCCTGCGTCCGCGGCGGCGGTGCCCGCGGCATCGCCCGCGCCGTCGAGCGGCAAGTACCTGCTCGCCGCCGTCGCGGGCATCGCGTTCGCGCTCGTGTTCGGCGTGCTCGCGCTGCTCGTGTGGCTCAAGATGCAGCCCGCCGCGTCCGTTGCCCCGCCGGCGCCCGCCACGGCGGCGAAGCCGCCGGCCGTGCCCCCGTCGCCGCCTCCGAGCGCGGAGGCGTCGAGCGCGCCTTCCGCTGCGACGGCCGTCCACGCTGCGTCGGCGGTGCCCGCGGCGCCCGGGCCGAGCACGTTCAACATCGATGAGCTGCCCACCGCACGGCCCACGACGGTCTGGACGCCGCCGGCTGCCCCGGTCGTCAAGGCGCCGGCCGCTCCGGCCTCCACCCACGCGCCCGCCCTCCCCGCGAACCCCTACTAGCACCGACTATTTCGAGCTCAGGCTCCGGGTCGGGTACCCTGGACAGACGATGACCTCTCGTGCCCTCCTTGCTTCGGCGCTCACGCTCGGGCTCGCGCTCCGGGCCGGCGTCGCGATGGCGCAGGCCCCCGCGGCCTCTGCCGACGACGCCACCGCGGTTGCCGCGCGCACGCAGTACAACGCCGGCACCAAGGCCTTCGCCGAGCAGCGCTACGCCGAGGCTGCGCTCGCCTTCGAAGCGGCCGCGGAGGCGAAGCCGAGCCCCATCGCGCTCTTCACGGCCGCGCTGTCGTGGGACCGCACCAACGCGCCGGATCGCGCCGCCGACGACTACGCGCGATCGATCGCGCTCCCGGGGCTTCCCCCCGACAAGACGGCGCAGGCCAAGGATCGCCTCGCGGTGCTCGAGGGGACGCTGGGCGCGCTGAGCGTCGCGGGCGCCGACGGCACGCGGGTACAGCTCGACGCCAACACCGACCGCCCCGTGCCGGCGACGCTGCATGGCGCCGCGGGCGTGCACACGCTGACGGTGCAGGTCCCAGGCGGAGCGATCGAGCGGCGGCCCGTCGTGCTCGAGCGCGGAAAGACCACGGCCCTCGATCTCGCCTCCGCGCCGCCTCCGCCCGCGAGCGCGGCCCCTGCGCCCGCCCCGTCCCCCGCGCCCGCGCCGCCGCCACCTCCCGCGCCCCCGGGCGGAGGCTGGATGAAGACGGCAGGCGTCGCGGCCATCGGCGCCGGGAGCGGGGCGTTGCTCGCCGGCGTCGTCCTGGCCCTCGAGGCCGTCGACGCCAAGAACGCGTACCAGGCCGCGCCCGCGCAGGCGACCTACGACCACGCGTCGGCCCTGCAGACGTGGACCAACGTGGCCTTCATCGCGGGCGGAGTGCTCGCTGCCGGCGGCATCGCGCTGGTCGTGTGGCCGCACAAGAGCGGCGAGCCCGCCACGGCCCAGGTGGGCCTCACGCCCGGCGGCCTCTCCGTGAAGGGAGCGTTCTGATGCGACGTCCTTCCACGCGGCGTTTCGCGGCGCTCGGCCTCTTCGCGAGCGCCACCGGGATCTTCACGGCGATCGGGTGCTCCCTGAACCTGGACTCGTCGCTCATGAACCGCGACGGCGGCGGAAGCGACGCCGGGGCGCTCGAGGCCGAGGCGGTGCCGTCCGACGCCCAGGGCGACACGGCGAAGCCCGTCGACGGCGCGTCCACCGACGGGGCGATGATGGGAGGCGGGATGGGCGAGTGCTCTACCGACGCCGACTGCCAGGGCGATGGGGGGACGGGCGCCGAGGCGGGCGGCTGCGTCGCGTCAGCTACGTGCGACACCACCTGGCACCTGTGCGTTCTCGACGTGTGCCCGACCTCGGCGTGCCAGGCGTCGGTGTGCCTGCCATCGTCGACGTGCTCACTGCCGGCCACCTACGGCTTCTCGACGACGAGCTTCTCGGTGAGCTACGGCGGCGTCATCGGGGCCGGGCCGACCTACGCGATCGCAGCCGCGTGGCCGTTCGTGTTCGTGGCCACCAACAACGGAGTCATCGCCTACAACGTGGTCGATCCGACTAGCGGCACGCCGCCCGTCGTGCCGGTCCACGGCGTGCCGTTCGTCCCGCTCGCCGTCGTGGCGGTCGGGCGCCGCGTCTACTTCGTGACCGACACCCAGGGGGCCGGGCCGAGCTACCACCAGGCCATCGCGTGGGTGGACGTTCCGCAGAACCCGTTCGTCACCTCCTTCGAGGCGAGCTCGGCGTGGGTGTCCACCAACCAGTTCGCCGTCCAGAACGTGCTCACCAACGGCGCGAGCGGCTTGTTCCTCGCATACGGGAGCGCCCAGCTCGAGCCCGTCGCGAATGTGCAGCCCCCCCTAGGCGACCTGTCCGCGATCACCGCGTACGCGAACGCCGGGCTCCCCATGGGGGCGTACTTCGTGGCGTCCACCGGGCCACGCCTGCTGTCGTACCGGTACGACGGCACCGCACATTTTCCGAACTTCGCGCTCATCACGAAGGCCGGCACGTCGCTGGCCCAGGCCAACCCCGAGCAGACGCTGAGCGCCTGGGGCCCGATGGACGGCCAGGCCAGCTTCGCGACCGGCGGCGACGGCAGCGTGGTGTACGAGGGGGCGATTCTCAACGAGCTCGACGCCGGCGGGAGCAACGGCCTCGCGACGGCGCGCCTGTCGTGGCTGATCGACTCGGCCACCGGCGGCAACATCGACACCAGCACGTACGTCGATCTGGTGCACTACTCGCCGCCGGCCAACGCTCAGGTCGTGGGGCCCACCGCGTGGGTCGACCCGAAGACGGCATTGGCCCTGGTCGCGCCGAGCGCGCTGCAGACGAACAGCACGGTCGTGCAGGTCGCCAACCGGACGCCGCCCGGGCTCGCGCCGGGCAAGAAGCAGCTGCTCTCGGTGGCGCCGAGCGCGCTCGGCGTCAGCGCGTCGAACGGGTTCGCGTACGCCCTGGCGCAAGACGATCCGAGCAACCAGACGTGCACCGTCTACGAGTTCGCGCCCTCGTGCGGCAGCGGCGACTGAAACGGGCCGCCGACACGCGGGGGGCGTCACGCCCAGCGGATGAGCGACGTCTCGTACGGGTGGCTCATCGCCTCGTTGTAGGGCACGACGCGCGCGGCGAACGCGTGGGCGCCGCTCTCGGCGGTCGGGATCTCGCCGCTGAAGCGCCAGGCCCCGTCCCCCTCGCGCGCGCCCACGTGGAGGCGCACGATCTTGCCCCGATCGATCTCGTGCCCGCCGCGCGTGGGGCCGTGGTACAGCTCCACCGCGACGTCGTCCGGCGTGAGCGCTCCGAGGTGGACGCGCACCGAGACGCGCACGGGCTCCCCCACGGCGACTTCGGAGGTCGACTCGAGGCGCACGTCGTCGAGGGCGACGCCGTGCCACGCGCCGCGCACGCGGTCCTTCCACGCCGTCAGCGCCTTGGCGCCGGATAGGTCGCCGTCGGTGAGCTTCTGTGTCAGGCGTACGCCCGGAACGTAGAAGCGCGTGGTGTATTGCCGCACCATGCGCGCCGTGTTGTAGGTCGGCACGAGCCTGGAGATCGCGCTCTTCATCCGGTGGATCCAACCGCGCGGCAGGCGCCCGACGCCCTCGCGCGCGTAGAAGAGCGGGACGACCTCACGCTCGATCACGTCGTAGAGCAGCTCGGCCTCGAGCGTGTCGCCGGTGCCGTCGAGGTACTCCTCGCCGCGCCCGATCGCCCAGCCCACCTCCCACCCGTGATCGCGCCACGCCTCGGCGAACCAGCCGTCCAGAACGCTCAGGTTGAGCGCGCCGTTGGCGGCGGCCTTCATCCCGCTCGTCCCGCTGGCCTCCAGCGGCCGTCTTGGCGTGTTGAGCCACACGTCGACTCCGCTCACCAGGGCGCGCGCGACCCGCATGTCGTAGTCCTCGACGAACACGACGCGTCCGCTCAGGCCCGCGTCGCGGCTGGCGTGTACAAGGGAGCGAATGAGCTCCTTGCCGCCCTTGTCCTGGGGGTGCGCCTTGCCCGCGAACACGAGCTGCACGGGGCGATCCGGGTTGCCGAGGAGCGTCTTGACGCGCGCGAGGTCGCTGAAGAGCAGGGTCGCGCGCTTGTACGTCGCGAACCGGCGCGCGAAGCCGATCGTCAGGGCGTGCGGATCCAGGATCTCGTCGGCGGCCGAGAGCTCCTCGGCCCCGGCGCCGCGCCGCTCGGCGTTCGTGCGCAGCCAGCGGCGCGCGTTCTGCACGAGGCGGTGGCGCCGGTGCTCGTGCACCTGCCAGAGCTCGGCGTCGGGGATCTCCAGGACGCGCTTCCAGAGGTCCTCGTCGTCGAGCTCGTCGGCCCAGCGCGGGCTCAGGTAGCGTGTGAAGAGGGCGCCCATCTCCGAGGAGACCCACGACGGCGTGTGCACGCCGTTCGTGATGAAGTCGATCGGGATCTCGTGCGTCGGCAGCTCCGGCCAGAGGTCCTGCCACATCTTGCGGGACACCTCGCCGTGCAGCTCGCTCACGCCGTTGTAGTGGTCGGCGGTACGCATCGCGAGGATGGGCATCGAGAACGGGGCGCCTTGATCGCTCGGGTCGACGCGGCCGAGGCCGAGCAGCTCCTGGTCCGAGATCCCCAGGGCGCCGCGGTAGGGCTCGAGGTACCGCCGCACCAGCTGCCCCTCGAAGGCGTCGTTGCCCGCGGGCACGGGCGTGTGTGTCGTGAAGATGTTGCCGGCGCTGTTGGCCTCGGCGGCGACGGCGAACGAGACGCCGCGCTCGCGCATGACGCGGCCGACGCGCTCCACGGCGAGGAACGCCGAGTGCCCCTCGTTCATGTGGCAGATCGTCGGCGAGAGGCCCACGGCCTCGAGCGCGTGGGTCCCCCCGATGCCGAGCATGATCTCCTGTCGGACGCGGAACTCCTGGTCGCCGCCGTACAGGGGCCCGGTGATCGCGCGATCGGCGGGGGCGTTCTCCGCGAGGTTCGCGTCGAGCAGGAGCAGGGGCACGCGACCGACCTGGACCTTCCAGAGCTGGGCGAGCACGGTGCCGTGCGGGTACTCGACACGGATGATGAGGCGCTTGCCCGTGCCGTCCAGCACCGGGAGGACGGGCATCCGGTGCCAGTCGTTGATCGGGTACTTCTCGCCCTGCCAGCCGTCGGCGTTGAGCGCCTGACGGAAGTAGCCCTCGGCGTACGCGAGGCCAACGCCGACGAGCGGCAGGCCCAGGTCGCTCGCGGTCTTGAGGTGGTCGCCGGCGAGCACGCCGAGGCCGCCCGAGTAGATGGGCAGGCACTCGTGGAGGCCGTACTCCATCGAGAAGTACGCGATCCGCGCGCCCGCGGCCTCGGGGAAGGTCTTCGAGAACCAGCCCCCGCGCTGCATGTAGCGCTGGAAGGTGCTCCAGGCCGCCTCCAGGTGGCTGGTGAAGGCGTCGTCGCCCGCGAGGGCCTCGAGGCGCTCCTGGCTGACGCTGGCGAGGAGCTCGATCGGGTTGCCGCGGACGGCCTCCCACAGATCGGGGTCGAGGCGGACGAAGAGCTCGTGGGCGACGGGAGACCACGACCACCAGAGGTTGTAGGCGATGTCGCGGAGGCGCTCGAGCGCCGGGGGCAGGCGGGGGACGACCGTGAAGTGCCTCAGCGTCGGCATGAGGCGTCCTTCGTATCCGAGGGATGAGTGACGTTCAACCCCGGAGCCACGCCGCGCGGCGTCACTCGGACAGGACGACCCGGTTCTCCAGGCGTCCCAGCCCGTCGATCTCGAGCGCCACGTGGTCGCCCGGGCGCAGCCACAGGTCCTTGGTGATCTTCGAGCCGTTGAGCTCGAGCAGGCACCCGGTACCGCACGTGCCGCTGCCGACCACGTCGCCCGGCAAGAGCGTGACGCCGTACGAGGCCCGCTCGAGGATCTGGGCGAAGGTCCAAGTCATGTCCTTGACGTTGCCCCGGGACAGCGCCACTCCGTTGACGCTCGCGCGCATCTCCAGGTTCCACACGCGTCCCCGGTCCGTGCGGGTGGCGTGGCTCTCGAGCTCGTCGAGGGTGACGAGGGCAGGGCCGAGCGACGTCGCGAAGTCCTTGCCCTTCGCGGGCCCCAGGCTCAGCTTCATCTCCTCCATCTGCAGGGCGCGCGCCGACCAGTCGTTCATGATCGTCATGCCGAAGATCAGCTCGTCGGCCTGCGCCGCGCTGAGGTCACGGCCCTCGCGCCCGACCACGACGGCGGCCTCGAGCTCGAAGTCGAGACGCTCGGTGTGCGCCGGACGCACGTGCACGTCGCCCGGGCCGACCACGCCCCCGTGGTTGGTGAAGTAGAAGACGGGGAACTGGTCGAACTCCGGGATCATGTCCAGGCCGCGGTTGCGGCGGGCCATCTCGACGTGCTGGCGGAAGGCGTAGCCGTCGCGCATGGACGGAGGGCGAGGCAGCGGGGCGCCCAGCGTGACGTCACGCAGGGCCTGGGCCAGGACCCGTCCGTCGAAGAGGGCCGGCAGCTCCTTGTGCTCCCACGCGTGCACGATCGCGTCGGCGGCGGGGCGGGCCTCGCCCGCGTGCTCGATAAAGCCGAGGACCCCCTTGCCGTAGCGCTGGGCCACGTGGGCCGCATCGCAGCGACGGCCCTGCCGGTGCTCGAGCCAGGCGAAGGCGTGGGCCAGATCGATGACGGCGTCCCCCGCGAGCACGCCCGCGCGATCGTGCGCGTCGGTCCGGAACGTGACGAGCTTCATGAAACGCGCTTCTATCACAGCCCTCCGATGGCACGGCTGCGCATCCCCCGAGCGGCGTGGGTACTCGTCAAGGATGTCGCGCGCCACGTGCTGCGGCGGCCGGTGCTGGGCATCGCCGCGGCGGCGCGCACGGCCGACGGGCGCTGGGTCCTCGTCCGCCGGGGCGACACGGGCGAGTGGGCTCTGCCCGGGGGCACGCTCGAGTGGGGCGAGACGCTCCGCGAGTCGGTCGTCCGCGAGGTGCGGGAGGAGGCCGGGATCGAGCGCTGCGACGTCGGGCGCCTCGTCGGCGTGTACTCGAGGCCGGATCGCGACCCGCGCTTCCACGGGGTGACCGTCGTCGTCGAGTGCGCCGTGAGCGAGCCCACCCGGCCTCCGGTCAACCCCCTCGAGATCACGGAGGTTCGCGCGTTCGCGGCGGGCGAGGTCCCCGCCACGCTGGCCTTCGGGATGCAAGACATGCTGGCCGCGGCCCTTCGGCGCGACGAGCCGACCGTGGAGTGAAAGAGATCGTCGTGACCGACCTCGGCCGAGCGTCGGCGGCGAGGTGCGAGCGACGGTCCCCGCAGCCGTCGAGGCCCTTGCGGAGAAGGGCACCCAGGCGAGCGCGACGGATCCGGCCTTCCAGGGCCCCCGCGCGGCGGGGCGCTATCCTGGTCGCGTGCGCGCGGCGCTCCTCGGGCTGATCCCGTTGCCGCGTGCGCGCGCCCGCACGCGCCGGGGCGTGGCCTCCCCACCGATCACGTACGTCGTCGAGCCACCGGCGGCGGGCTCGTGGACCCTGCGGGTCGAGGAGCGCATCGAGCGCGCCGCGAGCCCTCGCCTGGTCGCGCCGGAGCTCGACGCTGATCCGCCGGCGCTCGTCCTCGTCGCAACGGGGGAGGCGCGGCTCCTGCGCCGCGCCGGGGGCGCGTGGCTTGCTCCGTCCTGCGCCGAGCGGTGCACCCTGCGTTACCAGGTGGACCTGCAGGCGCTGGCCTCGGCGTGTCGGGGCTTCGAGTGCCCGCGGCGTGTGGGGGACGCACTGCTCGGCACGGCGGCCCGGTGGATGGTGAGGCCGGACGTGCTGGACGACGCGACGATCCACATTACGGCGGGTGGCGACCATGTCGCGCGCTTCGCGACCGGACTCCGGCGTGATGGCGACGGCGGCTACACCCTGCACGGGCGAGAGTTGCGCGAGGCCAGCTACACCGCGATCGGCGGCTTTCGCCGCGCCCACGTCGAGTTCCCCGGCGCCGCGCTCGACGTCGTCTTCCTCGGCCCGCCACTTCAGATGGGCGACGAGGCCGTGCTCGCGTGGATCCGGAGGGCCGCCGGCTGCGTGGCGAGCCTGTACGGGCGGTTCCCGGCCGACGCCACGGTCTTCGTCGTCCCGGTGCCTCGCGCCGATCGAGTGGTCTTCGGCCGCGTCCTGTCGCTCGCCGGGGCCTCCGTGCTCCTGCTGTTCGGCTATCAGACCCCGGCGGATGCCGTCGGCTCCGACTGGGTCGTCGTCCACGAGCTGTCGCACCTCGGGCCGCCGTCGTTCGTGGGACAGGGGCACTGGCTCGAGGAGGGGCTGGCCACGTACTACGAGCCGATCCTGCGCGAGCGCTCCGGGTGGATGCGCCCCGAGGACCTCTGGGGGCACTTCGTCCGGGAGATGCCCCGCGGCCTCCGCAAGAGGGGCGAGCCGCCGAGCCTCGAGGAGCGGGACGAAATCGACTCCACGTACTGGGGCGGAGCGCTCTTCGCGCCGCTCGCCTCCGTGCGCCGCTCGATCGAGGGCGGTGGCGCGCCTCACTGAGGCGATGTACCGTCGAGCCTCGTCAGTGTCGCTCCGCAGCAAGCTCTCGCGGCTCGAGTCCGCCGGGGTCCAGGCGCCCCCGGGCCCGGGCCGGGGTGTCGTCCTGGACGATCTTCGCGCGCGCATCGCCGCGACGCTCGAGCGCACCGCGCGGCGCGCTCCGGCGCCACCGCCGCCCGTCGACACGGTGGACCTGCCCTTCGTCACCGAGGAGACGCCGCTCGGGCCGCTCCACGTGCGCGCGCAGCGCATCTCGCCCGCGCACCGGACGGGCCATGCGCCTCTCCGCACCGCGCGCGACGTCAGCGCCGAGGTGCTCGGCCTGCTCGCGCTGGATCCGGCCGTCGCCCGCTGCGAGGCTTCACGGGCGCTGTACCTCGACACCGAGACGACGGGGCTCGCCGGGGGTGCCGGGACCGTGGCCTTCCTCGTCGGCCTGGCCTTCTGGGACGAGGGCTCCCTGGTGCTCGAGCAGCTCCTCGTCCGTGCGCTCGGGGAAGAAGCGCCGATGCTGGCGCGCGTTCACGAGCGCCTCGCCGCCGCGTCGATGATCGTCACGTTCAACGGCAAGAGCTTCGACCTGCCGCTTCTGCGGACGCGCTTCGTGCTGGCGCGGAGGGAGCCACCCCCGTCGCGGCCTCACCTGGATCTGCTCCACGTCGCCCGCCGCATCCACGGGCGCCGCGTCAAGCAAGGTTGCCGGCTGGTCGCGCTCGAGCGAGATGTGCTCGGCTTCGAGCGGCACGACGACGTGCCGTCCGGCGACGTCAGCGCGTGCTACCTGCACTTCCTGCGAACCGGCGACGCCTCCACGCTGCTCGGCGTCGTCGAGCACAACGCATGGGACGTGCTCACGATGGTGGCGCTGGTGGGACTGTATGGCGAGCCGCTCGACGGCCTCCTCCGGGCCGACGATCTGGCCGGC
>JAJYCT010000237.1 GCA_021778125.1 Myxococcales bacterium
CAGCTCCAGCGGATCGAGCAGCGGCACGGCGAGCAGCTCGGGGAGCGGGAGCTCCAGCGGCAGCGCCAGCAGCTCGGGCAGCGGCGGCTCCAGCGGATCGAGCAGCGGCAGCTCCAGCGGATCGAGCAGCGGCGGCACGTCGATCGACTGCCCGACGTCGCCGTGTCCGAGCGGGGACGTCTGCTGCGCCGACACGCAGGCCCAGAGCGTCTCCTGCTCGACCACGTGCAGCGCGGCCAACACGCTGCAGTGTCTTCGGCCGAGCGACTGCACCGGCAACACGGCCTGCTGCGAGACCGTCGTCCTCAACGGCGGCCAGGCGGGCTCCTGCGTCGCGCAGTCGATGTCCTCGGCCTGCGTGCAGGGCTGCCAGACCCAGCTCCAGTTCAGCTGCTACGGGACCGACACCCTGCACCTCTGCCAGCAGATCTCGGACTGCGCCGGCGACGCGCAGAACCCCAACTGCTGCCAGCTTCAGGGCGGCCAGTATGCCTGCGTCAGCAACCAGGTGAAGATGTACGGCAACCTGACCTGCCTCTGAGGTTTCCCGCCCACGGGAGCTCGGGCGGAAGGGGGGATCCGCCATGCCCGGACCCCTCCGGCCCGCGCTCGCCGTCGACGGCGGAGGGCGCGGGGCCTAGCTCCCCGACGATCCCGTCCCACTCGAGGATGCCGCGGGCCTCGTCGAAGGCGTGGCTGGCTTGGCGTCGCCCGACGACGTGGTGGGGCTGCTCGCCGTGCCGGCGCTGGCAGGCGACGTCGCCCCACCATTCGCGGACGCTTTGTTGCCCCCGCTCTTGGCCGAGGAATAGAGGTCGGAATACCAGCCGCCCCCCTTGAGGATGAAGTTCGTTCCGGCGCTGATGAGGCGATGGGCGTCCGGCTTGCCGCACTTGGGGCACACGGCCGTGGCCGGGTCCGTGATCCGCTGGACCTCTTCCCACTCCTGCCCGCAGGCCGAGCAACCGTACTCGTAGGTCGGCATGCGGGACACTTAAGCGCCCGCTGGCACTTGGTCAAGTCGAGTGCCAACGAGTGCAGCCCCTGAGCTTTCGCGAGCTTGCCTCGACGAAGGGCCTTGTCCTGAACGGGTGAGGGGGATACAGGTGGAAAGGCCTCGTGACCCTATGTGAAGTGACATTAGGTCCGAGAACGGGAGCCCTGGGATGAAGATCAAGAAGCTCGAGCTGGTCGGTTTCAAGTCCTTCGTCGACCGCACCGTCCTGCATTTCGACCACGACGTCCTCGGCATCGTCGGCCCCAACGGGTGCGGCAAGTCGAACATCGTCGACGCCATCCGCTGGTGCATGGGCGAGCAGAGCGCGCGCCATCTACGCGGAAAGTCGATGGAAGACGTCATCTTCAACGGAAGCGAGACGCGGGCGGGCCACGACTTCGCCGAGGTCACGCTCACCTTCGAGAACGACGATCCAGCGGAGATGCCCCTCGAATACAAGGAATACGCGGAGCTGGCCGTCACGCGGCGGCTGCACCGCACCGGGGACAGCGAGTACCTCATCAACAAGACGCAGGTGCGCCTGCGCGATATCACGGACCTTTTCCTCGGCACCGGCGCCGGCACCAAGGCCTACTCGATCGTCGAGCAGGGCAAGGTCGGCCTCATCGTGAGCGCCAAGCCCGAGGACCGCCGCCTGCTCATCGAGGAGGCCGCGGGCATCACCAAGTTCAAGAGCCGGAAGAAGCAGGCCGAGAAGAAGATGGAACTCACGCAGCAGAACCTGCTGCGCGTGGGCGACATCGTCGCCGAGATCGACCGCAACCTGGCGTCGCTCAAGCGCCAGGCCGCCAAGGCCGAGCGCTACGTCGCCTACCGCAACGAGCTCGAGGACCTGCGGCTCCACGAGGCCTCGCACCGCTACCTCGAGCTGGTCGGCTGGGTGAAGCTCGAGGGGGGCGAGGTCGAGCGGCTCGGGGAGGCCAGCGAACAGGTCCGCGGTGAGCTCGCGGCCCGCGAGGCCGAGCTGGAGACGACGCGCCTCGAGGTCCACGAGGCCGAGCAGAAGCTCGACCTGGCCCAGAACGCGTCGTTCGCCGCCGACAACGCCGTGCGCGCCGAGGAGGCCGCGATCGAGCGCGCCAAGGACCGGCTGGCGTCGCTCTCGCACCGCGAGCAGCAGGCCGAGGGCGAGAGGCACGAGATGGCCGACCACGCCGCGCGCCTGTCGGCCGAGCGCGAGGTGGTCGCCGGGCAGGTCACGGCGCTCGCCGAGGAAGAGGCCGAGCAGGACCTGCGCATCGGCGAGGAGGACGCCAAGCTCGCCGAGCGCGCGGAGGCTCACGCGTCCGCCGACGCGCACGCGCACGAGCTTCGGCGCGCGATCGCTGCGGCGCAGGCCGAGATCGCCAGCAGCGAGGCCAAGCTCGCGGGCTTCGATCGGCGGCGCGACGAGATGGGGCGGCGCCTCGAGAAGGTGCGCACCGAGCGCGAGTCGCTCGACATGTCGCGCGTCGAGCTCGCGGCGCGCGCCGAGGAGCTGGGCCGGTCGCTCGAGGACCTGCGCGAGGGGCGGGTTACGAGCGCCGCGGAGAAGGCGCGCCTCGAGGAGCGCCTCGTCGAGCTCAAGGCGCTGCTGCAGGGCCAGGAGAAGGCCCTGGAGGAGTCCAAGGGCGAGCTGTCCAAGAAGCGCTCGCGCCACCACGCGCTCGAGGAGATGCACGCCCGGCTCGAGGGCGTCGGCGCCGGGACGCGCGCGCTGGTCGGCACGCGCGACGCGTGCCTCGCGGGGCTCGTGGCCGATCGCGTCGAGGCGCCGGCCGACCTGACGCAGGCGCTGGCGGGCATCCTGGGCACGCGCCTGCAGGACGTCGTGGTCGACGACCTCGCGCGCGGCGCAGAGCTCCTCGACCAGCTGGGGCAGGGGCGCAAGGGGCGCGCGACGATCGTGCCGCGCAAGGCGTCGTTCGTGGCGGGCGCCCACGCCGAGCTGCCGGTGGACGACGACGTGCTCGGGAGGCTGGCCGACGGGCTGCGCTTCGCGTCCGAGGACGAGTCGCTCGTCCGGGCGCTCGTGGGCGACGCGCTCGTCGTTCGCGACCAGGCGTGCGCGATGCGCCTGCGCGCGGCGGGCGTGATCGGAACGCTCGTCACCCTCGGCGGCACGGTCCTCCACGCGGACGGCAGCCTGTCGGGGGGGCAGGGCGACGACCTGGCCGCCGGCATGATCGACGGCAAGCGCGAGACGCGCGAGCTGTCCGAGGCCATCGCGCGCCTCGACGTCGAGGTCACGGCGCACCTCGAGGCGCTGCAGGCGTCGCGCGCCGAGCTCGCGCAGACGGGCGCCGCGCTCGACAAGGCGCGCCACGAGGCGCACGCCCGCGAGCTGGCCCTGGTGACGACCGAGAAGGACCTTCAGAAGGCCGAGGGGCAGATCGAGGGCATCGTGAGGCGGCTCGAGGCCATCGCCAGCGAGGACGCCGAGCTGTCACGGGCCATCGAGGAGGCATCCTTCGAGCGCGCCGAGGCCGAGCGCGTGCTCGAGGAGTCGCGCGGGCGCGCCGAGGTCGCGGGTATCGAGCTGCACGAGGCCGAGGTCGCTCAGGCGGCCGCTCGCCAGGCGCTCGACGAGCAGCGGCAGGCCGTGACCGTCTGCAAGGTCGCCATCGCGGGCACGCGCGAGAAGCTCGCGGCCGCGCGCGGTACCGACGTTCGCCTGGCGCGCAGCGCCGGGGAGCTGTCCGAGCGGGCACGTCGTCTCGAGGACGAGCTCCTGGCCAACGCACGGACGTTCGGAGAGACGGCGGCACAGCTCGTGGCCCACCGGGGCACGCTGTACGAGGCGCTCGATCGAGCGCGCGCCGCCGCCGACGAGCTGGCGGGCGTCCGGGCGACGTTCGAGCATCTGCGCGGCGGGCTCCAGGAGCGCGAGGGGGCCCTGCGCGACCTGCGCTTGCGCGTCGAGGCGCTGCGCGAGGAGCTGAGCCTGCACGAGATGGGGCTGCGCGAGCGACAGCTCGCACTCGAGCACCTGCTCGGCGGCGTGGCGGACAAGTTCCGCGGCCTGCACCTCCCTCGCGTCGTGGGCGACTACCACATGCGGCCGGCACCGGACGAGGTCTCGCACGCGCGCATCGACGAGCTGGCGAAGCTGCTCGAGCGTATGGGGAGCGTGAACCTCGACGCGATGCGCGAGCACGCCGAGGCCGAGGAGCGCTTCACGTTCTACACGACGCAGAAGGACGATCTCGAGAAGGCCCTCGCCGATCTGACCAAGGCCATCCAGCAGATGAACCGCGAGTCCCGGCGCCTCTTCCAGGAGACGTTCGACGCCGTGAACGACAAGTTCCGCGAGATCTTCCCGCGCATGTTCCGCGGCGGGCGCGCCGAGCTGCGCATGACGAACCCCGAGGACGTGCTGGAGACGGGCATCGACATCATCGCCCAGCCGCCGGGCAAGAAGCTCTCGTCGATCGAGCTGATGAGTGGCGGCGAGAAGGCGCTCACGGCGGTATCGCTGATCTTCGCAATCTTCCAGATCAAGCCGTCGCCGTTCTGCATCCTGGACGAGGTCGACGCCCCCCTCGATGAGGCGAACGTCGCCCGGTACAACGAGACCATCCGCTCGATGACCGACCAGTCGCAGTTCATCCTCATCACGCACATCAAGCGCACCATGCAGATGGTCGACGTGCTCTACGGCGTGACGATGCCCGAGGCCGGCGTCTCGAAGATCGTCAGCGTGAAGCTGAACGACACACAGACCCAGCGGTCGGCCGCCCCGCAGGCCGCGGTGGCCTAGCGAGTACGGTTTGCGCTCCGCCTGAGGCCGCGCTACGGCGTCACGCGTGGCCGACACCATCCCGTCTGCGAAGAAGAAAAAGAAGAAGTCCGTCGCTGCGATGCAGCAGGAGCTCCGGGACCTGGCCCGTCCGGCCGAAGCGTCCCTGGAGAAGCCGCCGGTCGACTTCAAGCGCGTCTTCGTACGGGTCGGGCTCGTCCTGGCCGTCGTCTGGGGCATCGCCGGTGTCGCCGCGCACTGGAGCGTCATCTCGCTGTTCGTCGCCGGGGGGCTGACGCTCGTCGCCCTCGGCGCGGGGGTCTGGATCGTCCGCTACGTGAACAAGAGCCGCGAGCTCGGCGCGATCCTCCGCTCCGCCTCCCAGACCGAGGAGGGGCGCAAGGAGGCGCTGCGCAAGCTCGAGACGGATTTCAAGAAGACGGACGTGCAGGCGGCCATCGCCCGCGCCCAGCTCGAGATGCAGGAGGACCCGCGCAAGGCCCTCTCGACGCTCGAGTCCATCGATCTGGCCAAGCAGCTCTCGCCGGTGGCCGACCAGGTGCGCTGCACGCGGGCGAGCATTCACCTGCAGCTCGGCGAGATCCAGGACGCGCGGACGCTCGTCGACAAGATGGAGCTCGGCAAGCAAGAGGACGTGAAGACGCGCGCCATGTTCGCCGCGGTGGCGGCCGAGGCGTGGGGGCGCACGGGGCAGGGCAAGAAGGCGGTGGAGCTGCTCGAGGTGTTCAACCCCGAGGATCCGGAGCTCGGCGAGATGCGCGTGCAGATGTGGCGCGCGCGCGCGTTCTCCTACGCCGGGGTGGGGGACATGAAGGGCGCCGGCCGGGCGCTGCGCAAGCTGGCCGAGGTGAGCCCGCAGCTGCTCGGGATGTTCGTCGGTGCCAAGCGCGTGCACCCGATGCTGCAGCAGGAGGCGAAGCAGATCCTCATGCGCAGCGGCGCCGTGCCTCGCAAAATGGTGCGGCAGAAAATGTGAGATGCCCCCCCTGTTTCGAGGGCGGGCCCCGGTGCGCGATGGCCTCGCTCCGCGGAGGAGCTGACCGGCTACGCGCGGGCTCGCGTCGTCATCCCGGCATCACCTGCGCGATGTCGTTGAGATCGGCGGCGAGCGCGTACATCCACAGGAAGATGTAGAAGACGATCCCGCGCGGCGGTTGCTGCGCGCCCACCATCTGCTTGGCCTTCGCGACCTCGGCCGGAACCATGATCCAGGCGACGTAGATGCTGTAGATGGGGATGAGCATCATCCACCACTGCACCGTGTTGCTCTGCGTCACGCCGTTCAGCTCCGAGAGCATCTTGAACATGCTGATGAGCGCGATGACGGCGCTCCCCAGGAACAGCAGGCCGCCGACCAGGCTCCCGACCGCTGCGAGCGCGCCCGAATCCGCGGCCGCCGCGACGATGGTGCCGACGACCATGACGATTATCCCGACGACGTACAGGGCGAGCGGCAGCAGCATCGTCATGATGGCGTTGCGCACGCTCGGCTTTCGCGCTCCGGGGGCGAGCCCAGCCGCCACGCCCGGCGCGCCGTACGCGGCCTGCGGCGCGGCGTACGGGTTCATGGCGCCGGGCTGGGCCTGCTGCATTGGATAGCCCTGCGGAGGCGGTGCGCCGTAGGGACCGGGTGGGGGCGCGCCGGGTGGACCGTAGCCCTGCGGCGGCTGCCCGTAACCGGGAGGCGCGCCGGGCTGCCCGTAGCCGGGAGGTGGCGCGCCGGGCTGCCCGTAGCCGGGAGGTGGCGCACCGGGCTGCCCGTAGCCCGGCTGCGGCGGCTGTCCGTACGCGGGCGGCGGCTGCGGCGGAGCCCCGTAGGGGGCGCCCTGCGGAGGTGGCGCGTAGGGCGGGGCTCCGGGCGGTCCGCCGGGCATGCCGGGCATGGGGGGCGCCCCGGGCATCAGCTGCGTGCCTCCGAGCCGCGGCTGCGGCGCGGGTGCGGGCGCCTGCGGCGCCTGTCCGGGAGGGAACCCGGGCTGGCCGGGGTAAGGCGGGCCACCGGGCGGGTAGCCGGGAGGCTGGTTCATGGTCGTCTCCTCTCGTTGACCCGCCGAGCGTATCCGAATCGACCCGCGTGAGTAGCGCAAAGGCGGGGTCAGCCAGGCGCCGGCCACGAGGCGCTTGCGTCCTCGCTCAGGTCGTGGGCGCGGCGCGCGCGACGGGCTTGAGGGCGATCTCGGGCAGAAGCTCGCCGAAGCTCGCGACCCACAGGTCCGGCATCTCGGCCTCGACCAGCTTGCGCACGAAGCGCCGGATGTCGGGCTGCGTGAGCAAGACGGGGCGCTCCCCGGGGACCGACGCGAGCGCGCGCCGGATCGCCCCGAGCACGTCGCGCGCCGCGTGCGGGGGCAGCGCCAGGAAAGCGCCCGCCGCCGTGCGCGTGATCGCGCGACGGACGGTGTCCTCGAGCAGCGGATCGAGCAGCACGACGTCGAGCGCTCCCTGTCCGGCCGTGAGCCGGAACGTGATCGCCCGCCGGAGCTGCGCGCGGACGTACTCCGTCAGGTTCAGCGCGTCCTTCTCCGTCGCCGCGATCGTCGAGAGCGCCTCGAGGATCGCCCGGAGGTCGCGGATGCTCACGCGCTCCTCGACGAGGCGGCGCAGCACGTCCGTCAGCAGCACGAGGCTGACGGGCTTGGGGACGACGTTGCGCACGGTCGCGGGGGCGAACTGCTCGAGCTCGTCGAGCAGGCGCTGCACCTCGGCGAGCCCGAGGAAATCGGCAGCCCGCGCGCGCAGGAGATCGAGCGCCTCGTCGCGCAGCCACGCCGACACGGCGTCGTCTTGCAGGTCCGACGGGACCGGCAGCGCGCGCGCGGGCACCTCTTGCAGCGAGAGCACGACCAGGCGCTCGCCGCGCCCCGCGCGCGCCCGCACGCGCGGCGTGGGCAGCGGCACCCCGAGCTCGGCGAACAGCAGCTCGCGCAGCCCCGTCGCCGTGGCGCGCAGGCCGCCCTCGGCGTCGAGTAGCGGCTCGAGGTCCTCGCTCACCTCGACGCTCCAGGGCACCACCAGCGGGACGAACGCCGGCTCGCGCCCCCCGGGGCGCACGCGCTCGCGCGGCGTCGGCTCCGTCGCGGCGCGCTGCTCCTCCACCGTCTGCGCCCGCGCCCGCGCGCGTCCTACCACCAGCAGCGCGCCGCCGATGAGCAGGAACGGGGCCGTCGGCAGCCCCGGCACGAGGGCCAGGAGCAGGACGAAGGCGCCGGCGATCTGCAGCGCCTTCGGGACCCCGAGGAGCTGGCGCGCGAGCTCCTGGCCGAGCGGGGTGTCGGCCTCTTCGCTGGCGACGCGCGTGACCAGGACGCCGGCCCCCGTCGAGAGCACGAGCGCCGGGATCTGCGTGACGAGGCCGTCGCCGATCGTCAGCAGCCCGTAGCGCTTGAGCGCGTCGGTCACGGCCATCCCCTTGGTGCCGACGCCGATGGCCAGGCCGCCGAGGATGTTCACGACGAGGATGACGAGCGAGGCGATGACGTCGCCCTTCACGAACTTCATCGCCCCATCCATCGCGCCGTAGAACTGGCTTTCGCGCTGCAGCTGGCGCCGCCGTCGCCGGGCCTCGACGCCGTCGAGGGCGCCGCTCCGCAGCTCGGCGTCGATCGCCATCTGCTTGCCCGGCATCGCGTCGAGCACGAAGCGCGCGCCGACCTCGGCGACGCGCTCGGAGCCCTTCGCGATGACGACGAACTGGATGATCGTGAGCACCAGGAACACGACCGCGCCCACCACGTAGTTGCCGCGGACGACAAACGCGCCGAACGCCCGGATGACCTCGCCCGCGTTCGCCTGGAGAAGAATGAGGCGCGTCGACGCGACGTTGAGCGCCAGGCGGAAGAGCGTCGTCAGGAGCAAGAGCGTCGGGAACGTCGCGATCCCGATGGCGTCGGGGACGTACAGCACGACGAGCAGGATCGCGACCGCGGCCGAGAGGTTGGCGGAGATGAGCAGATCGAGGGCCCAGGTCGGCAGCGGCACGATCATCAGGCCGACGACGAGCACGACCAGCGCCGCGAGCGCGATGTCGGCGGCACCGAAGCCGCCGCCGGGCGGGCGGCGCGGGAGCGTCATGGAGGGGAGGGCCACGGCCCGCGAGGCTAGTGTAGTGAATCCATCTCGCCCAGCCCCGTCCAACCGGCGTGCAGCCCGAGAGAGACCGTGAAGCAGAGCGCCAGCAGCTGGAGACGTGGGCCCGGTCCTCGCTGACCCCGAGCCG
>JAJYCT010000238.1 GCA_021778125.1 Myxococcales bacterium
CGCCGCCCGCCGCGCCCTCCACGGGCGGCGCGGACAAGGCCTGAGGGCCCGGTCAGTCGCGCAGGAGCCACACGAGGCCCGCGAGGCTCAGCGCGAGCACCGCAACCGCGGTCGCCATCACGAGCAGGTCGAGGGGGCTCCAGCCCCTCCGCGGGCGAGCGGGCGCGCCGCTCTGCACGGCCACGACCGGGGCCGGCGCGCTCGCCGCCGCGGCAGGGAAAGGAGGGGCTGGCGTCGGCGCGGTCTCCGACGCCGCGCTCGCAGCGACCTCCGGCATCGGCTCGTCGGGCGCCTGCTCGATGCGCGCCAGCGCCTCGCCGATGGGCTCGCGCAGCGCGAGCACGGTGCGGCCGACGCGCACCATCTGGGTCGCCCGCCACGGCACCTCCTGGCCCGGGGGCAGGCGCTGGTCGGCGAGCCAGGTGCCGTTCTTCGCGCGCAGATCGCGGACGAAGACGAGCGCGCCACGCCGCACCACGGCCGCGTGCTCGCGCGAGGCGTCCGCGTCGGCCAGCGGCAGATCGCACTCGGCGCCGCGCCCGGTCACGTACGGGCGCCCCTCCTGGGACAGGGGGAGGTCGGCGCCCTGATCGGCTCCCTCGACGACCGACACACGGAGGGTCGGGTCGGCGCCGGCGGCGTCGAGGGCGCTCGCCACGAGCGCGAGCGCGAGATCGCGAGTGGCCGCGGCGACGTCGCGGGTGATCGCGTTCTGGTCGATGCGCAGCTCGATCGCCACGCGCCCGAGGCGCGCCACGTCCCCGGACCGTACGATCCGCGAGGTGCGCGGCGCGATGCGGACCCCGCCGACGAACGTGCCGTTGGTGCTCGCCTCGTCGACGAGGAGGAAGTCGGCGCCCTGCGCTCGCAGCGTCGCGTGCCGCTGGCTGACGCTCGGATCCGGCAGGCGCACGTCGCAGCCGGCGCCGCGCCCCAGGACGACCCGCTGCGTGCCGTCGAACGTCAGGCGCGACTCGGCGCCCTGCGTCGACCGGACCAGGATGGTGATCGGCATGCGCTAGGGGCCCGGCGCGATGCTCCGGAGCGCGGGCCGGTACGTGTCGGCGTGGCCCTCGACCCACGCGATGACCTGCTCGGCCACGTCGCGTCCCTCGTGGCGGCTCAGCTCCTGGATCCCCGTCGGAGACGTGACGTTCACCTCGGTGAGCTTGCCGCCGATGAAGTCCAGCCCCACGAAGACCAGCCCGTCGGCCGCGAGGCGAGGGGCCATGTCGGCGACCACGGCCCGCTCCCGTGCCGTCACCTCGCAGGGCTCGACGCGCCCGCCGGCGTGGATGTTCGAGCGCACGTCGTCGTCGCGCGCGATGCGGTTGATCGCGCCGAGGATCTGCCCCTCGAGCAGCAGCACGCGCTTGTCGCCTTGCCGCACGGCGGGCAAGAACTCCTGCGCCATGGCGTGCCGGGTCCCCTCGTGCGTGATGTAGTCGACGATCGAGCGCGCGTTGCGGTCGCCGCGCTCGACGACCATCACGCCGCTGCCGCCCGCGCCGTCGAGCGGCTTGACGACGCCCACGCCCACCTCGGCGAAGAAGCGGTGGATGCGATCGCGGTCGGAGGTGACCAGCGTGCGCGGCATGTGCCGCGCGAAGTGCAGCGTGTAGAGCTTCTCGTTTGCGTCGCGCAGCCCGCGCGGGTCGTTGAGCACCAGCGTGCGGCCGCGGAGCTTCTCGAGCATCAGCGTGACGTACAGGTACTCCGCGTCGAAGGGCGGATCCTTGCGGATGAGGACGCACTCGACGTCGGCCAGCCGCACGTCGAGCGGCTCGCCCAGCGTCGCGTGGGGGGCTGCGTCGCTGACCGTGAGCGTCCGCACGCGCGCCCAGACGTCGCCGCCGTCGACGTAGACGTCCTTCGGCTCGCAGTGCAGGGCCCCGTGACCGCGCCGCTGTGCGGCACGCTGGAACGCGAAGGTCGTATCCTTGTCGGGCAGGACCCGGGTCATCGGGTCCATCACATAGACGAGGCGCATCCCGGCGGAGGATAGCCGAGCCGAGGGCGGTCTTCAGCGGTCGTCGTAGACCGCCGCCGCCAGCTGCGCGTTGCGGTCCGGATCGAGGTCGCTCGCGACGAGGTAGCCGACGCCCGCGCGCTGGGCGGCCGCCACGGCGTAGCCCCGCTCGCTGCCCACGCGCACCTCGGCCGTTCCGACGGCGCGCGGCGCGAGGTTCGCGTCGCCGATCTGGATCTTCTGCGCGTCGTACACCAGCACGCTGACGCGCGGGGCGTGCTCGCCCGTGCCGACGACGTACTGGAGCATCGCCGCGCGCTGCGCCTGCATCGGAACGACGCGCGCGCCCACGAGGTGCGCGCCGACGCGCTCGAAGCTGGCCGGTCGCACCGGCACGCCCACGTAGCGCTCGAGGCCCCGGACCGCGTCGGCGTCGCGCGCCTCGGGCGGCAGCGGCGAGGCGTGGTCCGCCACGAACTGCGCGAGCAGATCGTCTCCGAAGCCCGCGCGCGCCTCGTACGACCCGGCCTGCGGACCCCGCGTCGCCGCGCCCCAGAACAGGGCCAGCGCCGCCGCTGTCGCGAGCGGCACCATCGTCCGCCACGACGCCACGCTCACCACCGGGACCGACCCCCCGAGCGCCGCGTCCTCGCTCTCGCTCCGCGCGTCCTCGCGCTTCTGCTCGGCGGTCATGGCGACGCCGATGCGCTCGCGCAGACCGGCGGGGGCGGACGAACGCACGACGCGCTTGAGCGAGCCGCGCATCGCGCGGAGCAGCTGCGTCTCCTCGCGGCACTTCTCGCAGCTCCCCACGTGCTCGTCGATCTCGATGAGCTTCCCGGCCTCGAGCTCTCCGTCGAGGTACGACGAGAGCATGCGGGAGTGATCGCGACAGGAGTGATGGCTCATCCCACACTCCGCTTCCGGGCCCGGTACTCGGCGAGGTTGGCCGTCTTCGTGCTCTCCTTCGTCTCGTCGCTGCCCGCTCCGGGGTGCTCCTCGCCCTTGACGATCCCGAGGGCCAGGGCGTGGTTGTAGAGGGCTCGCTGCAGCAGCTTGCGCCCGCGGTGCAGGCGGCTCATCACGGTGCCGATCGGGCACCCCATGATCTGCGCGATCTCCTCGTAGGAGAACTCCTCGACGTCGCAGAGGACGACGGCGAGGCGGAACTCGGCGGGCAGGGCGTCGAGGGCGCGCTGGATCTCGCCCTCGACGATCGGCATCAGCGCGAGCATCTCGGGATCGCGCAGCTGGCGCATCGTGCTGGCGCTCACCCAGCCGTCGGCGAGCGGATCGGCGTCCGGTCCGTCGAGCACCGACCGTTCGAGCCCGCCGCGGCGGTACTTGTTGATGAACGTGTTGGTCAGGATGCGGAACAGCCACGCCTTGAGGTTGGTGCCGGCGTGGAACTGGCTCCGCGCCCGCATGGCCTTCACGAACGCGTCCTGCACGAGGTCTTCGGCCTCGGTCGGGTTGCGCGTCAGCTTGCAGGCGACGCCGTACATGGCGTCCAGGTGCGTCAGCGCCTCTTCGGCGAAGGGATCGTGCCGCGGGTCCGGTAGGGAGGAAGCCATCTGTGCGATTCCACTAGGTCGAACACGCGGCCGCGCCGCGTATTCCTTCCTTTAGCCACGACCTCGAAACAGCGCCCGTTCCTCGGCGTGCAGGTGGTACGCCGACCTTCATGTGCGGCCCCTCAGGCCCCGTTCGGGGGCCCGCCCTTCAGGCGCCGCTCGAGCTCTTCTATACGCTCGTTCAGGCGCTTGACCTCCAGCTGGAGCTGCTGGAACGGGCGGAAGCTCGACAGGATGGTGCGGACCCGCTCGTCGAGGTTGTGCTGCACCTCCTCGAGCTTCTCCTTGGCCTGGTCCACGAGGGTGGGCTTCGAATCCTTGGCGGGCACTTCGACCTTCTCCTCCCCCGGCTTGGGCCCGGGAATGAGCCTGCCGATGGGGCCCTCCCGCAGGTCGGCCAGGACCTTCTCGGTTCGAGCGTGAATGAGCTCCTTGAGCGTCTGGAGCGGGACGTTGCGCGAGTGAGTCTTCTGCTCCTCGTAGATGATCTGCGCCAGCGTGACTTCGGTCAGATCTTCCTTGGTGTTGTTGTCGATGATCTGGACCTCTTCGCCGCTGCGGACCATCTCCGCGATCTGCAAGAGCGTCACGTAGCGGCTGTCCTTGGTGTCGTAGAGCTTCCGGTTCGAGTACCGCTTGATGATGCGGTGCGCATGCTCGGGGGGCGGGGCCACCGGCTCGGGCTTGGAGTCCACGGATTGCTCTCCTGCGAGCGCGCTCCCGGAGGCGGCGGCGCTTGCCACGTCAGGATACACTAACGCGCAGAGTCAATCGTGGGAGAAGCGAGGCCGGGCACCATCGTCGCAGAGCTCGTGAACGTCAGCGCCAGGTACGAGGCGCGGGCGGGGGCCGCGCTGGCGCTCGAGGGCGTGACCCTGGCCGTTCGTGCAGGCGAGGTCGTCGCCGTCCTGGGCGCGAACGGGGCGGGCAAGTCGACGCTGCTGCGCCTCGTCGCGGGCCTGCTGCCGCCGTCGGCCGGTACGGTCGGGGTGGGAGGGCACGACGTGACGCGGCTCGACCGCCGGGAGCTGGCGCGTCGGGTGGCCCTCGTCCCGCAGAGCGAGCGCGTGGCCGAAGGGTTCCGGGTGCGCGACGTGGTCGCCATGGGGCGGGCGCCCCACCAGGACGGCTGGATGCGCGCTCGACCCGAGGACGTCGCCGTCGTCGACGAGGCGCTCGCCCGCTGCGATCTGCGCGCCGTGGTCGATCGCACGGTCGAGACGCTGAGCGGCGGCGAGCAGCGGCGGGTCGCGATCGCGCGCGCGCTCGCGCAGCGCCCGCGCCTGCTCGTCCTCGACGAGCCAGCGGCGTTCCTCGACATCCGCCACCGGCTCGAGCTGCACGACCTGCTCGCCGACGTCGCCGCCCGCGACGGCGTGGCGTGCCTGGTCGCGATGCACGACCTCGACGCCGCCGCGCGCGTGGCCTCGCACGTGGTGCTGCTGCGCGCGGGGCGGGTGGTCGCGCAGGGCGCGCCGGGCGAGGTGCTCACGCCGCCTCGCCTGGCGGAGACGTTCGACGCCGACGTGGAGGTCGCCGTCCATGAGCCCTCGGGGGCTCGCACGTTCGTCGCGCTGCGCGCGAGGTCGCCGTAGAGGGGCCGGCCGGCGCCCGCTCAGAGCGCCTGACGGATCAGCCGCTCGAGCTCCGCGTCGTCGGTCACACCCGTGCGCACGGCGGTCACCTTGCCCGTGCGCGAGACGACGACGAGCGTCGGCAGCGCGTCGGCGTCGAACTGGCGCATCGCCCGGCCGCCGCTGTCGGTCACGATGGGGTACGTCAGCCCCGCCGAGGCGGCGAAGGCGCGCGGATCGCCCTCGTCGGGACGGTCCTCGTTGACCCCGACCACGACGACGCCCTTGTCCCTCCACCGCCGCGCGAAGCGGTCGACGATCGGCGCCTCGGCCCGGCATGGCCCGCACCACGTGGCCCAGAAGTCGAGGAGCACCGCGCTGCCGCGCAGCTCGCTCAGCGTGACCTTGGACTTGCCCTCGCCGAGCTGCGCGCCGTTGGCCACGACCGGCAGCGAGAAGTCCGGCGCGTCCTTGATCTCGTGGTGGAACAGGCGCGGCAGCACCGCGAAGCCCGCGAGCAGCCCGACCACGAGCGCCAGCGCGCCCAGCGTCGACTGCGGAGGGTCCGAGGCCATCGCTCGATCCTGATAGCACGCCGCCGGCGCTCAGGCGGCCGGGCGCCCGGCGGTGCGCGTGGAGGGGCGCGGGTCGTCGGCGCCGTCGCCCTTCGCGACCGCGATCGCCAGCGAGTGCGGCTGCGGCAGCGACACCACGAACGCCGCGCCCCCGAGGCTCTCGCTCGGCCGCGCCGCGATGGTGCCGTTGTGCTCGACCACGATCTTCTTCACGATCGCCAGGCCCAGCCCCGTCCCCTCGGCCTTCGTCGTGAAGTACGGGTCGAACACGCGCTCGCGGCTGGCCTCCGGCACGCCCGGGCCGTCGTCCTCGACGACGAGGTCCACGCCCTCGGCGCGCGTCACGGCGCGGACGACCACGTGGCCGCGCGGCTGGGCGTCGCGCTCCGGGTTCGCCGCGCGCACCGCCTGCACGGCGTTGCGCACCAGGTTCACGAGCACGCGCCTCATCATCTGCCTGTCGATCGCCACCCGCGGCGCGTCGGCGGGGATCTCCCAGCGCACCTGCACGTCGGGCGACAGGACGACGTCGTCGGCGCCCTCCTCGCTGAGCTCGGCGCCCAGGTGCCCGAAGTGCTCGCTGCAGTCGCGCAGGAAGTCGCCCAGGTCGGCCTCCGCGAGCTCGGCGTGAGGCAGGCGGGCGAAGCTCGAGAAGTTGCCGACGAGCCGGCGCAGCGTGCCGACCTCCTCCTCGACGATCTCGAGCGTCGTGTCGAGCAGGGCGCGGAAGCGGGGATCCTCGCCGCCGTACTTGCGGTGGCACTCCTGCACCGCGAGCTGGATGGGCGTCAGCGGGTTCTTGATCTCGTGGGCGAGGCGCTGGGCCATCTCCTGCCACGCGCCGATGCGCTGCAGGTACTCGATGCGCGCGCGCGACTGCTGCATCTCGCCGAGCATCCGGTTGAAGACGCGCGCCAGGTCGGTGAGCTCGTCCTTGCCCACCACCGGAACGCGCACGTCCAGGTTGCCCGCGGCGACCTCGTTGATCGCGCCGGCGAGCGGACGGATGCGCCCCGTCACGCCGCGCGCGAGCAGGAACCCCACCGCGATCGTGAGAAAGACGGTGATGCCGAGGATGACGGCGAACGCCTCGTAGTACGGCGCATAGACGCGCGCGCGCTCCTTGCCGAGCTGCGCGTACATGTCGTGCGTCTTGCCGGCTTCCTCGAGCTCCCGCTCGTAGCGACGGTCGAACGCGAACGTCGCCACGAGCGTCGACGCCCCGTCGCCCTCGCCGAGCGCGCGGCTCACCTGGAGCTTGCGCTCGGTCGCCTCGTCGATCGGTCGCCCGCGGTCGCGCAGAGCGAGGGGCCGGGCGTCCTCGTCCTCTACCGCGAGCGAGACGAGCTGCGGATAGCGAAGGAAGAGCGTGTCGAGCGCCCGGCGGCACGCGGCGGGATCGCGCCGCGACGCCGCGTCGCGCAGCGGCACGTCGCCGGCCATCGCGTCGGCCTGGTGCTTCATGTCGTCCTTCACCACGCCGACGTAGTCTTTGTAGAGGTCGATGCCCCGCTCGAGCTGCTGCTCGACCTCCGGGCGCAGCCACACCGACGACGCGTAGTCCATCAGCGCCACCGCGAGCACGAGCGCGCCCGCGAGCGGCAGGATCGCCGTCAGCAGGATCACGAGCGCGAGGCGACGTTCCGTCTTTCCGAGCATCGAGCGAGGGCGGCGAGGGAGCCCGCGAGCCATCGAGGGCGACCGCCCGCAAGCATACTGCCTTCGCGCAATGGGGGGCGCAGCGGGCGCAGGTCAGCCCCCCGCGCCGGCGGCCGGGGTTGCTTGCGCGCCCCCCCCCGCCGGCATCCCGTCCGGATGGCCATTGCGCGCCGCGCCCCTCTGGCCAATGCTATCGGCCCCATGGCCCAGTCTCTCCTCGAGCAGCTCTCCCAGATGACCGTCGTCGTCGCCGACACCGGCGACATCAACGCCATCCGCAAGTTCAAGCCGCGCGACGCGACGACCAACCCGTCGCTGCTCATGGCCGCGGCGCAGATGAAGGAGTACGCGCAGGTCGTCGACGACGCGCTCGCCTGGGCGAAGAAGGAGGCGGGGGACGGCGCCGACCGCGAGGCGATGCTCCACAAGGCCGTCGACCGCCTGAGCGTCGAGTTCGGCCTGCGCATCCTGCAGATCGTCTCGGGCCGCGTCTCCACCGAGGTCGACGCGCGCCTGTCCTACGACACCGCCGGCACCATCGAGAAGGCCCGCACGCTCATCGCGCAGTACGAGAAGGCCGGCGCCACGCGCAGCCGCGTCCTCATCAAGATCGCCTCCACGTGGGAGGGCATCCGCGCCGCCGAGGTCCTCGAGAAGGAGGGCATACACTGCAACCTGACGCTGCTCTTCGGGCTGCACCAGGCCATCGCGTGCGCCGAGGCGGGCGTGACGCTCATCTCGCCGTTCGTGGGCCGCATCCTCGACTGGCACAAGAAGTCCACGGGCAAGAGCGGCTACGAGGCCGCCGAGGATCCGGGCGTCGTGTCGGTCACCCGCATCTACAACTACTTCAAGCACTTCGGGTACAAGACCGAGGTCATGGGGGCGAGCTTCCGCAACGTCGGCGAGATCACGGAGCTGGCCGGGTGCGACCTGCTCACCATCGCGCCCAACTACCTCGAGGACCTCTCCAGGACGCACGACGCGCTGCCGCGCAGGCTCGATCCGGACAAGGCGCGCGCCGCGAAGGTCGACCGCATCGCCATGGACGAGAAGGCGTTCCGCGCCATGCACGCGGCCGACGCGATGGCGCACGAGAAGCTCGAGGAGGGCATCTCCGGCTTCACCAAGGCGATGATCGCGCTCGAGAAGCTGCTCACCGAGCGCCTCGACGCCCTCGGTGCGCCCGAGCGCGTCGCGGCCAAGAGCGAGGTCGTCCACCGCCTGTTCAAGGTCTATGACATGGACGGCGACGGGTTCATCACGCGCGAGGAGTGGGGCGGCACCGACGCCGTCTTCGACGCGCTCGATCTCGACCGCGACGGCCGCATCGCCCCCGACGAGCTGGCCGCCGGCCTCGGCGCCGCGTTCCGGCTCGACTGAGGTCCCGCCGCGCGGATCGGCGCGCCCCGGAGGCGCGCGGAGGGAGTACAATCGCCCCCCGCATGCTCCCCGAGCGCAAGCAGGTCCTCATCGTCGACGACGAGCCGAACCTGCGGAAGATCCTCTCCGCGCAGCTCTCGCGCGACGGCTACGACGTGCTGACCGCCGAGGACGGCGAGCAGGGCCTCGCCACGCTCCGCGACCACC
>JAJYCT010000239.1 GCA_021778125.1 Myxococcales bacterium
GTCACCGCCGGTACGCGATGCAGAGGCGGCAGGGCGACCAGGTGCCGCTCGGGCTGACGGTCGACGGGCAGGGCGGCGGCGGTGCGACGAAGGGCGTTGGTGATGGTGTGGCCGGTGTCGACGAGGTCGCCGATCAGCACACCGGGGTTGGCGGCGGCCTGGTGCAGCTGGTGGGCGCCGGTGTCGGCCAGGTGCCGGGCTTGGTCGCCGGCCACGACGGTGGCCGCGACCGTCGCGAAGGTGTACCAACCGGTGTCGACGGCCTCGCGCAGCTCGTCCAACGTGGGCAGGGCCGGCCCATGCTGCGCGTGCTGGCGGGCCGTCCAGGCGACGGTGACTAGGTCGACCGGTTCGCCGAGCTCGGCCAGCTCGATGGTGGTGCCGTAGATCAGGCGCCAGCCGGGGTCGGCGATGGCCGTGATTGGCAGCCATGAGCTCACGCTTCCGATCGCGTCGGGGTGGGCGATGAGTGCGGCGACGAGCTCGACGGCGTGCTGCCGCTCTGCCGCGGCGTCGCGTGCCGGGTGGGCCTCGCCGGCCAGGATCGCTGCGAGCGCGCGCGCGTTGTCCGCGGCGTCGCCTCCGGCGAGGGCCTCGCGCGCGCTGCGCGGCAGGCCGAAGTCCTCGGGCGTGACGACGCGCTCCTCGACGCGGCCGTCCTCGTGCAGCTCGCTGACGCGCGTGGGGGCGCACGGGCTCACCTCGTCGAGGCCGTCCGCGCCGCGCACGACCCACGCGCGCAGCACGCCGAGGCGGCCGAGCGCGCGTGCGGCGACCGGGCGCAGCGCGTCGTCGTAGACACCCACAAGCTGGTGCGTCGCGCGCGCGGGGTTCGCGAGCGGCCCGAGCGCGTTGAAGATCGTGCGCGTGCCGAGCTCGCGTCGCGCCTTGGTGGCGTGGCGCAGCGCGGGGTGGTGCGCAGGGGCAAAGAGGAAGGTGATGCCCACTTCCCGCAGAACGGCGGCCTGGCGCTCCGGAGCGAGATCGATGGGGATGCCGAGCGCCTCGACCACGTCGGCGCTCCCGCAGCGGCTCGAAACGCTCCGGTTGCCGTGCTTGGCAACGGGCACGCCGCATGCCGCGACCACGACGGCCGCAGCGCTCGACAGGTTGAGCGTGTGCGCGCCGTCGCCGCCGGTGCCGCACGTGTCGACGACGACGGGCAGGCCGTGGTCGACGGCCGTCATGGCCGCGCGCATCGCCTCGGCGGCCGCGCCGATCTGCTCGGCGGTCTCGCCGCGTGCGCGCAGCGCCACGGCGAAGGCCCCCACCTGTACCGGCGTCCACGCGCCGGCCAGGATGGCGTCGAACGCCTCGCGCACGCCGGCGGGGTCGAGCTCGCCGCCGAGCAGTTGCGCGAGGAGCGAGGAGAAGCTCGCGCTCACTTGCCCCCGCGCAGGCGACGCACCCAGTTGGCCACGAGGCGCTTGCCCTCGAGCGTCAGCACGCTCTCGGGGTGAAATTGCACGCCCTCGATGGTGCGCGTGCGGTGGCGCAGGCCCATGATCTCGCCCTCGGTGGTCCACGCGCTCACCTCGAGGCAGTCCGGCAGCGACTCGCGCTCCACGGCGAGCGAGTGGTAGCGCGTCGCGTCGAACGGGCAGGGGAGGCCCTCGAAGAGCGTGCGCCCGTCGTGCACGATCGGCGACGTCTTGCCGTGCATGAGCCGACCGGCGCGCACGACCTTGCCGCCGAAGGCCTGGCCGATCGCCTGGTGGCCCAGGCACACGCCGAGCAGGGGCAGCTCCCCGCCGAGGCGAGTCACGACCTCGAGCGATACCCCCGCGTCGTCGGGCGTGCAGGGGCCCGGGGAGATGACAACGCCGGCGGGGGCGCGGGCGCGGATGCCGTCCACGTCGATCGCGTCGTTCTTGAAGACCTCGACCGTTGCGCCGAGCTCGCCCAAGTACTGCACGAGATTGAAGGTGAACGAGTCGTAGTTGTCCACGACGAGGACGGACCGAGGCATGGGCGAGCTCCGGGAAGCATGCGGGGACCGCCCCGGGACGGTCAACCTGCGCGACGAGGAAAGGGCGCCATGTGGCGCGCGCCCTTCGTCGCGTTGACACGCAAGCGGCGGGGCACGTAAGGTCGCTGCGCGCAAGATGGCGGAAGACAAGAAACCGAAGATCGACCTGAAGTCGCGTCTGCAGAAGATGGGCGGCCCTGCGGCCGCGACGCCGCCTCCGCCGATGGCGGGCGTTCCGCTGCCGTCGCCGTCGGCGCCCCCGCCCGCCGTGCGCTCGGTTCCGGCCCCCGGCGCCCCCGTACCGCCGCCGTCGGTCCCGCCGCCCTCGGGCATCCCGCGCCCGCCTCTATCTACGGCTCCGACTGCGATCGATCCGAACAACCCGCTCGCCGCGGTGGCCAAGCCGTTCACGCCCACGCGGGCGCCTGCGGCTGCGCAGGCGCAGCGCATCGAGGTCGACGAGCTGGCCGTCCAGCAGGCCCGCACCGCTGCCCGCAAGCAGGGCTTCCTCGGTGGCGCCGTCCTCGCCGTCATCCTTGGCCTCATCGGCTACGTGGGCGGCACCGCCTCGCAGCAGGGCGCCGATCGCAAGAAGAGCACGCAGGACGCGCACGACCTCGCGGCGGACCTGCTCAGGGCAAAGGACTCGCTTGACAAGATGAAGGACAAGCTCTCCGAGGGGGGGAAGTCGCTCCTTGGCGAAAAGAAGTACCCGGCCGACCTGGGCAAGCAGCTGAGCGAGATGAACGTCGACTTTGGCGGCGACAAGCTCTTCGGGCGGCGCTTCTCGGGCGTGCCCGCCGAGGCGCTGAAGTCGCTCATGGACTTCATCACGCGCGTCCAGGCGCTCAACAACAAGAAGGACCTCGTCGTCTCGCTGCTCAGCAGTCCCAAGCTCAAGCAGCAGATCACCGACGACCTGGCGATGTCGGGTAAGGGCGAGCCGGTAACGCTCGTCGTCGTCGTCGACAAGGACACCCCCGGCGGCGCCACCCGCCTGGCCTCGCTGGTCACCCCGATCAAGCCGGACGACCAGCTCCCCAAGGAGCTGACGTTCATGAACCCGATCGGCTCGGGCAACGTGAAGCTACCGATGCTTCAGGATCCCAAGATCCCCAAGGATGGCGCCGTCATCCCGGTTATCCCGACCTCGTTCGACAAGGTTTGCCCGAGCCCCGTGAAGGGCGCCGAGACGCAGCTGCTGTCGAGCATGAACTCGCTCATCGACGACATTCAGGGCCAGAAGGGCGGCGACGAAGATCCCAACGTGAAGCCCGGTCTTTCCGACCAGGCCGCGAAGATCGCGGACGCGCTCAACAAGATCAACTAGGCGAGCGCGGCTCGCGCGGGGCGACGCCCCAGGCCGCGTCGCCGTCGGAGCCAATGTCAACGTAGCCGCGCCCCAGCAGGGCGGTGCACCGCACGGCCCGCGCCACGGGTACGCTCCGGTCGCCGAGCACGCGCCGCAGTAGCCCCCGGCGCTGGGTCGCCGTGGCCTCGACGACGACCGCGCTGCCCGCGGGCAGGTCGACGGGATCGGGGAGCTGCGCGGCGATCGCCACGGGGTCGTCGACGGCGGCGTCGGTGGCGTCCAGGCGTACCACCCGGGCCTCGGAGGGCCGGCGGCTCATTCGGCGGGTGCCGGGCGGCGGCGGTCGGGGACGATCTCGACCTTGACGACGCGCTTCTCGTCGGCTTCGCGAACGATGAGCCGTAGGCCGTCGATGCGGACGGTGGCGCCCACGGTGGGCACGCGCCCGGCGCGGCTAACGACGAGGCCCCCGATGGACTCGTAGTCGCGGTCGGCCGGCAGCGACTTGCCCAGGGCGTGCTCCAGGTCGGTGATCGACAGCGAGGCGTCGACGACGACGCTCCCGTCGCCCATCGCCTGGATGGGCGCCTCCTGATCCTTTTCGTCCCGGATATCGCCGACGATCTCCTCGAGGATGTCCTCGAGCGTGACGAGCCCCGCGGTGCCGCCGAACTCGTCGCTGACGATGGCCATGTGCAGCCGCCGGGAGCGCATGTCCTGCAGGATCTTCGCTGCGGGCTGGCTCTCGGTCACGAACATCACCGGCGTGCGGATGATGTCCTCGAGCTTCCTGGTCGCCAGGCCGCCGTCGCGTACGACGGCAAAGAGATCCTTCACGTAGAGCTGGCCGATGATGTTGTCGAGGTTCTCGCGGTAGACGGGGTAGCGCGAGTGCTTCTCCTGGGCGGCCAGCGCGACGACCTCGGAGAGCGGCGTCGAGGCCTCGATGCCCTCGATCTTGGCGCGGGGAACCATGACCTCGCGCGCCGTGAGATCCTTGAAGTCGAGGACGTTGCGGATCATCTCCGCGGGCTCACGCGCCATCGCCCCGGATTTCTCGCCCTCGCTGATGGCCCACTCGACCTCGGTCTCGGTGAGCCGCGCGTCGACCACGTGGGACTCGGGAACCCGGCGGCCGACCGCGCGCCCGACGATGGTCAGGGGGTCGGCCAGGGGAACGAGCAGCCACTCAATCGGGTGTAGGAAACGTAGCGCCAGGGCTCCCACCGGCTCGGGCCGGCGGCGAGCGAGCGCGCCGAGCGCGACCGCGAACGTGCCGTACAGCAGCACGATGCCCAGCACCGCCAGAAGCAGCGCCCAGCGCCCGAGCCCCCGCGCGGCCTCGGCGAGCAATACCGTGGCGATGCTGAGGGCCACGACCCGGCCGACCAGCCAGCGCGACAGGACGCGGGGAGGGTCGGCTGTGAAGCGCCGAAACGCCGCGCCCGACGAGGTCGCGTCGGAGGCGAGGGCCAGCATGCGACCGCTCGGGATCTCGTTCATCGCGGCGTCCGCCGCGGCGAACAGCGATCCGACGGCCGTCACCAGCGTCGCCCCCACGACCTCTACGACGAATCCCCCTGGACCACCGGTCACTGAGCCTACCTTGTGCGCGGGGCCTCCCCGCGACGGCGGAGCCCAAGGACGAAACTAGCGGAGGCGAACCAAGGGTCAAGGAGGGGGCCCCGAGCCCGCAACTCGGCGAGGGTTCGCCCGATAGGGGGGCATGAGAGCCCCCGGCGCGCACCTCCTGCCGATCTTGCTGCAGCTTCCACCGCTCAAGTCCCCGGTTCCAAAGGCCTCTTCAAAGGTCTTCGGCGCCCTCCTCGGGGCGCATCCCCCCCCTCGACATCCCGGGCGTCCGGCGGCCGAGCCCAGCGCAGCAACGGCCGAGCCGGGCCACCACAAACATACTCTGGAGCGCCGCAGGCAGGCGCCTGCAGATGATCCCCTCAACCCGGCGGCTCGACAGGCGGCTCAGCTCGCCCCTCCTCCGACGCCCCAGCCGCTGCCAAGCCCGTCCCCGGAGGCTGCGCAGGTGGCCGCCCGCACCTCCATCGACGAGCTGTTGCCCGCGCTGGTCCGCCGCGTCGCGTGGTCGCGCGAGGGGCGGCGGGGAACGGTGCGCCTGGAGCTCGGCGCGGGCGCGCTCGCGCGCGCCGAGCTGCTCGTCGAGTCCGAGGAGGGGCGGGTCAGGGTGCACCTGCGGGCCCCCGCCGGCGTCGATCTCGAGGCGTGGCGGCGCCGCATTGCGCGGCGCCTGGCCGCCCGGGGTCTTCAGGTCGACGAGGTCCAGGCCGAGTGACCGGGCGGTCAGGCGGCCTCGAGTACGCGCATCACGTTGCCACGCAGGATCTTGCCGATGGTGTGCTCGCTCACGCCCGCCGCCAGCAGGGCATCGGTGAGGAGGGGCAGGCCGCGGGGATCGGCGAGGCCCCGCGTCGGCAGGATCATCCCGTCCCAGTCGCTGCCTAGCGCCGGCCCGTCCTCGCCGACCACGTCGAGGATGTGCTTCATGTGGTGCACGACCGCGTCGATCCCGTGCGCGCCGAGGAAGCGGGGTGCGAAGATGACGCCGATGCACCCGCCCCGGTCGGCCACCGCGCGCAGTTGCGTGTCGTCGATGTTGCGCCAGTGCTCGAACGCGCCGAGCACGCCGGTGTGGCTCACGATCGGCGGGCGCGTGGCCATCGCGCAGGCCTCCATGAACCCGCGCCGGTTGATGTGGGCCAGGTCGACGATGACCCCGAGGTGCTCGCAGCGCTCGAAGAGCTGCCGGCCCCAGGGCGTGAGCCCCTGCTCGTCGCTGCGCCCCCGTCCGTACGCGGGGAAGCCGGCCTCGTTGGCGCTGAAGTGCAGAAAGCCCAGGTAGCGCACGCCGCGCGCAGCGAACGTGTCGAGGTTGTCCAGGTTGCCCTCGAGCGAGTGCGCGCCCTCGATGCCCAGCAGGGCGCCCAGCGTCCCCGCGGCGCGGCACGCCTCGACTTCCGCGGCCTTGCGCACCAGGCGCATCGCGGCCGGGTGCCGCGCGATCGCGGCGTCGAGCTCGTCGATCTGCTCGTGGATGACGCGCGCGAGGCCGCGGGTCCCGCGGACGACGGGCAGCGAGACCAGTCCGAAGAACTGCGCGCCCATGCCGCCCTCGCGCATCCGCGGCAGGTCGACGTGCCCCGCCCACGCCCCGCACGGAAGCGGCGGCTCGTGGGACCGGTGAAGGTCGTAGCCGAACCAGCGCGACCACATGAGCGTGTCGGCGTGCAGGTCGATCGCCGGGTACTCGGCGTGGATGGCCTGCGCCTCGGGGGAGCCGAGCATGGGGGCAAGGGTAGACCAAGACGCGGCCGGCCGTCCCCGGGGGGAGCGAGCGCGCGCCGCGGCCGATCTCGCCGTTTCTCAGCCATTTCCGGCCGTGACACGGCGCGGCAGCCCACGCTGGCGCTGTGCTAGACACCTTGGTCCGCGATGCCGCCCTCCGCGCCGCCCCGGCTCGTCGAAAGCGTCCTCGACCTCATCGGCGGCACGCCCCTCGTGGCCATTCGCAACCTCCGGGAGGGCCCCCGCGCCGCCGTCTGGGGGAAGGTGGAGCTCGCGAACCCGGGCGGCTCGGTCAAGGACCGCATCTGCCAGGCGATGATCGCCGAGGCGGAGGCCTCGGGCGCGTTGCGGTCGGGGGGAGTCGTCATCGAGCCGACGAGCGGCAACACGGGCATCGGCCTGGCGATGGCGTGCGCCGTGCGCGGCTACCGCTGCATCCTGACGATGCCCGAGAGCATGACGCTCGAGCGGAGGCAGCTCCTCGAGGCCTTCGGCGCCGAGGTCGTCCTGACGCCCGAGCAAGGGCAGATGGAGGGCGCGGTCGCCCGGGCGCGTGAGCTCGCCGCGGTGACCCCCGGCGCCTTCATGCCCCAGCAGTTCGACAACGAGGCGAACCCCCGCGCGCACGCCGACACGACCGCCGCCGAGATCCTCGAGGCGATGGAGGGCCTCTCGATCGACGCCTTCATCGTCGGGGTCGGGACCGGCGGGACCATCAGCGGCGTCGGCTCCGTCCTTCGTCGCGAGCTCGAGCCGGCGCCGCGCATCCTCGCCGTCGAGCCCGAAGCGTGCGCCACGATCTCGCGCGGCGAGCGCGGGCCGACCAAGATCCAGGGCCTCGCGGCCGGCTTCATCCCGCGCAACTACGACGCGCGCGTTGTCGACGAGGTCCGCACCGTGACCGACGCCGACGCGTGGGCCACCAAGGTCGCCCTCGCCCGGCGCGAGGGGCTCCTGGTCGGCGTGAGCTCGGGCGCGGCGGTCCACGTCGCGCTCGACGTCGCGCGGCAGCTCGGTCCGGGCAAGAACGTGATCACGGTCCTCTGCGACACCGGGGAGCGCTACTTCAGCCTTGAGGAGTACTTCCGTGAGGGGTGACGCCCGGGTGCTCGTCGTGGGCGTCGGCGGTCTCGGCTGCCCCGCGCTGCTCGCCCTGGCCACCGCCGGCGTCGCGAGGATCACGCTCTGCGACGACGACGTGGTCGACGTGACGAACCTGCACCGGCAGATCCTCTTCCACGAGGCAGACGTGGGAACCGCGAAGCTCGATGCCGCCGCGCGGGCGCTCCGGGCGCGCGCCCCGGGCCTCGACGTGAGGCTGCATCGGGCGCGCGTCCTGCCCGACGGCGCGGTGGCGCTGGCGCGCGAGGCGGACGTAGTCCTGGAGGGGTCCGACAACTTCGCGACCAAGTTCCTGGTCGCGGACGCGTGCCGCCTCTCGGGCACGCCCGTCGTGCACGCCTCGGCGGTGCGCTGGGTCGGGACGGCGCTTGCCGTCGGTGGGGGCGCGGGTCCGTGCTACCGCTGCGTCTTCGAGGATGTTCCGTTCGAGGACGCGCCCAACTGTGCGGAGGCCGGTGTCATGGGCCCCGTCGTCGGCGTCATCGCCGCGGCTCAGGCCGATCTGGCGCTGGCGATGCTCGACGGCGTTGACGTCGCCGGAACGCTGTTGACCTTCGACGGCCACACGGGTGTCCTGCGGCGCCGCCTCATCTCGCGCCGCGCTGACTGCCCTCTCTGCGGCCCTTCGCCGCGCATCCGCCGCATCGACGCGGCCTCGTACGTTCCGCCCGCCTGCGCGGGCTGAAGGGACAGGAGAGTCATGGAAACGATCGTGCGAATCCCCACCCCCCTGCGCACCCTGACCGGGGGCGCCGACGAGGTATCGGCCACGGGCAGCACCCTCGCCGAGGTCATCGATGACCTCGAGCGCAGGCACCCCGGCATCAAGGATCGCCTCCTCGACGCCAAGGGCGTGCGCCGCTTCGTGAACATCTACGTCGGCGAAGAGGACGTGCGATTCCTCGAAGGTCTCAAGACGGCGCTCAAGGCGGGGGTTCAGATCAGCATCGTTCCCGCGATCGCGGGGGGCTGAGGGCGCGCCGCCGATGGAGCGCCACGGTCGTCAAGCGCGCCTCGCCGACGTCGGCCCCGCGGGGCAGGCGCGCATCGCGCGCGCCATCGTCGACGTGCCGGGCGGGGGGCTCGGCGCGGAGGTCGCGGCGCGGTACCTGGCCGGGGCGGGCGTTCGCACCCTGCGCATCGAGGACCCCGCCGCCGCAGAGGCGGCCCACGGCGTGGACGCCGCGGTGGCCG
>JAJYCT010000240.1 GCA_021778125.1 Myxococcales bacterium
CCTGGGCCGCCAGCGCCGCGGCGAGCGCCTCGAGGTGGCGCGCGAGATCGTCGCGCTGCCCCCCCTTGACCTCCGCCGCGAGGTCGAGCGCCGCGCCCACGTCGGGCGACGCGATCGCCTCGAGCGCGCGCGCCACGAACGCCTCGCGCGCGGAGCTCGCGTCGGGATCCGCCAGCGCCGTCGCCGTCGCCATGCTCCCACCGGACAGGCGCGCGATCGCCTCGGCCTCGGCGCGCGGCGTGCCCCGCGCCGCCAGCAGATCGGCCACCACGCCGTCGGGCAGCGCGCCGAAGCGCACGCGCAGCGCGCGCGAGCGGATGGTCGGCAGGAGCGCGTCGGGCGTCGCCGACATCAGCACAAAGTGCGTGCGCGCGCCGGGCTCCTCGAGCGTCTTGAGCAGCGCGTTGGCCGCCGAGACGCTCAGCTCCTCGGCGCGCCGCACGAGGAACACCTTGGCCCGCCCCTCGTGCGGTGGGAACGCCGCGCGCGCGAGCACCAGCGTGCGCACCTGATCGATGCTCAGGTCCTGCGTCTCCTCGGTCTTGCGGCCGATCGTCTGCGGATCGTGCAGGCCTCGCTCGAGCACGACGACGTCGGGGTGGCGCGGGCGCTTCTCGCCCTCGCGCAGGACGGCGCGCGCGCACGCGCTGCACGCGCCGCAGGCCTCGGCCTGCCCCTCGGCGCGCCGCTCGCACACGAGCGCCTGCGCCAGGCCGAACGCCGCGCGCTCCTTGCCGACGCCCCCGGGACCGTCGAAGAGGTACGCGTGGTGCACGCGCCCCGACGCGAGCGCGCGCCGCAGCGTCGCGACCGCCGTCGGCTGCGCGACCACGGTGGAGAGCAGGTCGCTCATCGCGCGCGCGCCCTCATCCGAGCCGCACCGCCGTCCGGGGCGGATCGCCGCCCGGGGCCCAGCGCGGCCCGGCGCCGCGCACGAAGATCGTCATCCGCTCGAGGCGCGCGTTGTGCTCGCCCGCCACGTCGTGCCAGCGCTCGTCGAGCTCGGCGCGCGGAAAGTGCGCGTACGCCCCGCGGGTCAGCACACTCGGGTCCATCACGTAGAGGTCCGTCGCGTCGTAGCCCACGAGGATCACGTAGTGCCCCGCGTCCCACACCTCGCGCCACGGCTCGGGCGCGTCGCGCCAGGCCTGCAGGTCGAGGATGGGCGGCTCGCCCGCGTCGACCGCGCGCTCGAGCTGCGTGAGCGTCACGTCGCCGTGCACGTAGCGCGCGTCGAGGCCGGCGACCGACCGCAGGTACTCGGTGATCGGCTCGGGCTCTGTGCCGCCGGCCGGCGTCGTGTGCAGCGGCGTGTACAGCTCCTGCTCGGTCGTGCGCGCGAAGTCGGCGGGCCGCCACAGGCGCAGGACGGACAGCGCCGCGGCCGCGCCGCAGCTGTAGTCGGTCTCCTGCTTGACCTCGGGGACGTGGACAACGCTGGCCGGCAAGCGCAAGGTGGCCCAAGATCGATCCGTCGACATGCCCAGGGTCCCTTCCAAGACGCGCAAGAAGATAGAATGGCTCCTGCGCCGTGCCGAGGGGGGGCTTCTGTCCCCGGAGATCCTGGAGGGAGAGGGCTTGCACCTCGACTGGCCGGACGCTATGCGCCGCCTGGCCGATGCCGAGGCCGACGTCGCCGCCCTGGGCGCCATGGCCCGCTTCGAGCAGCTCGGCCGCGCGATCGAGAGCGGACGCGCCGGGGACCGCGCGGCCTACGCCGCCGAGCACGGTGTCGCCGGCACCCAGCGCTTCGTCTCGTCGGGCGGCGCGCGCGTCTACGCGCTCAGCGTCGAGACGTTCCCGCACCACGTCAACAACGTCTACGTCGTGCTTGAGGAGGGCAGCCGCCTCATGCTCGACTGCGGCTCGGGCGCCGAGAGCTCGCGCCGCGATCTCGCGCTCGGCTTCGCCGTTCTGGGCGCCGTCTTCGGCGAGGATGTGCGCCTCGAGGCGCTCGACACGTGCCTGGTCTCGCACGCGCACTTCGACCACTTCGGCGGCGCCAACCGGCTCAAGGAGCAGACGGGCGCCCGCCTCGCCGTGCACGAGCTCGACGCGCGCGTGCTCTCCTGCTTCGCCGAGCGCATCGTCATCGCGTCCAAGGACGTCGACGTCTTCTGGCGCCGCGCCGGCGTGCCCGACGACGAGCGCACGTGTCTGCTCGAGCTCTACGCGTCGGCCAAGAGCGCCTTCCGCGCGCAGGAGGTCGACGTCGTGCTGCGCGACGGCGACGCCGTGGGCCCCGGCTACCGCGTCCACCACGTGCCGGGGCACTGCCCGGGCCTGGTGTGCCTGCAGGTGCACGACGTCCTGCTCACGAGCGACCACGTGCTCGCGCGCATCACGCCCCACCAGTTCCCGCAGGCGATCACGCCGTTCGCGGGGCTCGAGCACTACTTCCACAGCCTCGCCAAGATCCGCTGCCTCCAGGGCATCACGCTTGCCCTCGGCGGGCACGAGGAGCCCATCCGCGACCTCTACGGCCGCATCGACGCCATCGCCGACTTCCACCGCGAGCGGCTCGCGCACGTCGCGGCGCTGTGCGCGTCGCCGCGGACGGTGGCGCAGGTCGCCTACGCGATGTTCGGCGAGCAGGAGGGCTACGGGCGCATCCTCGCGCTCGACGAGGCGGGCGCGCACGTCGAGTACCTGCACCAGCTCGGGCGGCTCGCCATCGCCAACCTCGACGCCGTCGCGCGGGCGCGCGATCCGGTCATCGAGTACGTCACGCGCGCGTAGCCCTCGCCGGGCGGGCTTCCTCGGCGCCTCGACCTCCGCCGGAGGAGCGGGGGGGGGGGCGCGTCCTCCGGCGAGCGGATCAGTCCTCGTCGCGCTCGAGCGCGTCGAGCTCCTCGTCGCTCAGCGGCTTGCCCGTCTCGGCCGCGCGCTCGCGCGCGAACATCCGGTTGAGCGTGCGCCGGTCGATGCCGAGCACCTCGGCGGCGCGCGTCTTGTTGCCGCCGGTGCGCGACAGGACCCGGTCGATGTAGCGGCGCTCGAGCGCCTGCAGCGTCGGCCAGTCGTCGGCGAGCGTGCCCATCGCGCCGCCCGCGGCCATCTGCTCGGCGTGCGCGCCGGTCACCTCGGGCGGCAGGTCGCTCGCGGTGATGACGCCCTCGCGCGCCAGGAGCATCGCGCGCTCGAGCAGGTGCGACAGCTCGCGGACGTTGCCCGGGAACGCGTACGCCTCGAGCACGTCGAAGACCTCCGGCGCGACGCGCGGCGCGGGCCGGCCGAGGCGCTCGGCGTGGCGGGCGATGAAGTGCTTGATGAGCAGCGCGACGTCGCCGCGGCGCTCGCGCAGCGCGGGGACGTGCACGGTGACGACCTGAAGGCGGAAGAACAGGTCCTCGCGGAAGCGACCCGCGGCGACTTCGTCCTTGAGGTCTCGGTTGGTCGCGGCCACGACGCGGACGTCGACCTTGACCGTCTCGGCCGCGCCGACGCGCCGGATCTCGCCCTCCTGCAGCACGCGCAGCAGCTGCACCTGCATCTTGGGGCCGATCTCGCCGATCTCGTCGAGGAAGAGCGTGCCGCCCTTGGCCTCCTCGAACAGGCCGCGCTTCATCGCGCTGGCGCCGGTGAAGCTGCCGCGCTCGTGGCCGAAGAGCTCACTCTCGAGGATCGACTCGGGCAGGGCCCCGCAGTTGATCGCGACGAACGGGCGCGCGGCGCGCGGGCTCTTGGCGTGGATGGCGCGCGCGACGAGCTCCTTGCCCGTGCCGCTCTCGCCGACGATGAGCACCGTCGCGGTCGTGGGCGCGACGTGCGCCACGGTCTTGTAGACCGTGAGCATCGCCGACGTCGTGCCGACGATCTGTGCCTCGGCCTGCGCGTCCTTGCGCGTGAGGACCTCCGGCTCGGAGGCGGCGAGCTTGCGGCGCGCGATCGCCTCGCCGACCATGCGCTTGAGCTCCGTCGGCTCGATGGGCTTGGCGAGGTAGTCGTACGCGCCCTCGCCGACGGCGTTCATCGCGCCCTCGATGTCGGCGTACGCGGTCATCAGGATGACGGGCGTCGCCGGCGCGCCCTCGCGCACGCGCCGGAGCACCTCGTGGCCGTTCGTGTCGTCGGCGAGATGGATGTCGCTGAGCACGACGTCGTAGCCAGCGAGGCGCGGCGCCGGCGGGACCTCGTTCGCGTTGTCGTGGACGTCGACCTGGTAGCCCTCGGTGCGCAGGACGCGCGCCAGCAGCGAGGCCAGGTTCTCGTCGTCCTCGAAGAGCAGGATGTGGGCGCCGCCCGCCGTGCTGGCCGTGCTCGAGGCCTTGTCGCCGTCGCTCATGCCGGTCCCCTTTCGTAGCAGCTGTGCCGCCGCTCCGTCCGGGGCACCGAGGCAACCTGTCCCATGCTGCGTCATCATCCGGGCCTCCTTTGCGCCAGGCTGTCCCACCGGGGCGGGTTTTTGCGTTCCGAGGGCCCTTGCATTCACGAGGAGTGCCGACGACCGGCGGGCAGGTCGGGCCAGCGCGGCGACGAGAGCCTGTGCTATTCGAGCGCGGGCTCCTAGGCTGCCGGGGATGGTCGACATCGACCCCCTGCGCATCGCCGAGCGGATCCACGGGCACCTCGGGTGGCTCGCCGCCATCGCGCTCGTGCACCCCGCCGTCGTGCTGCGGCGCACCAGGCGGCGCGCGCACCTGGCCGTGGGCCTGTCGGTCGGCCTGGTCACGACCGTCTTCGCCGTGGGCGCCGTCATCTACCCGGCGTACCGCGACCGGCTGCGCCAGGGGATCTTCCAGAGGTCGCTCACCGTCGGGTACCTGTTCGAGCGCAAGGAGCACCTGGCCTTCGGCGCGCTCCTGCTCGCGTGGGCGGGCGCCGCGGCCTACGTCGGCGCGACGCGCGCGCAGGGACCGACGCAGGCGTCGCTGCGGCGCGCGGCGCACTGGGCGTTCGTGGCCGCGGCCGTCCTGGCGTTCGTCGCCGCGAGCTTCGGGATCGTCATCGCCGCGTTCCGGACGTTCTGACGCGGCTACGGCGACGTCGACTCGCGGTCGGCGGGAGGCGGCGAGTGCGCGGGCGGGTCATGCGGCGGGGGCGGGCGGCTCGACAGGAAGCGCCGCGAGCACGCGTCGCACCGGTAGGGCAGCACGCCGATCCACGACACGAGGTGCTCGACGCGACGCCGGCGCGAGCGACGCACGTCCTCGCTCCCGCAGCGCGGGCACACGAGCGTATGCCGGCTCATCGACAACCCCCCCCGCGGTCCGTCGTGCGTTTGCATCCCTCACTCCTCCTCAGAGTGGGTGAATCGTTCGCCTCGTAGCACAAGCAAGAAGCAACCCGCCCGCGCGGGAGCGACCTCGACCGCGATCTCGGTCGAGAATTCAGGTGTTTGTCGGGTCTCTCTCGGCCGCCTGGTCGGTTGCGTTGCCAGACGCTGCCGACTTCCGACCGCAGCGCGTGACGGGCCGGTGACGTCAGGGCAGCGTCTTGGCGCAGCGGAAGCCCTGGTCGTCGAACGACTCGTAGCCGGTCCCGGACGGCGCCCCGGGCTGGCTCACCCAGAACAGGGAGACCGGGAAGCTGCCGCCCCCACCCATCCAGTACGAGCTGCCGATGTAGTCGCGCTGGTACGTCGTGAGACCGCTCCCGTCGGGCCCCGCGTAGTCGATCGGGGCCTGACCCGGCCTGCGCCTGGAACCAGTTCACGCAGTTCATGGGGTACTGCGGGTTGCCCGCGCCGAACGTCGCCCCGACGTTCTGGCCCGGGTTGCCGCAGCCCAGGCCCGCCTCGTAGCCCGCGTACTCCTGGTATTCCGGGTCGTAGACGTAGCCGTTCCAGTTCGCGCCGTCCCAGACCATGAGGCTCTTGTACGGACCGTTCGGGTCGAGCGAGGTCCCGTCCTGGGGGACGCCCGCGTCGGCGTAGAGCCACGACTGGAACGCGCCCACGGTGACCTCCGTCTGGTCGATCGCGAACGCGTAGTCGAGCGTGACCGAGGCGTCGACGGGGCTCGTCGTCCAGACGGTTCCATTGTCCTGGCCGTACACCTGGAAGAGGTAGTTCCGGGGCCGACGGCGCTCTGCCGGTGGGCACGGCGCCGTCATAGTGGAGCGAGCCGCCGGGGCCCCCGTCGCCGATCGGCGCGCTCGAGTCGTTCGCGGGCGTCGCCGAGTCCGCGCGTGCGCTGTCGGTGCCGCCGTCGCCAGCCCGAGCTTCCGCTGCATCCCCGGTAGGCCAGCCGACTTCACGGCTGCGCTTGCAAGGGGCCTTCGACTGCTATCCTAGGCCTTCATGGCCGCGCTGCGGGGCGTCCCCTTCGACTCGCTCCCCATCGCGGCGCTCGCGCTGCGCGAGGGGCGCATCGTCGCCGTCAACGCCGAGTACGAGCGCTTCATGTTCGCGCCCGCCGCGGACGTCGTGGGGCGGACGATCGAGGATCTCATCGGGCAGTTCGTGCGGGAGCCCGACGTCGCGCTCATCAGCGCGGCGAACGAGTCGTACGGCGAGGGCAAGCGGCCCGAGGGGCAGCTCTGGATCCGCGTGACGGACGCGGTCGGGCACGCGCGCTCGATCCGCGTCGAGTGGCAGGCGTCGGTCGTCCCGGGCGAGGACGTCGTCTACCTGCTCGACGCCGAGGCGGAGTCCTCGGCGCGCAACGCGGCGGAAGGGCTAGGGCGCGCTGCGGGCGAGCTGTGGCGCTGCCGCGACGAGCAGGAGGTGCTCGAGCGCGCGGCCGGCGTGCTGCGCGCCCGCGGGCTCACGGTCGCGACGCTGCTGCTGCGCGACGGCGATCCGCTCCTGGCGTACGGCCCGATGCTGTCGACCTCGTCCTCCGGCGACCCGGGCGCCGCCAATCCCTTCCGCGCCGTGCGGCCGCCGCGCGAGATCCTCTGGCAGCTCAACCCCGACTTCGACTACGGGCGCGCGGCCTTCTTCCAGGACGTCCGTCCGCTGGTCGCCGCAGCCTACCCGGGCGAGGCGGGCGAGCACCTCCGCGAGCGCGTGCCCCAGGCGCGCACGGTGCAGGCGCCGCTCTTCGTCGGCGGCGCGCCCTACGGGGCGCTCGTCATCACGGGCGACGACCTGACGCCGGCGCACGCGGGCGCGATGGAGATGTTCGCGGAGCTGGTGGCGCGCGCGATCGAGAACGTGCGCCTGCGGACGGAGCTGGTGCAGCGCGAGCGCCTCGCGGCGCTCGGCGAGGCGGCGGCCGTGATGGCGCACGAGGTCCGCAACCCCATCGCGGCGATCCTCAATGCCCGCGTGCTGCTGCAGAAGCCGTCGCTGCCCGCCGGCGTGGGCGACGACCTGCTGCGTGTCATCGGCGAGGAGGCGCAGCGCCTCGACCGCCTCGTGAGCGATCTGCTGGATCTCGGGCGGCCGCTCACGCCCCGCATCCGCGCGGTCGACCTGCAGGAGCTGGCCGAGCGCAGCGTGGCCGTGCTGGGCGACCGCGGGCAGGCGGGCGAGGTCGAGATCGTCGTGTCGCCGGCCGCCGCGCACGTGGAGGCGCGGCTCGATCCGGACCTGACGCAGCTCGCGCTCTGGAACGTCGTGCGCAACGCGGCGCAGGCCTCGCCCCCGGGCAGCCGCGTGACCGTCGCCGCTCTCGCGCGCGGCGACCGCGCGGCCCTGGTCGTCGACGACCAGGGTCCGGGCTTCCCGGACAAGGACGTCGAGCGTCTGCTCGAGCCGTTTCACACCACGCGCCCGACCGGCACGGGCATCGGCCTCGCCGTGGTCCGCCGCGTCGTCGAGGCGTGCCACGGCAAGATCGAGATCGGCGCCAGCCCCGGCGGGGGTGGGCGGTTCGTGATGGTGTTCCCGGCGGGGGCGTGAGGCGAGCCCCCGGCGCGCCGTCACGTCCCGTAGCGTAGCAGCGTCTCGCAGCGCGCGGCCCCGTGGCCGATGCACGTCAGGCGCTCCACGCTCCAGCGCTGGTAGCCCATCGCCTCGAAGACGTTGGTCATCGTGTAGATGGCGAGCCAGCACGAGAGCGGGTGGTGCGCAGGCCAGCTCTCGACGACGCTGAGAGCCTCGCCGGGGGCGCGAATGACCATGGCGCGGTCGCCGGTGGTGTGCAGGCGCCGCCAGAGTCGGCCGATGTGGCGGGCGTAGAGCTCGGGCGACGTCACCGACCGGAAGAGCGCCCGGTAGACGCCGCCGATCATGCGCGGCACGACCTCACGGCACGACTCGATGGCGAAGTTGCGCCCCTCGTTGCCGATGCGCTCGGCCACGCGCGTGAGCATCGGGTGCGTCACGCTCGTCGGGTACCAGCTCGCCCCCAGGATCCCGAGCGCAGGCTGCTTGGGATCGACCAGCACGGCGGCCTCGGGGGAGAGCCGGTCGGCCAGGCGCGCCGTCTCGGCGTGGCCGTAGCGCCGGTCGTACCAGAGGAGAAACTCCCGGATGGTGGAGCCCTTCGTCGCAGGCTCGGGCGGCGACAGCGCGGAGGCAGACACGCTCGCCCGAGGATATCAGCAGCCCCCGCGGGCGCCGCAAGGGCCGGCGCCGCCTAGCGGCCCTCGAACTTCGCCGGGCGCTTCTCGAGGAACGCCTTCATCCCCTCGCGCTGGTCGTGCGACCCGAAGAGCGCCGCGAATGCCGCGCCCTCGAGTTCGTTGGCCGTCGGCAGCGGGACGTCGGCCCCGCGCAGGATGACGCGCTTGGCGGCGGCGATGGCGAGGGGCCCCTTGCTCGCAATCTTCTTCGCGACGTCGCGCACGCGCGGCAGGAGATCGGCGTGAGGCACCACGGCGTTGACCAGCCCGATGCGCAGGGCCTCGTCGGCGGCGACCATGTCCCCGGTCATGCACAGCTCGCGGGCGCGCGCCTCGCCCACGCGGCGCGCGAGGCGCTGCGTGCCGCCGAAGCCGGGGATGACGCCGAGGTTGACCTCGGGCTGTCCGAGCCTGGCCTTGTCGCTCGCATAGATGAAGTCGCACGCAAGCAGA
>JAJYCT010000241.1 GCA_021778125.1 Myxococcales bacterium
CCCCGCCGTGTCCGCGGTCCCGTCGCTCGGTGGCGTGTCGGTCGTGCCGCCCGGGCCCGCCGGCGAGGCGCCCCTCGCTGCGGCCGCGCCGCCCGGCGGATCGCTCACCGTCCAGGCGAGCCACGCGCTCTCTCACGGCGACACGGCGAAGGCCGTGGCCCTGGCGCGCGAGGCCGTCAGTGGCAACCCGGGCGACGCCGACGCATGGCTGACGCTCGCGGCCGCCTATCAGGCCTCGGGCAATGCGGGGGCCGCGCGCGACGCCTACCGGAGCTGCATCAAGGTGGCGCACACGCCGAGCGTCACCGAGTGCCACGTTCAGGCCGACAAATAGGAGTCAGCTTCGCGCCCGCGTGCGGGGATCGAGCCGCAGCTGGAGCGCGTCGACCGCCACGCTGCTCGCCACGATCGCGACGGAGGACACGACGACGCTGGCCAGGATGAGCGGCCCGTCGCGGTTGAGCATCGCCGTGACCGCGAGCTGGCCGAGGCCGGGCCACCGGAAGACCTGCTCGGTCACGACGGCGCCGCCCATGAGCGCCCCGAAGTCCAGGCCGGCCGACGTCACGAGCGGAACGAGCGCCGCGCGCAGCGCGTGGCGGAGCACGCCGCGCGGCGGCAGTCCCTTCGCGCGCGCGGTGCGGATCCAGTCCTGCTGCAGCAGCACCGACAGTTCGTCGCGCGTCAGGCGCGTGTAGTACGCCGCGCCGTAGACTCCGAGGGTGAGGGCGGGAAGCACGAGGCAGCGCGCGTGGTCGGCGAACGTCTTGCCGAACCCGTCGAGCGGAAGCCATCGCAGCGTCTGCGCGAAGATGATCTGCAGCACCAGCGCGATGAGGAACGTCGGCGCGCTGACGCCCAGCACGCTCGTGCCCACCACCCACCGGTCGATCCACGACCCCCTGCGGGACGCCGCGAGCGCGCCGGTCGCGACGCCGAAGAGGAGCTGGAGCAGGAGACCGGCGAGGGCGAGCGCGAACGTCCTCGGCAGGCGCGTCGCAACGACGTCAACCACCGGCTGACCGAGCTGGTAGCTCCGGCCGAGGTCGACGTGCAGCGCCTCGTGCCCGAGCGCGATGACCACTCCGCAGCTCGAGTGGACGGGGTCGCCCTTGGCGACGTCGCGCGGCCCCACGTGGACGAGCCGCCGCCAGAACCGTGCGTACTGCACCAGCGGCGGTGCGCCGAGCCCGAGCTGCTCGCGGATGCGCGCGACGTCGGCGGGGCGCGCCTGCACACCGGCGACCATGCGCGCGGGATCCCCGGGCACGAGGTTGTTCACGACGAACGCCAGCGACACGACGGCCCAGACGACGAAGACCGCCCAGCCCACGCGGCGCAGCAGCCACGTCATCGCAGCCCTCCCCGCAGCACGCGCCCCGCCTCGTCGGGGCGGTCGAGCCACACCGTACGCACGTCGAGAGGCCACACGGGGTGGGCCGCGAAGCCGCGGACGTAGGGCTGCCGGATCACGAAGTCGTGCAGCCCCCATGCGAACGCCCACGGGGCCTCGTCGCAGAGCAGCTCCCCCGCATCACGGTAGAGCGCGCGCCGCGCGACGGGGTTCATCTCGTGCCGCGCGCGGCCCACCCGATCGTCGAAGCGCGGGTTCGAGTAGAACGCCGTGTTCGCCGAGCCCTCGTCGCGGATCGACGACGTGGTGAACAGCATGTCGAAGAACGCGCTCGGGTCGGCGTAGTCCTCCGTGTTGCCCTGTGGGTGGAACGCGGAGCTGCCCGCGCGCTGCGTGAGCGCGAGGTACGCCGGCCAGCTCACGAGGCGCAGCTCGAGGCGAATGCCGATGCGCGCGAGCGTCTGCTGCAGGATCTGGGACGTGTAGAAGTTCGTCGTCTGGTCGGGCACCGTGTAGACGACGGGAGCCGGCCAGCCGCCCTTGCCCGTCGCCGGATCGTACGGGTAGCCGGCCTTTCGCATGTGCTCGAGCGCGGCGCGCTCGTCGTAGACCTGCCCGACGATCGTCGGATCGTAGCCGATCACGCCGCGCGGCAGGAGCTGCGAGGCTGGGACCATGTTGGCGGGTCGCAGCAGCGCGTAGTGCTCGCGATCCACGGCCGCCGCGACGGCGCGTCGGATCTCGACGTTGTCGAAGGGAGGCATCCGCGTGTTCATCGCCTCGCCCCACGTCGTGTTGTCGACGAGCGGCACGCCGAGCGGGCGCCACCGCGGATCGCGCACGTAGCGCGCGTAGTCGGCCTGCGTCGGGTCGACCACGAGGTCCTGCTCGCCCGCGAGGAACCGGAAGCGCTGCGAGTTGGTCACCACCAGGAACTGCCACTCGACGGCGTCGAGGTAGGGCAGGCCCGGGCGGAAGTAGCCCTCGTGGCGGACGAGGCGAAGGCTGGCTCCGCGCTGCCAGCCCCCCGGCTCGACGCGGAAGGGGCCGGCGCCGCACGGGCTGAAGGTCGCCTCGTAGCGCTCGCCCGCCGAGCGGCACACCGGGCGCAGCGAGGGCAGTGCCGCCAGCGTGAGGAACGCGGCGTCCGGCTCGGCGAGGAGAAACGAGACGACGCGCGCGCCCTCGACGACCACGCCCGCCAGGTGCGGCGCCCTCCCCGCAACGTAGTCCGCGTACCCGAGCAGGCCCTCGAAGAGGCTGGCCTGCGGGTTGGGCGTCGTCGGGTGCAGGGCACGTTCGACCGAGCGCTTCACGTCGTCGGCGGTGAGCTCCTGCCCGTCGTGCATTCGCACGCCGGCGCGCAGCGTGAACCGGTAGGTGCGCCCCCGATCGTCGATCTCCCAGCGCTCGGCGAGGTCCGGCACGACGTTCGAGCCGCGATCGATGTCGACGAGGCCGTCGTAGAGCAGCGTGACGGCCTGCATCGCCAGGCCATCGGGGCCCGTGGCCGGATCCAGGCTCCGCATGTCCGTGAAGCTCGCCAGGTGCAACGTCCCCCCTCGCGCCGGGGCGTCGGCGGCATCCCCGGTGACCGCGATCGGCGCCGGCAGAGGCCCCGAGCACCCCAGCGGGACGCCCAGCAGCGCGCCCGCGGCCGCCACGAGCGCCGCCGCCAGGGGCTCAGGCCTGGTGCGGATCGAGCGCATCGCGCAGCCCCTCTCCGAGCATGTTGAAGCCCCAGACCGACACGACGATCGCCGCGCCCGGGGCCGCCACGAGCCACGGCGCCGACGCGTAGTAGTCCTGCCCCTCGAAGAGCATGCGCCCCCAGGTCGGCGTGGGCGGCGCGATCCCGAGGCCGAGGTACGAGAGCACGCTGTCGGCGACGATCATCTGCGCCACCTGGAGCGAGGCCGTGACCACGAGCGTGCCCGCGACGTTGGGGAGCACGTGCTCGAGCAGCACGCGGGCGGTGGGTTGTCCCAGGGCTCGCGACGCGACGACGTAGTCGGCGGCGCGTACCTGCATCGTCTTGGCCCGTAGCAGGCGCGCCGTCCCCAGCCACCCCGTGAAGCCGAGGGTGAGGAGGATCGCGGCCGCCGACGAACGCTCGACGGCGGCGCCGAGCGCCATCACGAGCAGCAGGAACGGGAAGGCGAGCATCACGTCGACGAAGCGCATCAGCAGGGCGTCGACGTCGAGGCGCGGGCCGGGGAGGCGCGTGACGAGCGACAGCAAGACGCCCGCGGCCGCGAGCGCCAGGCCCGCTCGTGGCCAGCCGGAGAGCGCGGTGACGGCCCCGGCGATCGCGCCCACCACCGCCGGCCACGCCACCCGGGTCTGGCGCCCCTCGAGCCAGCCGGACGTGATCCCCACGGCGGCGCCGAGCAGCGTCGAGAGCAGCGTCGCGCCGAGCGCGATCGCCAGGGACAGGCGCGCGCCGGCGGCGAGGCGCGCGAGCTGGTCGCGAAACAGCCGGTCGGCGCCGAGCGGGAAGGTCGCGCTCGGCCCCGCGGGCAGTCCCGTCCGGGGCGCGACGCCGTGAACGAAGTCGCTCGTGGTCGCGTCGTGGGCGGCGAGCGCGGGGCCGAGCAGCGCGAAGAGCACGAGGAGGCCGATGACCACGCCGCCCGCCACGGCCGTCCGGTTGCTCGCGAAGCGGGCGCGCGCCCGCGCCCCTCGCATCACCCCGCCCGGCCGCCCGACAGGAACGCCACGAGCGATTCGGCAAACTCCGCCGGGCGCTCCTCCGCGGGCGACGCGCCGCACTCGAACACCTCGAAGCGCGCCTTTCCGAGCTCGCGCGCCAGGCGCCGCCCCTCGTCGACCGTCGACGCGCGGTAGGTCCGGCCCCAGGCGACGAGCGTCGGCGCGGAGACGCGCGGCAGGCTGGCCGTCAGCGGACGGGTATCCAGCATCGACAGCATCGTCGCGTAGGCGGCCTCGCGCGCGGCCGGGACGTCGAAGAGCTCGAAGAGCCGGTCCACGCGCTGCGACGTCGCGCCGGCGAACCTCGTGCGAAAGAGGGCCCGGCCGTACATCTGCTTGAAGAGCAGGGGCCCCAGCACGGGCACGGTGGCGATGCGCGAGAGCGCGTCGGGGCGCGGCGGATAGACCAGCGGGTTGACGAGCACCAGCTTGTCGACGAGGTGCGGGTAGGTGGCCGCCAGACGCAGCGCGACCGCGCCCCCCATGGCGTGGCCGCAGATCGAGACGCGCCCGACGCCGACGGCGGCGAGCAGGTCGGCGAGCGACTCGGCGAAGCCGTCGAAGTCGTACCGGTAGCGGCTTGGCGAGGGCTTCTCGCTCTCTCCGAAGCCCGGCAGATCCGGCGCGATGACCCGGAGGTGCGCGGCGAGGCGCAAGAGCACGTCGTCCCAGGCCGCCCGGCTCGCCAGGTAGTCGTGGATGAGCAGGAGCGGCGGCCCCTTTCCGGCCTCCGCGAACCGGATCCGGGCCCCGCGGGCGGTGACGTCGCGCGTGGTCGGCTGGAGGGGATCGAGAGGCCGTGCCGTCATCGCCCGAGGGTTCGTCGCGAAGATAGGCTCCCGGCACGGCGCGACGCAACCGACGGGCGTTGCCGGTCGAGTGGGGGGTGTGGGAACCCCCGAGGGAAGGCAGGCGCAGCGCCCCATGCTGCGGCATGGTAGCGTCCGATACGAGCTGCTCGAGCACCTGGGGACGGGGGGCTCCGGGGAGGTGTACGTCGCGCGCGTGGTCGGCGGGCTCGAGCGGCGCGTGTGCGTCAAGCGGCTCGCCGGGCAGCTCGGACGAGGCGAAGCGAGCCTGCTGCGAGAGGAGGCGCGCCTGCTCGCGGGCGTCCGCCACGCGAACGTGGTGTCGTTGCTCGGCTACGCCGAGGACGACGGAGCCGGTCCGTTCCTCGTCATGGAGCTGGTCGAGGGGATGGACCTGCGTACCCTCCGGCACCGCCTCGGGCCGGACCGCCTGGCCGACGGGGTCGCCGTCCACGTCGCGTGTGCCCTGCTTCGCGCGCTGGCCGCCGTGCAGCGTTGCCTGCCCGGGATGGTCCACCGCGACGTCACGCCGCACAACGTCCTGATCTCGGCGCACGGGGAGGTCAAGCTCGCCGATTTCGGGATCGCCCTGGCCAGAGGTCGGGCGCGGGACGCGTCGGCGCGCTCGGTGCGCGGGAAGATCGGGTACATGTCGCCCGAGCAGGTCCGGGGAGAGCCGCTCGATCCACGCAGCGACCTCTTCGCGGTCGGAGTCGTGCTCTACGAGCTGCTCTCCGGCGTGCGGCCGTGGAGCCCGGCGGCGGGGATGCGCGAGCTGTCGGCGGTGCTCGAGGACGCGCCCGTGCCGCTCTCCGCCCGGCGTCCGGCGATCGCGCGCGCACTCGCCGACGGGGTCGATCGGCTCTGTGCGCGCTCGCGCGGCGTCCGCTTCGCTCGCGCGGAAGACGCGCTCCGAGTGCTCGCGCCCTTCGGCGCGGGAGAGGTCGGACCGCTGCGCCTCGCGAGCGTCGTCGCCTCGCTGAGTCTCGACGTGACATAAGTTGTCACGCAATCGATCTAACCGCGCGAAACGAGTTCCATAATGGAAACGCACAAAAAATAGCCGAACGATGGATTGACCACAGATCTTTGCTTCCGTTACCGTGCGAACGGCTCGAGCGATTCTGCGGCATTTGCCGGCAGGAAGCCCGAGCGAGAGCCCGCGATCAGCGAGGCGAAGATGGAGTGGTTGGGTGTGGGTACGAGGCAACCCGCACGCTGGCCCGGTGGGGATTGTCGTGGCGGCGGAGCGCCGGGAGGAGCCGAGCATGGACCCGAAGCAGGACGTGAAGGACGAGGGAGCGACGCAGGCCGGCGACGAATGCGCCACGGAAGGGGCGCTGGCGCTCCAGCCGGGCGACGACGCCGGCGCCGTGACGCGGGAGCAGCGCCGCTCGCGCCGCAAGCGCGCGATTCGCGCGCGCACGATCAGCGTCAAGCGCATGACCAAGCGCGAGCTCGAGCTCGGGCGCATGCTCTACCCGGAGGTCGACGACATCGAGCGCCCCCGGACGCGCGCCGAGTGCGGCGACGCCCCGCGCCCGTGCCCCTATGTCTCCTGCAAGCACCACCTCTTCCTGGATGTCTCGGCGCGCACGGGGGCCATCAAGCTCAACTTCCCGGACCTCGACGTCTGGGAGATGACCGAGACGTGCGCCCTCGACGTCGCCGACCGCGGCGGAACGACGCTCGAGGAGGTCGGCGCGATCATGAACCTCACGCGCGAGCGCATCCGCCAGGTCGAGGTCAAGGGGCTCGCCAGGCTCGCGGCGCTGCGCGACATGATGGCGCTGCGCGACTACGTCGACGAGGGGCCGGTCGGAAAGCGTCGCCTCCCGGTCGTACAGACGGAGCGCGAGGAGGACGAGGACGAGGTCGACGACGAGGCCGAGGACGTCGCCGAGGCGGTCGAGACCTCCGACGAGTTCGACGTCGAGGCCTTCGCCGGCAGCGCGCTCGACTCCGAGTAGCCCGCCGCTCGGGCTCGTGGATTGACCAACGGGAGGTGGCGCGCTAGCTGCGGCCCCCGATGGCCATCCGCACCGCCCTGGTCTCGGTCTCCGACAAGTCCGGCCTCGTCCCCTTCGCGCGCGCCCTCGCGGCGCGCGGCGTGCGCATCCTCTCGAGCGGCGGCACGGCCAGGTCGCTGGCCGCCGAGGGCGTGCCCGTCGAGACGGTCGAGAGCTACACGGGCTCTCCCGAGGTGATGGACGGGCGGGTCAAGACGCTGCACCCGCGCGTGCACGGCGGCATCCTCTCCCGCGGTGCCCGCGACGAGGCCGATCTGGCCCGCCTCGGGGCCCGGGAGATCGACCTGGTGGTCGTCAACCTTTACCCGTTCGAGCGCGTCGCGGCGGACCCCAGGTCGACGCACGAGCACATCGTCGAGAACATCGACATCGGCGGTCCCTCGATGGTCCGCTCGGCGGCGAAGAACCACGCGCGCGTGACGATCGTGTGCGATCCGGCCGACTACGAGCGCGTCCTGGGCGAGCTCGCCGCCTCGGGCGACACGCGGCCCGAAACCCGCGCCGAGCTCGCGGCCAAGGCCTTCGCCCACACGGCCGCCTACGACGCGGCCATCAGCGGCTACCTCTCGGCGCGCGAGCCGGACGGCGCCCGCGGGCCCTTCCCGCGCTACCTCACGCTGCCCTTCGAGCGCGCGTACGGCCTGCGCTACGGGGAGAACCCGCACCAGGCCGGCGCGTTCTACGTCGAGCGCGCCGCCGAGCCCGGCTCGCTGGCTCGCGCGGAGAGCCTCGGGGCGGGCGGCAAGGAGCTGTCGTTCAACAACCTGGTCGACGTCGACGCGGCGCTCGACGCCGTGCGCGAGTTTGACCGTCCGGCCGCCGTCGTCGTCAAGCACACCAACCCGTGCGGCGCGGCCGTGGGGAGCTTGCTCGTCGAGGCGTACCGCCAGGCCCGTGAGGCCGACGCCCTGAGCGCCTTCGGCGGCATCGTCGCGCTCAACCGCGACGTGGACGTGGCCACGGCGCAGGCCCTGGCCGAGACGTTTCTCGAGTGCGTCGTGGCACCGTCGTTCGCGGCCGGAGCGCTCGAGATCCTGCGCGGCAAGAAGAACCTGCGCCTGCTGGCGACCGGCGCGTGGCTGCCTGCCGAGCACGCCGCGCTGGCCTACAAGCGCGTCGGCGGCGGCCTCGTCGTCCAGGATCGCGACGCCACCGCGGCGGGCGAGGTGACGCGCGGCAAGGTGGTCACCAAGCGCGCCCCCACGGCCGACGAGGTGCGCAGCCTGGAGTTCGCGTGGCGCATCTCCAAGCACGTGAAGTCGAACGCCATCGTGCTCGCCCGCGGCGAGGTGACCGTCGGCGTCGGCGCAGGCCAGATGTCTCGCGTCGTTTCGGTCCAGATTGCGTGCGAGAAGGCGGGTGAGAAGGCGCGCGCAAGTGCGCTCGCATCAGACGCTTTCTTCCCGTTTTCCGACGGCGTCGAGGCCGCGGCCAGGGCTGGCGTCACGGCCGTGGCGCAGCCCGGCGGGAGCGTGAAGGACGCCGACGTCATCGCCGCCGCCGATCGCCTCGGCCTCGCGATGGTCTTCACGGGGGTGCGACACTTCCGGCACTGAAGCCTCCGCGTCGTCATCGTCGTCGCTTTGTTGGCCCAGGGCGCGCGCCCGTGGCACCTGAGCGAAGCGATGGCGGCGATAAACGAGAGCTGCAGTGTCTGTGGCAAGGGGTTCGACGTCCAGTTTCGCTACCAGATGGAGGAGCGGGACGGGGGCTTCGCCTTCTTCTGCTCGCAGGAGTGCCATCGGAGAGCGGTGAGCGGCGAGGCAACGGGGGGCGCGACGTGCTCGGCCTGCCAGAAGCGCTTCTACGTGGAGCTCGTCTCCCAGGTCGTCCGTGTCCGCGGCGAGCTCCGGCACGCCTGCTCGGACGCGTGCCGCCGGCAGGTCCTGGCCGAAGCCGACGGCGTGCGCCTGGGCGCTTTCGCCGCGGCGTCCGCGGCTCCGGAGCCCGCGCCGACCCCGGCGCCCGCCCCCGCCTCGGCCGC
>JAJYCT010000242.1 GCA_021778125.1 Myxococcales bacterium
TCGCCCCGCCATCGGCGCCACCGAAGGCGATCGTGCCGACGTCTACGTACCCGATGGCGTACACGGTGGAGGCGCCCGGATCGGCGCGGAACGTCGCGCGGTACGTGCCGGCGCCGCCGAGCGTCGCCTCGTAGAGCCAGTGAACAGGGTTTTTGCCCTGGATCGACGCGAGCGTCGTCGGGATCGTCGCGCCGCCGACCTTCTCGAGCGTGAGGCCGACGTTGGCGTACCCGGTCGTGGCGGACAGGTCGATGGCGATCGCCGCGCCGGGCGACGGCGCCGCGGGGACGAACGTGATCGTCGCCGGCCCGCGCGTCTCCGGCACGCAGTCGACCGTCCCCTCGCGGCAGACCTGCCCGGCGGCGCACGCGCCGCCCGCCGCGCAGCCGGTCGTCGCCCCGCACGTCTTGCTCCCGCCAAAATCGCAGATCGTCGCGCCCGAGCACCCGTCATCATCCGTGCACGACGACGTGTTCGGCGGCGTGCCCGAGCACGGGGCCGTCGTCCACGCGTACTTGTTCGCGAACGCGTCGGTGACGTCGACCTGCAGCTGCGTGCGCGTCCCGATCGCGAAGTCGCGGCCCGTGCCGTCGCCGTCGGTCGTCCAGCGGTAGGGCGTCACGGCACGGATCTTCGTCGCGTGCGTCGCGTCGCCGTTCCACGTGGCAACCTCGCCGTAGAGCGCCTGGAAGTACCCCTCGTTCGCGTCCGGGTAGCACGCGTTGCCCTGCTGCGGCGCACACGCGTTGCCCGTCTCGGTGATGAGCACGGGCGAGCCGGCGAGCCCCTCGCCCTCCATGGCGCCGATCCAGTCGCGGTAGATGCGAAACTGCCAGTGAAACGGGTAGCCGCAGCCGTCGCTCGACGCCGACATCTGCTCGCTCGTGACCAGCTGCGGCAGCGTGCCGTAGTCGCTCGACGTCTGCGCCTGCGTGTAGGCGTGCACGGCGAAGCCGTCGGGCGTCACGTTCCGCGACTTGATCTGCTGGATGATCTGGTGCATCGAGCAGATGCAGTACGGCGAGTACGGGCTGGCGGGCGCGGCGAGCACGAGATCGCTCGCATGCCCGGAGACCGCGTGCAGCGCCGCGTGGACCTGGGCATACGCCTCGGCGTACGGCGACGCGTACGTCGACGGATCGCTGTTGTTGGCGGTGTAGTTCGGCTCGTTGCCGACGATCCAGACATGGAGGTTCGGGCATTGCGACGCGAAGCTCGCGAACGCGCTCGCGTACCCGGACGCGTCGGCGGTGTTCAGGGGGAACGAGGCGGAGCCGTCGACGTCGAGGCGCTGGATGATCGAGACGCCGGCCGCGACCGCCGCGTCGTGGCAGTCGGCCGTCGGCGTGCCGGTCGTGCCGATGTACTGCAGATCGGTGATCCACCCCTTGTCGCAGCCCGGCGTCGCGCTGGCCATGAAGGTGGCCGACTCGATGTCGTGCATCCCGTTGAGCAGCGCGCTCTGCCCCGGCGGGGGCGCGGCGAGCGCCGTCGTCGCGAGGCATGCGGCAGCGAGGCCGAGGAGGAACGGAGCCCTGCGCATGAGCTGCGATCTTGGCACGTCGTGCCGTCGCGCGCAGCGGATCAGGCGACCGCTGGCTCGTCGACACCGGCCATGCCGCCGAGCGCGCGCTCGAGGTCGAGCCGCTTTCCGGCGACGTGGCGCGCCGCCTTGGTGACCACCGCACCGGCGCGCCAAGGGGCCCCCCCGGGCTACTTGGCCCCGCCCGTGTCCTCCTCGAGGATGTGGAACTCCACGCGCCGGTTGGCCTGGCGGCCCGCGTCGGTGTCGTTGGTCTCGATGGGCTTGGTGATGCCGTAGCCCTCGCTCTCGAGGCGGCCTCCCTCGATCCCGTGTTGCACCAGCCACGTGACGACCGAGGCCGCGCGCCGCTTGGACAGATCGAGGTTCATCGCCGCCGCGCCGCGGTTGTCGGTGTGGCCCTCGACTCGCATCTTGTGGATGCCGGGCGTCGCCTTGAGAAGCTGCACGATCTCGCCGAGCATCGGGAAGCTGTCGGGCAGGATGGTCGCCGACCCGGTCGCGAAGTGCACCTGCTGCAGCACGCGCACCGTCGAGCCCTCGAGCTTGATGAACTTTGGGCACCCGTTCTTCTTCGGATCCGGATCGGGCTGACCCGGCTCCTTGGGGCACGCGTCCTTCGCGTCGGGGATGCCGTCCTGATCGGCGTCGTCCTCGGGGCAGCCGTCGGCGTCGTCGATGCCGTCCTTGTCCTCGGGCTGGTCCGGGCACTTGTCATACTGGTCCGGGATGCCGTCGCCGTCGCGATCAGCGGGCGCCGGGCAGCCGTCGCCCGGATCCGGATCCTTGTGATCCTCGGGCTCGCTCGGGCATGCGTCGACGTCGTCGGGGATCCCGTCGCCGTCGCTGTCCTTGAGCGACTCGCGGATGCCTTCCTTGATCTTCATGTGGCCCTCGGGCGAGGGCGCGCCCGTGTCGCCGATCTCGAAGTACGTCCCGAACAGGCCCACCAGGCGCAGGTCGGGCGCTCCGTAGCCGGGCGCGAGGAGCGAGCCGCCGCCGGCGCCGACGTACCAGTTGTCGCTGCCCGCGATGCGCAGCTTCATCCGGCCCTCGACGTCCCACTCGATCGGCGTGTTCTGGGTGGTGAACGTGGTCGGCCCGATGACCTGGTCGGCCTGGATCCCGGTCTGCCCGAAGATGTCGGCCCCGATGCGGAAGCGCCCGTGTCCGAGCGGCAGGTACGCGCCCACCGCCCAGCGCCACTCGTCGCCCACTCCGAGCCCGTTGGCGCGGCCGTACTTGCCGGCCGGATCGTTGATGGAGTTCTCGGTGCGGAAGTGGACACCGGTGTTGACGACGATCGCGACGGGAAACTTCTGGCTCGGCGTCCACTCGCCCGTGACCATCGGCAGCGCCTCGAGGTTGGAGCCGTCGCCCCCGAAGTTCGTCGAGGAGCCCTGCCCCGTGGGGACAAACACGCTGAGCTGCGCTCCGAACGCGAGCGAGCGGTCGGCGTTGCGCCAGAAGACGTAGCGCCCGTCGATGCGCAGATCGCCCGCCGCCGGGCCGCTGGTCGAGTACGCCGTCTGCGCGGCGCCACCGAACAGCCCGCCGCCCGGCGCCATCTGGTTGCCGTCCTCCCACCAGGTCACCGGCATCGTCAGGCCGAGCGTCAGCGCGTCGAAGAACTCGAACCCGGCCGACGCGTACGAGGTGAACTGCCCCGTGACGGCGTAGTTGGGCGAGGCGGCCACGTTGGGCGAGATCGCGCTCATGCGCAGCGGATCGAGCGAGTAGCCGAGGCCGAGCTGGCCGTAGACGATCGCGTGCGGCTGGGTGACCGGCCGGAACAGCGCCAGGCCGTCGTCGGGCGCCCCGGGCACCTCCAAACGGTCCAGGTGGAACGTGTTCTGCTGGGCAGCCGCCGGACTCGAGGCCCCGACCCATGCCGCCATAATCACGGCCGAAACCGCCCACTTGGCGCGTGCAAGGCGTGAGAAAGAGAGTGCCATTTCTCGTCGCTCCGTCCGATGGACTGCGGCCCGAGTAGACACGGAAACGGGGGGGGCGACCAGCAAAAGCAAACATTTCCGGTGACGGGCGCTCTTGACCCCGGCCGCACACGGTGCTTTCCTACGCGCCCCTCGCCATGAAGCGTACCTACCAGCCCCACAACGTCCGCCGGGCCCGGACCCACGGCTTCCGCGCCCGCATGTCGACGAAGGGCGGCCGCAAGGTCCTCCAGAATCGCCGCCGCAAGGGCCGCGTCAGGCTCGTCCCGACGATCTACAAGAAGTAGACGGCTGGCGTCCGGCGCGCAGCAGCCCCGCATGCCCGAAGTGCATCGCCAGGGCTCTGGGGCGCAGGCTCTCCATCGCCTCCGCAAGCACCGCGAGTTTGTGGTCGCGCAGCGGACGGGGCGTCGTGTAGGCACGGCCCACTTCACGCTCCTGGTGTCGGCGCCCCCTCCCCCGCCCCGGCCGGCCCGCCTCGGCGTGGTCGTGTCGCGCGCGGTCGGAAGCGCCGTACGGCGTAACCGGGTCAAGCGCCTCTGCCGCGAGTGCTTCCGCACGTGGCCTGGTTTGCTACCCGACGGGGTCGACCTGGTGGTGATCGCACGCCCGGGCGCGGACGAGCTCGGCCTTGCTGACGTTCAGGCCGAGTGGCGCGGGGTCGAGCTCTCCATAAAGAAACGTGCGGCCGAGGCCCTGGCGAAAACGGCGGCGCGGCATCATCCTCCCGCCGGCAGCGAAGCCGGCGCAACCCCGGCCAAGCCCCGCCGGGAGTGACCCCCATGCTCGCCCGCTTGATGATCGCCGTCGTGAGGCTCTACCAGCGGGTGCTCTCACCTTTCCTCGGCAACGTGTGCCGGTTCGAGCCCTCGTGCTCGCGCTACGCCGTCGCGTGCCTGGAGAGCCACGGCGCGCTCCGGGGCAGCTTGCTTTCGATCCGGCGGCTGAGTAAGTGCCACCCGTTTCATCCTGGCGGATTCGACCCGCCGCCCCTTCCTCGTGGGCCTCGTGGGCCTCGTGGGCCTCGTGGGCCGGCGCGGGGACGCGACGAGCAGACCGTCCCGACCTCCTGACTCATGGATCGCAACTCCCTCCTCCGCACGCTGACCATCGCCGGCATCCTCTTCGCCGGCTACTGGCTCTTCTTCGGCCGCAAGTCCGGCGACCACACGCAGTCGCTGCCGCCGGAGACGTACCTCGACGCTCCCGGCTTCCAGCAAGACGTGTTCGTCCAGCCTGGCCAGACGCCCCCTCCGCGCCCGGCGGAGCAGACGTGCACGATCAAGGGCAACCGCTTCCTGGCGGAGCTTTCGGGGCGCGGCGCCGGCCTCACGCACTTCTTCCTCACCGACGATCGCTATTCGACGAGCCTCGCGCGGGACATGTCGACGACGCCGGACATCGAGCGCTGGCGCAACCTGCGCGTACTGTTCCGCGACCCGGGCGTCCCCGCCGCAGCCGACGACCAGCTCAAGTACGACCGGTTCGCCTGGAAGACCGAGCAGGTCGACGACAAGACGTGCCGATTTACCTACGAGGAGGCCGGCGACGCGCGCATCGTCAAGACGGTCCGCGCAAACGGCAGCCCCTTCGAGCTGACCGTCGAGACCACGCTCACCAACCTCGGCGACGCGCCCAAGAAGCACACGGCGTCGGTCGAGATCTTCGCGTACCGTACGAACGACGAGGTCAAGGGCAAGCTCGGTCGCGTCTCGCCCTTCCAGACCAACCTGGAGTGCGCGCGGGGCACGGACGTCAAGCGCCTGAACAAGGGCGCCGACGAGTTCAAGACCGGCTGGTTCGGCGAGCCGCTGGTCGATCGCTACGCGGCCATCGCCAACTACTACTTCGCCCAGGCGATCGTTCCCCTCGAGGCGGCTCCGGGCGTCGGCGGCGACAAGCCGGCGTGCGAGCTCGGCGACGAGCAGTGGTTCGGACCGGGCCAACAGCCCGACGACAAGGACGCGGGCGACGTCTACAAGGCGCGCCTCTCCTACCCCAAGCGCATCCTGGGCCCGAACGAGTCGGTGACGTACCGGCAGGCGGCGTACTTCGGCCCCAAGGAGCGCGACGTGCTCGCGGCCGCGGCCGGCGGCTGGCCCAAGCTGCAGGACCTCATCAACCTCGGGACGTTCTCGTTCGTCGCGAAGTTCCTGGTCTCGGTCATCCGCTGGATCCACACGCACCTGACGGCGGACAACTGGGGCCTGGCGATCATCGTGCTGACGCTGGGCCTGCGCATCGTGCTCTTCCCGCTCACCTGGAAGCAGATCCAGAGCGCGGTGGCGATGCGGCGCCTCAAGCCCGAGATCGACGCGCTCAACGCGAAGTTCAAGGACGACGCGCAGGCCAAGAACCTGGCGATGATGGAGCTCTGGCGCAAGCACAAGGTCAACCCGCTGGGCGGGTGCCTGCCGGCGCTGGTGCAGATGCCGATCTGGTTCGCGCTCTACGCGACCTTGCAGACGGCGGTCGAGTTCTATCACACCAGGTTCCTCTGGTTCGCCGACCTCTCGGCGCCCGATCCCTTCTACGTGCTGCCGCTCGTGCTCGGCGGCGCGATGATCGTGCAGCAGCGCATCGTGCCGCAGCAGGGCATGGACCCGGTGCAAGCCAAGATGATGATGTGGCTGATGCCGGCCGTCTTCACGGTGATGATGCTCTTCTTGCCGGCGGCGCTCGGCGTCTACATGCTCACCAACAGCCTCCTCGGCATCACGCAGCAGCTCGTGACCGAGAAGCTCTACCCGCGCGGCCCGTCCGCGCCCTCGGGCGACATCGTCGTCAGGCCCGGAAGCGACAGCAAAGGCCCGGCACCCGCCGCGGCGCTACGAAAGGGAAAGGCTCGTGTCTGAGGAACAGAAGGCGAAGTCCGAGGGCGAGATCGACGAGGCGGCGCTCGACGCGCAGACGCAGAAGGCGCTCGCCTTCGTGCGCACGCTCGTCGAGAAGATGCAGATGAACGTCGAGGTCAACCTCGCCCCCGACGACGGCGAGGGGACGCCCGACGAGATCCGCATCGAGATCGAGGGGCCCGACGCCGGGCGCATCATCGGCAAGAAGGGCAACGTGCTCGACGCGATTCAGTACCTCGCCGCGCGCGCCGTCGTGCGGCCGGGCGCGGCGCGGCGCCACGTCATGGTCGACGCCGAGGGCTACCGCGCGCGTCACGAGGATCAGCTCTCGCAGATGGCCAAGCGGCTCGCGCAGCGCGTGGCGGACGAGGGCAAGGTCATCACGTTCGACCCGATGAGCGCCCGCGAGCGGCGCATCGTGCACATGGCCCTGCGCGACATCAAGGGCGTGCGCACCGAGAGCATGGGCGAGGAGCCGCAGCGCCGCGTCCAGATCATCCCGGACAAGAGCGTCTCGTAGCCGTGGCGGGAGTCCCGTGCCGCAGTACCGGAACCCCGACGGCACGAGCGGCGAGCGGGGGCTTCGGCACATTCTGCGGTGGCAGGTGCTCGACCGGTTCGCGGGCTATCGCCCGCGGGCCGGCGATCCGTCGTACGTCACGCCCCGACGCGACAACGACGGCACGGCCCTGCACGCCCGCCACCCGCACCTGACGTGGATCGGGCACGCGTCGCTCGTTGCGCGCCTCGGAGGCGCGCTCGTCGCCACCGATCCGGTGTTCGCCGGGTGGATGGGACCCCGCAGGCGTCTCGCGCCGCCCGGCGTGCGCCCCGAGCACCTTCCGCCGCTCGACGTCGTCACCGTCTCGCACGCGCACTTCGACCACATGGACGTGCCGAGCCTGCGCGCGCTCGGGCGCCGGGGCCCGCCGCGCTTCGTCGTGCCGCGGGACAACGGCGACCTGCTGCGGTCGGCGGGCCTCGAGCACGTCGTCGAGCTCGGGTGGTGGGAGTCGTTCGAGCACGCGGGCGTGCGCGTCACGTGCGTGCCGGCGCAGCACTGGTCGATGCGCACGCCCTGGGACCGCAACACCCGCCTCTGGGGCGGGTTCGTCGTCGAGAGCGACGACGGCGTCGCCTACCACGCGGGCGACACCGCGATGAGCGAGGAGGTCTTCGCGTCGATCGCCGCGCGCTTTCCGCGCATCGACTGGGCGATGCTGCCGATCGGCGCGTACGAGCCGCGCTGGTTCATGAAGCCGCAGCACATGTGCCCCGAGGAGGCCGGGCGCGCGTGGGAGATCCTCGGCGCGCGCACGCTCGTGGCGATGCATTGGGGCACCTTCCGGCTCACCGACGAGCCGACCGAGGAGCCGCCCGAGCGGCTGCGCGCGTGGTTCGCCGCGCGCGGGCACGACGCGGCGAAGCTGCTGTGGGTGCTCGACGTCGGCGAGACGCGGCGGCTCGCGGCTCGGTGAGCCGGGCGCGCATCGCCGCCGACGACCGTCGCGAGCCTCGAGGAGCCCATCTCCGGCCTCGGGGAGACCCTCGCGCACGTCGCACCGACCGTCGCCGACGGCGGAGGGCCGACCGCGGACGTCGACGACCCCTCTGCCGACGTCCACGAGCCGATCGGAGGCCTCGAGAGCACCGTCATCCACCGCGAGAGGAGCCTCTGGCGTCTCGACGATCCATGCGATCACGTCGGTCGGCCGATCGGGCGTCGAGGCGCGACCGTCTTCTGCCTCGGGGAGACGAACGATGATCGAGACGACCCTCTCTTCTATCTCGTTCATCGACTCGATCACTTCGCGACGGGAACCTGGGCTCACCGACGCGTTCCCGGGCCTCGTACCAGAACGAGAAGGTGGCCGACGCGATCGTCGACACGATGAGCCGCCTGCGCGGCGTCCGCGACCTCGGACACCTCGAGAGCCGACGGGCTCGCAAGGGCGGAGGCGGGGGCCTGTCGATGCCGCCCCCTGCCGACGCGCCCCTCTAACGCGCAAACGGCCTCTCCAGGCTCGACTTCGCCACCTCCGCCACCACCGTGGCCAGGTCCGGACGCCACTTCGCGAGCTCGTCGAGCTGGCCGCCCTCGCCCTTGTGCGCGTCGAACGCCTCGCGCGCCCGGAGCGCCGCCGAGAGCGCGCGCAGCCAGCCCACCTCGAGCTCGAGCGCCGACGCCTGCTCGGTGAAGATCGCGTGGTGCCACACGACGTCGAGCGCGGCGCGCACCTCCGCGGCCGCCCGGCGGCGCGACTGCACGCTCACCATGATGGCCGACGCGGCCGTCCCGCAGGCGACGACCGCGAGCACGCTCAGCGCGGGGTGCGCCCCCGGCGTGGCAAACGCCAACAGGAGCGACAGGAGCGCCGCCGCGCTGACCGCCGGCAAGAGGGCGAGCTCCAGCCTCGAGCCCACGTACGGGAAGGCTCCGAGCGGACGCCCCCGGAGCGCCTGGCTCTGGCCCACATGTCCTTCTCCCTCACCTTCGCCGCGGTCTTGCG
>JAJYCT010000008.1 GCA_021778125.1 Myxococcales bacterium
GCGAACTCGCAGCGCACCGACGGCGCGAACGCCCCCGGAGGCACGCTCTGGTGGCACGAGGGATCGCTCGTGACCCCGCCGGCGCCGTACGGGACGCACGCGCCGCCCTCGCAGTAAGTGTCGTCCTCGCAGTCCTGGTTGGTGACGCACGCGGCCTGCGGCGGCTCGCACACGCCCGTGTTGCACGCGAGGCCCTTGGGGCACCCCGCGTCGCAGCCGGCGTGGCCGGGGCCGCCGTCGCCGACGCCGCCGAAGCGCGGTCCGTCGCCGCCCGCGCTCGCGTCGGCCAGCGCCGCGCCGCCCTCGCTCCCTCCGTCCGCGTCGAAGCCCGCCCCGCTGGCTCCGCTGCCGCACGCGAAGACCCCCGAGCCGAGCACGAGACACGCACCAAACGAGAGAGCCAGCCGGGACAGCCCCGCCATGATCGCCTCCGAGTCCCCCGAACGTCGTCCGGACGCCCCTACCGCAAAGATTGCGCCAGGACGGACGTACTCCGCGGCGCGTGCGGTCCCGGGCACTTAGCGCTCGCGCGCCTGCGGCTTCGCAGGCCATCCCCCGGGAAGGCGACGATCCGGCGTGGATCACCGGTGCCCCGCGGCTAGGTTGGGCCGCCATGGAAAGTCGCTACGACGCAGACGCCGCGCAGGCCCTGATCCGCGAGCTGGCCCCGAGGGCCTCGGAGGCGCTCGCGCTGCGCACGTACACGGCCCGGCTCATCGGCGCCGATCCGGCCCTGGTGCTGCACGGCGGCGGCAACACGTCGGTCAAGGCGACGGCCACGACGATCCTGGGCGAGCCGGTCGACGTGCTGCACGTCAAGGGCAGCGGCTGGGACCTGGCGACCATCGAGCCCGCGGGCCACCCGGCCGTGCGCCTCGAGCCGCTGCGCGCGCTGCGCCGGCTCGACGCGATGACCGACGAGGCGATGGTCAACGAGCTGCGCCTCGACCTGCTCGACGCCTCCGCCCCCACCCCGAGCGTCGAGACGCTGCTGCACGCGTTCCTGCCGGCGCGCTTCGTCGATCACACCCACGCCGACGCGATCCTGACGCTCGCCGACCAGCCCGAGGGGGCGCGCATCTTCGCGTCCATCTTCGGCAAGGGCCTGGTGTGGGTGCCGTACGTGATGCCCGGCTTCGAGCTCGCCAGGCGGTGCGCGGACGCCTACGAGGCGGTGGCGGCGCACGACACGCCCACGGTGATGGTGCTCGAGAAGCACGGCCTCTTCACGTGGGGCGCGACGGCCAGGGAGAGCTACGAGCGCACGATCGACGCGGTGACGCGCGCCGAGCGGTACGCGGCGGACCGCCGCCGCACGGTGGCCCTGTCGGCAGGGACGCGGGCCGACGTGACCGTCGCGGCGGTGCTGCCCCGGTTGCGCGGCGCGCTCGCGAAGCTCGCCGGGGAGACCCCCGAGCGGGGCCCGATCCTGCGCACGCGCGCGACGGCGCCGATCCTGTCCTTCCTCGAGCGGCGCGACGTGGCCGACCTCGTGGCCAGGGGCTGCGCGACGCCGGACCACGTGCTGCGGACCAAGCCGACGGCGCTGCTGGTGCGCGAGCCCGCGTACGGTGACGGCGCGAAGCTCACCGCGCAGCTCGAGGCGGCGATCCTGGACTACGCGAAGCGCTACGACGCATACTTCGAGGAGCAATCGCGCGCGAAGAGCGTGCGCAAGACCAAGCTGGATCCGTGGCCTCGCGTCGTGCTCCTGCCGGGCCTCGGCGCCGTGTCGATCGCGCCCTCGGCGCGAGAGGCCGACATCGCCCTCGACGTCTACGAGCACACGGTCGACGTGATGTCGGTGGCGGCCGAGGTGGGGACGTACGCGCCGTGCTCGCGCGCGGAGCTGTTCGACGTGGAGTACTGGAGCCTGGAGCAGGCCAAGCTCAAGCCGCGCGCGGCGGCGCCGCTGTCGTCGTGCATCGCGCTCGTGACGGGGGCGGCGAGCGGCATCGGCCTCTCGACCGCCGAGGCGCTGCTCGGAGCGGGCGCGCACGTGGCGCTGGTCGATCGCGATCCCGCGCGGCTCGAGGAGGCCGCCTCGGGGCTCGGGCGCGCGCACAAGGGCCGCGTGCTCCGGGCGGCGGCCGACGTGCTCGACGAGGCGGCCGTGCACGCGGCCGTGGCCCGCGTGGTGGACACGTGGGGCGGCCTCGATCTGGTCGTCTCGAACGCGGGCAGCGCCCCCGAGGGCCGCCTCGAGACCCCCGAGGGGGACGCCAAGCTGCGCGCGTCGATGGAGCTCAACTGCCTGTCGCACGCGCGCGTGGCGAGGGTCGCGGTGGAGATCTTCCTCGCGCAAGGGCGCGGCGGGTGCCTCGCGTTCAACGCCAGCAAGAGCGCCTTCAACCAGGGCCCGGGCTTCGGGCCGTACGCGGTGGCCAAGACGGCGCTGCTCGCGCTGATGCGTCAGTACGCGATCGATCTGGCGCCGCGCGGCATCCGGTCCAACGCCGTCAACGCGGACCGCATCCGCACCGCGCTCTTCGGCGGCGGCGTGCTCGAGTCGCGCGCGAAGGCGCGGGGGCTGAGCGTGGACGACTACTTCCGCGCCAACCTGCTCTCGCGCGAGGTGACCGGGGCCGACGTCGCCGGCGCGTTTCTCTACCTGGCGCAGGCCCGGGCCACCACCGGGTGCGTCATCACGGTCGACGGCGGCAACGCGGCGGCCTTCCCGCGGTAATGAGACGCTAGCGTGCCTGCCGCGCGACGGGAGCGGCAGAATACGTTGGGCCCATGCGCTGGAGAGGGCACTTGGCGGCATGGGCCGCAGGAATGCTGGCTGCGACCGCGTGCGCGACGGGCGGCTCCGGCGACGGCACCTACGGCTCCGGGGACGACGCGTCCACGCCGCCCGAGGCAGGCAGCGACTCGGGGAGCTCCAGCGGCAGCAGCTCGGGAGGCAGCTCGGGCAGCGGATCGGGCAGCGGATCGGGGAGCTCCAGCGGGAGCAGCTCCGGCAGCGGTTCGGGGAGCTCCAGCGGCAGCGGCGTCGACGCCGGCTCGGGGAGCGGGTCCGGAAGCTCGAGCGGAAGCGGCTCCGGGAGCGGCAGCGGCTCCGGCGGCAGCTCCGGCAGCTCGGGCGGAAGCTCCGGAAGCTCCGGGAGCTCCAGCGGTGGCGCCAGTTGCGGGCTGTGCCCCGGGTGCTGCGACTCGTCGGGCACGTGTCAGGCGGGCACCACCTCCGCGGCGTGCGGGCTGCTCGGCGTCACGTGCTCCGTCTGCACGGGCTTCACTCCCACCTGCAGCGGCCTCGGGATCTGCATCCCCTAGAGGCGCTGCCCCGGCCGCGCGCGCTTCACAGTCCCGCGGCGGTGAGGCAGCCGGCCGAGTCGGCGCAACCAGCCGTGGTGGTGCACGACGTGCAGGTGCTCGCGCACGACTGCTGGCACTGCTGCTCGACCTGCCGGCACTGGTTGCGGCACTGCTGGTTCGAGCATCCATTCCTGCACTGCTGGTAGGTCTGCATGCACTGGCCTCCGCAGGAGGTCGCCGTGCCCAGACAGCTCTGCGACGGCGTGCAGCTCGCCTCGACGGGCGGCGCGCCCGACTCGACGGCGCCGGTGCCGGAGTCCAAGGACGCGCCGGAGTCGTCCGGCGCCCCGCCCGAGTCCGTCGACGTCGCGCCCGCGGCCCCGCCGTCCCCGCGGGGGGTGAACGTGTCGAAGCTCATGGTGCACGCGGCGGCCATCGCCGCCGTCACGCACACCGAAAGGGCTACCCCCGCCCGACGGCCCGCTCGGCTCATCCGTCTAGTATGGCTCAGGACGCCCCGCTTGGCACCGCGTCCGCGGGGGCGTCGCGCAGCTGGCGGGCCATGACCAGGGGCAGGACGTACGGCACGCCGACGCTCATCGTGTCGAGCGTCGGATCGATCTGCCCGACGAGCCAGAACGCGATGACGCTCGCGCGCTCCACGTAGAACCACCCGTCCGGGTAGGCGACCGATCGCATCAGCTCGTGCAGCTCCTCGCGCTCGACCTCCGGATCCGCCAGGTGCTCGAGGTCCTCGCGGTTGGCGCGCATCAGCGCCCCGGCGCTGTGGTCGCGCACCTTGAGCAGCTTCTTGAAGTACGTGAGCACCGTCTGCTCGAGCAGCTTCTCGTTCGCTCCCTGGGCGACGAAGCCCATGCCGCGGAAGCCGCGCAGCGCGAGGGCGCCGTCGCCCGTGAGGATGCCCTGCAGCACCTGCAGCGCGCCGTCGATGAGCGGCTCGGTGACCTCGCTGATCGCGCCGAAGTCGAGCACGACGATCCGCGGCTCCCCCTCGGGGCCCCGCTGCACGAGGAAGTTCCCGGGGTGCGGATCGGCGTGGAAGAAGCGGTCGAGGAAGAGCTGCTTGTAGAAGGACTGCACGAGGCGCGTGGCCAGCCGGTGCCGATCGATGCCGAGGCGATCGAGCTCGTCGAGGCGTGTGATCTTCACGCCGTCCATGAAGGACATCGTCAGGATGTCGCGGCTGGTCAGCTCGTGGACGACCGTGGGGAACAGGATGTCGTTCTCGCCGGCGAAGTTCCTCGCCATCCGCTCCATGCACGTCGCCTCGTGCAGGTAGTCGGTCTCGCGTCGCAGGAGATCGACGAGCGACCGGTGCACCTGCTCGAGCTGGAACGGGTACCAGCGCTTGACGACGGGGATGATGAGCTCGAGCGCCCGCATGTCGACGCGGATGACGTCCCGGATGCGCGGGTAGAGCACCTTCACGGCGACGCGCTCGCCGCTCCGGAGCACGGCCGCGTGGACCTGCCCCAGCGACGCCGCCGCGATCGGCTCGCGCTCGATGGACGCGAAGCACTCCTCGGGGCGCTTGCCGAAGGTCGCGAGGAACGTCCGCTCCACGTCCCGGAACGGGTGGGGCGGGACGTGGTCCTGGAGGCTCTCGAGCTCGCGCGTGAAGGCGCGCGGCAGGAAGCCCCCGAGGATGCTCAGCACCTGCCCGAGCTTGATGAACACGCCGCGCAGCCGGAGCATGGCGGCGAGCAGACGCCGCGCGTTGCGCTGGTCGACCCGCTTGCGCCGCGCGCGCAGCCACGGCGGCAGGTCCTGCCCGCGCCGGCGGAAGATCCGCACGAGCGCGAGGTGCAGCATGTAGCTCGTGAAGATGACCGCGAAGATGGTCAGGGCGCGGACGAGGCGGAGGGCCACGCCTACAGCATAGGCTCACTCCGCGTGCAGGGCGCACGCCGCGCGCCGCGAGGGGGGCCGTTCAGAGCGTGCCGTCGTCGGGCAGGCCCGAGGTGTCGAACGCCCAGAACTGCCCGTGGTGGGACAGGAGGCGCGGGGTCGGCGCGTCCGCCTTGAACACGAGCCTGCGCAGCCCAGCCTCGTCGTCGCGACGCAGCTCGACCGGAGCCTTCACGAGGACGAGCGGGAACGCGCGGGCGTACTTGCAGCGCACGTCGTACTGACCGGCGTCGAACTCCCAGCCGCGCGCGGGCCAGGCGGGCTGCGCGCCCGTCTTGAAGCGTACGGGCACGCTGAGGTAGCGCGCGAAGGCGAACGCCCAGGCGCCGTGCTTGCGGGCGCCGTAGTAGGCGGCGAGGTGGGTGAGCGTGCCGTTGCGGAACGCGAACGTGCCTGGATCCCAGATGACCGCCGTCGCCGCCCCGCCGGAGGGCAGCTCGTCGATGACGCGCGAGGCGTCGTTGGTCTCCCAGGCGTACAGCCCGCAGTGCACGACGAGGTTCGCGCCGGCGACGACGCCGAGGCGCAGGATCCAGCGGTGCGCGCGCGCGGCCTGCGCGGCCGGGAAGGCGGGCGTCGCGAGCACCGCGCCGAGCACCGCCCACTGCGCGAGCCGCGGGAAGATGAGGTGGGTGCCCACCAGGACCATCGGCGTCGCGAAGTACGCGCCCAGGAGCGCGACGAGCGGCAGGACGATCGCCGGCGGCTGCTCGGGGCCGACCTGCCCGGCGCGCCGCGCGCGGAACGCGAGCCACTCGGCCCACCCCATCAGCGCCAGCGAGATCCAGAGGACGATCTGATCGGTCGCGTCCCAGAAGAGGTCCGTCGAGTACGCCCCGAACCAGACGAGCTTGGCCCATGACGGCGGCGCGGTCCCCTCGAGCGTGGGGTCCCGGTACATGTTCGGGTCCCAGACGTACTGCACCCGGTAGACGGCGATGCAGTACAGGCAGCCGGCGAGCAGCGGGCCGGCCGCGAGGATCGTGCGCCCGAGGACGTGCAGCAGGCGCGCGCCCGCCGAGCGGCCCGGGGCGCTCGCGCGAAAGGCGACCTCCAGAGCGATGGCGGCCGCGCCGAGGCAGAGGATCAGCATGGCCAGCACGTGGGCAAACGCGCACGCCATCCCGAGCGCCCCGACGAGCAGGACGTCGAGCCACCGTGGCCTCACGGCGGCGCGAGCGACGAAGACCAGCGCCCACGCCGCGATCGCCGTGGCCAGCGCGTAGTTGACGAAGCCCCACCCCACCGAGAACGAGAACAGGATCGGGGTGAAGAGCGCGGCGTGGGCGGCGGGCCGCCGCAGCACGCGCACCAGAGCCACGACCGCCCCCGCCATGAGAGCGAGCGAGGCGCCGACGTCGAGCCGCCCCGCGAGCTCGATGGGCAGCGCCCGCGACAGCCACGCAACCAGGATGTGGAACAGGCCGTTATAGGTGAAGTAGTTGAGCGTGTACTTGGCCTGCTCCGGCGAGCTCGGATTGGCGAGGCGCCGCGCGACGTCGCTCAGCGCGAGGTGCTGCGGGTAGTCGACGCACGGCAGCAGGCGCGCGACGAACAGGGACGCGACCACGAGAGCGACGCCTCCCCAGTAGAGGAAGGTGGCGCGCGGCGTGTCGAGCGCGAGGTGCCCACGCCACCCGACCGGCAGCGGCCAGGCGGCGCGCGAGCCGTCCGCGGGCGCGTCGCCCTCACCCTCCCAGGATCTCGCCGATCCTGCGTCCGGTACGTTTCCCAAGGCGGGTCGGCCTGGACCGGATCACACCCGCGCGCGACGACGGCGCCCGGCGAGGGCGAGCGCCGCCGCGACGATCGCTCCGACCGCGCCGCCGGTGGGAAGGCCGGACGACCCGGCAGCGCCCGAGGCGATCGAGCAGCCCCCGCCCCCTCCCCCGCTGCCGGATTTGCACGTCCCGGTGGTCGTGTCGCACCCGTGGCCGTTGCACGCCTTGTCGTTCGAGGCCGAGCACTGTGTGCAGCTGCCAGCGAGCGATGCCGACGCCGACGCCGGCTGGCAAGCCGGGTGAGCCGGATCCGGGCACGCGTACGTGGTGCCGGAGGCGTTGTCGCCCGTGCACCCCATGCACGCGCCCGCGTTGCCGTCGCACACGGGCGTCACGCCGCTGCACGACGCGGACGAGGCGCACCCGACGCACGACCCGGCCAGCGAGCCGCTCGTGGCGCAGGTCTGCCCCTTGGGGCACTCGCTCGTCGCCTGGCACCCGCGACACTGCTGGTTGGAGCCGCAGACCGGCGCGGGGTTGCTGCACATCGTGCCGTCGGTGCACCCGACGCACGTATCGTTCTTGGTGTCGCAGATGGCGGGCGCCGCGCAGTCGGTGCTCGCCTGGCACTGCACGCACTGGCCCTTGAGCGGGTCGGACGTGCCCGTCGCGCAGACGCCCGTCTTGCAGTCCGAGTTGCCCGCGCACGCACGGCAGGTCTTGGTGCCCGGGTCGCAGATGGGCGTCGCCGCCGGGCAGTCGGTGTCCACGGCGCACCCGACGCACTTGTTCGTGACCGCGTCGCAGTACGGCGTCGAGCCCGTGCACGCCGACACGTCCCCCGCCGTGCACTGCACGCAGGCCCCCGACGAGCAGACGGCCCGCGGGCTCGTGCAGTCGCTGTTCCCGGTGCAGGCCGCGCACGTGTCGGTCGACGTGTCGCACTTGCCGGTGCACGTCGTGTCGTCGACGCACGCGACGCACGTGCCGGCCTTGGGATCGCTCGACGACGTCGCGCAGACGGGCGTGGAGCCGTAGCAGCCGAGCGGGTTCGACTTGTCGTCGGCCGCGGTGCACAGGCGGCACGACGGCGTGGCCGGCAGCGCCTTGCAGATCGGCCACTCGGCGATGCACGCCCCGTTGGCGTTCGACCAGCCCTCGCTGACGTCGTAGCCCATGAACGGCGTGGGCGGCAGCGTCTCGCACTCGTCGGCGACCTCGTTTCCCGTGTTGGGGTCGAGCCACCCCGACGCGTTGGTGGACGGGTCGGTGATCGCCTCGATCATCTCGTGCGAGTGGGTGTCGCCCATGTCGCAGCCCCCGGCGCAGTACGGCATGACGCCGTAGGGGACGTCGTAGTTCACGTTCTGCCCGCCGACCGACACGGTGATGACGGCGTCGAAGTGGAAGCCGCAGAAGTCCTTGCAGCTCGTGCCGGGCTTGGACCCCCAGTTGAGCGTGATCGTGTACCCGTTTGGAAAGTCGAACATGTAGAGCGACGTCACGTAGTTCTGCGCGTCGACCTCCGGCTTCGGCAGATTGCCCGCCGTGATCTGGTTCTGCAGCTCGACGCCGATGTCGGTCTGCGAAAGCGCCGTGGACGTGTTCGACGGGGTGATCGTGTAGGCCCCGCCGAAGCTCCCGCGCACGATGGTCTGGCCGGTGCCGCCCGTCGTGGGCGTGCTGTACTGGCCGAGCCAGTCCATGTACGGGCTGTTCGTGATGGTCCCGTAGAGGCCGGGCAGCGCGCCGGTCCACGCGACGACGGGCGACCCCCAGGTCACCTCGTACACCTTCACCTGCGAGATGACCTGACCGCCGTTGTACGCGAGGCTGGGCGTGGCGAGCGGCCTGGGGGGCCGCCCGCCCGGCGGAGGCGCGGTGAGGACGGGTCGGGGGGGCGCGCCGGCGCTCTCGGACTGCCGGGCCACGCCGGTCGCCTCGGAGCCGGGACCACCGGAAGAACAGGCCATGAGAACGCCGAGGACGCCCGACACCGCGAGCGCGTTCGCGCTCTTCCAGCCACCACCAAGCATGATGCCTCCCGAGGGCCCCCGGGGAGAAAGTGCCCCGGCCCGGCCCGCAGCCGGCCCTTTGTAGCACGGCGCGGCGCCCGGACAACGTCGTGCCTTGTGGGCGCGTTACCGCTCGGCTAAAAGCTTGCGCCTCGGAGGTCACCTCACCATGCGGTCGTACACGCTCGTCTTCGGACTCACGACTTTGCTCGCCGCCGGCGCGACGTTCCTCGCCTGCGGAAGCAGCTCCTCCAACAACCCCACCGGGACCGACAGCGGTACGGAGAGCGATAGCGGCGGCGGCGCCGACGGCAGCACGACGGACGACGGCGGCGGCACGATGGTCGACTCGTCGGTGAAGGCCGACAGCGGGACTCCGGGCCAGGACTCGGGCACGAAGGTCGACTCGGGCACCGCGGTGGACTCCGGCACGGCGCTCGTCGACGCGGCGGCGCCTCCCGGCACCCCCCTCGCCCTCTCGGCCAGCGGGTACTTCGTCTGGGCCGTGACGCCCGACGGCTACGCGGTCTACACCGACCGCCTCACAGGCTCGAACAACCCGACGCTGCACGTCTACGCGATGCCGATCGATTCGACCGACGGCGGCGGCTCGCAGCTCCTCGCCACGCTGTCGAACGTCGCGAACCCGCAGATCGCCAACATCGGCAACGTCGTCTACGTCTACCACGACGTCGTGACCGCCTCGGCAAAGCAGGGCCCCCACAGCCCGCTGTCGATCTGGACGTCGACCGGCGGCTGGAAGCACCTGTCGGACACCTCGCTGACGGGGTTCTTCTACGCGTCGGCCGACGCCAGCGCGGTCATGTACCTCGACAACGTCTCGGCCGGCGTCGCCGCCACGGGTGACCTGTACGGCGCGCCCACGGCGGGGGCCACGGCCCCCACGGCGCTCGAGACCGGAATCGTCACCAACGAGATCGCCGCGGGGAAGTGCTTTCCGCGTGGCGCCTTCGGGCAGGGTACGGCGACGACGGTCGCGGCCGCGCTCTGGTGCTCCGGGACGAGCGACGCCTCCGGCGCCGCCACCGACGGCACCGTCTCGACGTGGCTCTTCGACGTCGCCACGGGGGCGTTCTCGCACCAGGCCACCGACGTCAACGGGATGAACGGCTCGCAGCCGACCCTCGCGCTCGACACGACGGGCTCGACGCTGTTCACCACCAAGGCGAACCAGGACGCCGTCGCGTTTGCCGTCGCCGCCGGCGTCATCACGCCGACGCCCACGACGGTCGACAGCAACGTCTTCAGCGGAATTCTGCTGCCCGACGGGAGCAAGGCCCTCTACGGCCAGGCGCCCCCCGACGGCGGCACGCCCCTGCTGCGGACCGCGGCGACGACGGCGCCGACGTCGCCGGTGACGCTCGTCTCGTCGAGCTTCGTGGGCTTCTACTCGCTCCTCTCGCCCGACAACCGGTGGCTGTACACGTTCTCGGCCCAGAACACCTCGACCGGGTTCACCGACATGTGGCTCGCCAACACGGCGACGGCGTCGACCAGCGGCGCGCCGGTCCAGCTCAGCACCACCCAGTCGGGCGCCCTCTTCTCGTCGCCGTTCACGGCCGACAGCAAGTTCGCGCTCTGGTACGACCCCGTCGTGCAGGGCTTCGGCGCGTTCAAGGCGACCGATCTGACGGGCACGCCCCCCACGTCGTTCTCGGTGACGAGCTCGGACGTGTGGAACGACTTCGCGCTGGGGACCACCGGCTCCAAGATCAGCTACAACGACAACTGCTCCTCGAACACGACCAACCAGCTCGCCAGCACCTGCGACATCCAGGTGGCCACGCTCGCGGCGGGCTCGACGACCGTATCGCCGACGAAGATCGTGGCGCAGGCAGACGCGAACTACTGGCCGTCGGCCGACGGCACGAAGCTCGTGTTCACGTACTACGTGGCCAAGTCGGCCAACCTGATCAACGGTCTCTACGTGGTGGCCACGCCGTAAACCAAGAGAGACCGTCGTGATCCAGCGCAGAGCGAGCCGGGACCTCGCGGACCGCATCCTCGGGCTCGCGCTCGCTCTGTCGCTGACGCTCCCGGCGCTCGCCGGCTGCGACGAGGCGCGCAAGCAGGAGTGCGATTCACTGCTGGCGGCGATGGCCCCGCTCGAGCAGGGCACGCCCTCGGCCGAGACGGTCGACGCCGTGAGCAAGCAGGTCGTGGGCTTGGCCCTCCACGACCAGCCGCTCGGCGTGTACTCGAAGAACTACCGCGCGACGCTCGACGTCCTGTCGCGGACGCTCAAGCTCAAAGCGGGCGGCCAGGCCCCCGACGGCACCGAAGACGTCATCAACCAGAACCTGAGAGAGGCGCGTACTGATCGCGCCGACGTGGCGCGTTACTGCTCGAAGTGATGCCTTGAAGAGCCCCAGCCGGTGGGGGGTGTTCGGGGTCGTCGCCGTGGGTGTGCTCATGGCGACGCTCGACTCGTCCATCGTGAACGTGTCGCTCCCGGCCATCGCGCGGAGCTTCGGCGTCCCGCTGGGCGGCCCGATCGAGTGGGTGGTCATCGCCTACCTCGTGGCCGTGGCAGCGCTCCTGCTCACCGTGGGCCGCACGGCCGACATCGTCGGACGCAAGGTCGTCTGGGCGACCGGCCTCGGGGTCTTCACGGTCAGCTCGGCGCTCTGCGGGGCGGCGCCCTCGCTCGGGTGGCTGGTGGTCTTCCGGGCCCTGCAGGGCCTGGGCAGCGCCGGAACGATGGCCGTCAGCCCGGCGATGCTCGTCGCGGCGTTCCCTCGCGAGCAGCGAGGGCGCGCACTCGGCCTCAACGCCGTCATCGTCGGCCTGGGCGTCAGCCTCGGACCCCCGCTCGGGGGCGTGCTCACCCAGCACCTGGGCTGGCGCTGGATCTTCTACGTGAACGTCCCGCTCGGCGTCGCCGGCGTCGTCGCGTCGATGTCCTTGCTGCCCTCCGAACGCGCCTCGGCGCGCGAGCGCGTCGACCTGGTGGGCGCCGTGCTGCTCGCCGTCGGCCTCGGCGCGCTCACGGCGGGCCTGTCGTTCGGCTCCGAGCTGGGATGGGGCTCGCCCGCGCTGCTCGGCTGCGCGGCGGTCGCCGTGTCCGGACTCGCCGCGCTCGTCGTGCACGTGCGGCGCACCGCGCAGCCGCTCGTGGACCCTGCCCTCTTCCGGCACCGCGTCTTCGCCTCGGCGTCGGCCAGCCTGCTGCTCGGATACGCGGGGACCTTCGCGATCGCCGTGCTGATGCCGTTCTACCTCGAGCAGCTCCGCGGGCTGCCGCCCGAGGAGACGGGGCTGCTCCTCTCACCGCTGCCGCTGACGATCGCGCTCGTGTCGCCGTTCACGGGCGCGCTCGCCGATCGCGCCGGGACGCGCCTGCTCGCGGCGGGGGGGATGTTCGTCGCCGCCTGCGGGCTGGTCTGGCTGGCACGCCTCGACGACGCCTCCCCGCTGCCGCGCGTCGTCGCGAACCTGCTGCTCATCGGCGCCGGACAGGCGGCGTTCCAGCCGCCGAACAACAGCGCCCTCATGGGGGCCGCGCCGCCGGAGCGCCAGGGCGTCGCCGCGGGCCTGCTCGCGACGGGCCGCGTGCTCGGGATGAGCCTGAGCGTCGCGCTGGCCGGCGCGCTCTTCGGCGTCTTCGGCGGCGTCGAGGGAGCGCGGGTCCTGCGGGGCGGAGCGCTCTCGCGCGACGGGACCGAGGCCTTCCTTCGCGGGATGCACGGGGCGCTGCTGGGCTGCGCCCTCGTGGCCCTCGGCGCGTCGGCCGCCGCCCTGGTGCGCGGCCGAGATCGGCGCCCGTAGCGCCCGCCTCGGGCGTGTCCTCGGAGGGGGACACGCCACGGGCTCCCGGAGGTCGCCAAGCTGCGATATAGCGTGCTGCCCGATGCGCCCCCGCCGGCTCGCCCTCGTCGCGCTCGCGCTGGGGACCCTCATCCTCGCGCTCTGGCGCGCGGTCTGCGTGCGGACGGGTCCCGACATCGACACCGACGCCTACGCGCACCACATGATCGCGCGCGCCATCCTCGCCGATCCCCGCGACCTGGCGGTGCACTGGGTCTGGCTCCCGCTGTTCCACTACGTGCAGGTGCCGCTGGTGGCGCTGGGGGGAACGCTCGACCAGGTGCGCTGGGGCAACGTCGTGCTCTCCGCCGCACTCCCGGTGCTCCTCTTCGAGTACGTGCGCAGGACGTCGACGTCGGCCGCGTCGCGCCTGGTCCCGGAGGCGGCCGCGCTGATCGCAGCGCTGATCGCCGCCGCGACGCCGATCGTCATGCAGATGGGCACCACGGGAGAGCCCGAGCCGCTCTTCGCGCTGCTGATGCTCGGTGCCGCCGTCGCCTTCCAGTCGGACCGGCATGGCTGGACCGCCGCCCTGCTCGGCGCGGCCGTCATCCTGCGGTACGAGGCGTGGGCGGCGCTCGGCGTCGTCGGGCTCTACGTCGTGGCCCGCCGGGGCCGGGGCTGGCTCGGTGCCGCCGTTCCGGTCGCGCTCATCCTGGCATGGGCGGCGCTCCGCCGTCCGGTCGACGGCCAGTGGTTCGCGTTCCTGCGGCAGACCAAGCAGTTCGCCAACGACGCGCTGCACCAGGACGGCGGCGTCCTGGGCGACCTCTTCTTCTACTATCCGGTGCACACGGCCTACCGCGTGATGGGCTCGGTCCTGCCGCTCGCCGTGCTGGGCGTCGTGCGCACCGTTCGCCAGCAGGGGGTGCGGTTCGTGCTCGTGCTCGCCGCGTGCCTCGGCTTCATCTCGCTCACGTGGCTCACGCGGTCGTCGCTCGGCCTCGACCGGCACTTCGTCTGCGTCGTGCCGCTTTACGCGACGTTCGCCGGGCAGGGGGCCGCCACGGTCGCCGACGCGGTCGCGCGCTGGACGGGGCGCCCCCTCGCCGGCCGGAGCGTCGCGGGCCTGCTGGCCGTGGCGTCGCTCGCCGGCCTGTTCGTGCAGCTCGACGTGTGGATGGGCTTCTGGCGCGGCTCGATCGCGCGCGGCTGGCCGGAGCGCCACGCCGTCGCGGCGTACCTGCAGGCCCTGCCGGGCACGCCGACCCTCTTCTGCGACGAGGCGACGATCGAGCTGCTGACCGACATCGACCGCCGGCGCTTCGATCGCCACTGGGTCGACGACCCGCACACGTGGGATCTGATGCGCGCGCGCGCGCGCGCCGAGGGCGTCGTGTACGTCGCCACCTGGCGACGCAAGCTCGAGGGCCACGAGGGCGAGGGGAGCGTGACATTCACGGCGGGGGCCGCGGCCGATCACCCGGAGAGCACGGGGGTGGCGGTGATGAGGCTTGCCCGGTAGGGGCGGAAGGCGGCCCCGGACCGCGCGAGCAGGCTGCGGGGGGCGACCCCCGCCTATGCTATCTGCGGGTCGGACGGAAACCGGCAAGATGGTCGAAGAGACGAGACCGGCGAGCGTGAGGAGGCCGGCGTTCAGCCGGCTGACGGTGCTGCGGCGCCTCGTCGAGTCCACGCGCGCGCCCATCGAGCTGCAGATCCTGGGGCGCACGCTGCTGCGCGCGGCGCTCGTCGGTGCGGCGGCGGGCCTCGTCGGCTCGCTCTTCTACGCCGGGGTCGAGGCCGTGCAGCACATCTGCCTGGAGGGATGGACCGGCTATGTTCCCCTGCGCGCCGGCGGCGAGCAGCTCCTCCAGGAGAGCTCGAAGCCTCCGCCGTTCCGGCCCTGGCTGCTCTTGATCGTGCCGGCGCTGGGCGCGCTGGCCGCCGGCGCCATCTCGGTCTGGATCGCCCCCGAGACCCGCGGAGGTGGCGCCGACTCGATCATCGAGGCGTTCCACCAGCACAACGGCGTCGTCCGCAAGCGCGTCGCCTTCGTGAAGGCGCTCGTGTCGGCGCTGACGCTGGGCAGCGGCGGCTCGGGCGGCCGCGAGGGTCCGACGATGCAGATGGGCGGAGCGGTCGGCTCGCTCGTCGGCCAGGTGCTGCGCGTGACCGACCGCGAGCGGCGCATCCTGCTCGTCGCGGGCACCGCGGCGGGCATGGCGGCCGTCTTCCGGACGCCGCTCGGCGCCGCGCTCCTCGCCGTCGAGATCCTCCACCGCGACGACTTCGAGGCCGACGCGCTGGTCCCCAGCGTCCTCGCGAGCGTCGTGTCGTACTCGGTCTTCATCGCCTTCTTCGGCGAGCAGACGCTCTTCGCGCACGCGCCCACCTATCCCTTCATTCCGGCGCACCTTCCCCTCTATGCGCTGCTCGCCGTGGGCATCACGCTCGTCGCGAGCGCCTTTCTCTCCGCGCTGCGCGCCGTGCAGCGCACGACCCGCCGCCTGCCGCTGCCCGCGTGGTGCAAGCCGGGCGTCGGCGGCCTCGCCCTGGGGCTCTTCGCGACCCCCATCATCTACGTCATCGGCCCGCGTCTCGGACAGCCGGGCCAGGGGCTCGGGATCCTCGGGGGCGGCTACGGGGCCGCGCAGATCGCGATCACGGGCGCCGACTGGTTTCCGCTCGGCTGGCGCGGCGTCGAGCTGCTCGCGCTGCTCGGCGGCGTGAAGATCCTGGCGACGAGCCTCACGGTCGGCTCGGGCGGGAGCGCGGGGGACTTCGGTCCGTCGCTGGTCATCGGCGGCATCTTCGGCGGCGCCTTCGGGCGAGCGGCGCAGATGCTCCTGCACGATCCGCGCATCGACCCCGGCGCGTTCGCGCTCGTCGGGATGGCCACGTTCTACGGGGGGCTCGCCCACGTGCCGATCGCGGCGCTGGTCATGACGTGCGAGCTGGCCGGCAGCTACGATCTGCTGGTGCCGCTGATGCTCGCCGAGGGCATCGCGTTCGTCGCGCTGCGCAACCGGGCCCTCTACGAGGCGCAGGTCCCGACCAAGCGTGACTCCCCCGCGCACCGCGAGGATCTCATCTTCGACGTCCTTACGGGCGTCCGCGTCGGCGACGTGGTCGTCCACGACCGCGCGTACGCGTCGTTCGAGACGCGCACGCCGGCGCGCGTCGTCATCGAGAGGGCCGCGGCGACCGCGTGGCAGGACGTCTTCCCGGTGCTCGACGCGCAGGGCAAGCTCGTCGGGATCGTCATCAGCGACGTGCTGCGCACGATGGCCGCCAACCCGGACCTCGGCGCCCTGGCCATCGCCGACGACCTCATGGTCCCGCCCGTGACGGTCCGCGAGTCGGACGACCTGCAGAAGGCCCTGCGCGCGATCCTCGAGCACGGACTACGTGAGATCCTGGTGGTGGACGACCAGGGCCGAATCGTCGGCTTCCTCGACGAGGCGGAGATCACGCGCGTCTACCAGGACGCGACGGCAAGCCAGCGGCCCGAGTAGCATCGCCCACCGGCCGATGAGTCCCCGGGATTTCCCGCGGCGCGAGCACGGCGCGAAACCGAGGTTCCGCGGCGCGGAGCATTTCGGTACTCTGCACAGGAGCGGGCGGTCACGGAGACACGACCCCTCGAGAGGGACCTTCCATGCAACAGCCGCCGCCTCGGCGCGGGTCGGGGTCGCTCCCCCAGCCCTTCACCTTCGAGGCGAAGCTAGAGGACGAGGAACAGCTTCTCGAGGCCGTCCTGGCGACGATGGCGCGGGGGCCTCTGCCTGCCGACGTGTGGGAGAAGCTGCACGCGGCCGGGCGCCGCGACGAGCGCCTTGCCGAGCTGGCGTTCGCCTTCGAGAGCGTGTCGCAGGGCAAGCGCCTGAAGGCGGCGCCGCCCCCGGTCGGTGCCGAGTTCCTCTTCCGGGCGGCCATCTTCTTCGGGGACGTCTTCGGCGACGAGATGGGCGCCGTCACGTACCTGGAGCGCGCGCTCGGGCTCGCCCCCAACCACGTCGAGGCGTTCGCGAAGCTCGAGGCCTTGCTCTCCGGGGAGGGCAACACCCGCAAGCTCGCCGAGGCCTACGCGACGGCCGCTCACCACCGCCCCCGCGGCGAGCAGGCGCCCCTCCTCCGGCGCGCCGCGCAGCTCCTCGCCGACGCCGGCGGTGCCGACGAGAAGGTCATCGAGCTCGCGCAGCAGGCCCTCCGCCTCGAGCCGGGGGACGAGGAGTCCCGGGCCCGCCTCGAGGCCCTGTACCTGCGGACCAATCGCCTGCGCGACGTCGTGCGCTTGCTCGAGCAGGCGCTGACGGCGGAGCCGCCGCTGCAAGACGACAGGCGCGCGGCGCTGCTCGCGCGGCTCATCGACCTCTACGCCGACAGACTCCACGAGGCGGAGCGCGCGCTGCCACACGTCGAGGCGCTCTTGGCGCTCGACCCCGCCCACGAGGAGGCGCGCAAGATCGCCCAGAAGCTCCTCGTCACCAAGGGCCTGGCCGGACGCGCCGCCGCGGCGCTGAGCAAGGCGTTCGAGGCGTCCGGGACCCCGCAGGACGTGGTCCGGTTTCTGACCATCGAGCTCGAGAGCACGCGCGGCCCGCGTCGCGCCCAGCTCCTGGGGCGCCTGGGGGCTCTCAAGTTTGAGCGCATGGGAGACGAAAAGGGGGCGCTCGAGGCCTACGAGCAGGCCGTCGCGCTCGACGCCGCCGACGACGAGCTGCGCGCCCGGTACGTCGCGCTCGCCGGCAAGAGCGGCCGCTGGCTCGACGCCGCCAAGGCCCTGAGCCGCGCCATCGCGACCCTCAAGGAGCCCGCGTCGAAGCACAGGGCCACCGCGCAGCTCGGTGAGGTCCTCGTGCGCGCGGGCGATCCCAAGCGTGCGCGCGCGACGCTCGCCTCGGTGCTCGCAGCCGAAGACGCCCCGGCGGACGCCGTCCTCGGGGCGGCGCGTTCGCTCCGCGAAATCCTCGGATCGGAGAGAGATCCGAAGGGGCTCTGCGACGTCCTGGAACGCCTCTCGTCGCTGGAGCCGGACCCGGAGCTCCGGCGCGACGTGGACGAGCAGCTGGCGGCGGTGGCGACGTCCGCGAAGGACACCGCGCGCGCCATCGCGGCCTACGAGCGCCTGCTCGACACGAGCGCGCGGGCGAAGGCGCTCGCGGCGCTCGCGCCCCTCTACGAGGCGAGCGGCGACCCGCTCAAGCACGCGCACCTGCTCGAGGAGCAGGCCCGCGACACGGGCGACGCCGCGACCGCGCGCGGGCTGATGCTGCGCGCGGCGGAGGTGCGCAGCCGGGACACGAAGGACGCCGCCGCGGCCATCGCGTCGTGTCAGGCGATCATCGAGCGGTTCGGCCCCGCGAAGGACGCGCTGGCCCTGCTGCTGCCGCTCCTGGAGCAGCAGCGCCAGTGGGCGGAGCTGGCCGGGGCCATGGCCCAGGAGGCCGGGCTGGCGACGGGGCCGGAGCGCGCCGCGTTGATGTCGCGCCTGGGATTGCTCCGGCTCCAGCGCCTGCGCGACGCGCCGGGGGCGACCGCGGCGTTCGAAGAGGCGCTCGCGTTCGACGCGACCGACAAGACGGCGCGCGCCACCCTCGAGAAGCTCGCGGCGGTGGGCGAGCACCGCCTCGAGGCCGCGCGCGTCCTCGAGCCGATCTACCGGCGCGAAGACGCAAGCGGGCCTCTGCTCAAGATCCTGGAGGTCAAAGGGGCGCTCGCCGCCGACGTCGAGGACCGCCTGGCGGCCCTCCGCGAGGCCGCCGACCTGGCGGAGGCGAGCGCCGTGGACCCGACGCGCGCCGTCGACGTGGTGGGACGGGCCCTCTCCGAGGCCGTCGCCGCCGACCGCCCTCTCGGGGAGTGGCTCGAGCGGCTCGACCGGGTGACCCGGGCGGGCAGCGACGCGAAGCGCCGCGCGGCGATCCTGGGGCAAGCGATCGGCGATCGCGAGGTGACGAGCGCGGACACCGGCGCGCTCGTCCGGCGTGCGGCCGAGGCGCATGCCGCCAGCGGAGACGCGGCCGCGGCCATCGCGCTGCTGCGGCGGGCGCTCGCGTTCGAGCCCCAGTCCGCCGAGCTGCTGTCGCGCATCGACGATCTGCTGCGCGATCAGGGCACGCCGCGCGAGCGCGTCGCCCTCTACCGGGCCGCGCTCGCCAGCGCCGAGGGGCCGCGGCGGCGCGAGCTGCTGCACCGCGTGGGCGGGATCGAGCGGCACGACCTCGGCGATCTGCGCGCCGCCATCGAGACGTTCGTGACGGCGCTCGCCGACGATCCCGACGACGGCGACGCGTACGCCGCGCTGGCCGACCTCTACGCGCAGACGCAACGGTGGGCGGACCTCTGCACGCTGCTCGAGGCGCGCGTCGCGCGCACGGAGGGACCGGCGGCGCTCGACGCGCGAGCGATGCTCGCGGAGATCGCGGCCGGCCACGGAGACGAGGCTCGCGCGAGGGAGCAGTGCGCGCGCCTGCTCGAGGATCCCCGCCTCTCCTCGGATCAGCTCTTCGCGGTCGAGCGGGCCGCCGACGTCCTGCAGGACGTCGACCTGACGCGCGCAGGGCTCGTGCGACGGATCGAGGTGACGGGCGAGCCGCGCGAGCAGGTGGCTCTGTTCGAGCGGCTGGGCGAGCTGGACGAGGCGCGCCGGGGCGACCCGATCGGCGCGATCGCCGCGTGGAAGCGCGGCGCGGCCCTCGCCGAGGAGATCGGCGACGACGAGGCCGCGCGACGCCTGTACGGACGCGCGCACCGCGTGGCTCCCGACGATCTCGACGTCACCGGGCGCCTCGTGGCGCTCTACGAGCGCGCGGGGCTGTGGAGCGACCTTCCCCCCCTCTACGGGGAGCTCGCGGGGGCGAGCGCCGCGCGGGCCGAGCGCGTCGATCTGCTGCTGCGCACCGCGCGCGTGCTCTCCGAGCGCCTCGGAGACGCCACGGCCGCGGCCCGCGAGGCCGGGCGCGCGTTCGAGCTCGCGCCCGAGAGCGCCGAAGTCCTCGCGGCGTTCGAGGCCCTGTGCGTCGGCGCCGGCGCCATCGACACGTTCGAGCGCTCGGTCGACGAGGGGCTCGGGGTGCTCGAGGCGTCCCGCACGACCGACGGCGACGCGCGAGCCCGCCTGCTCCTCGCCAGGGGCCGCGTCCTGGCGACCGATCCGTCCCGCGCAGACGACGCGTCGCGCGCCTATCGCGCGGTGCTGTCGGACGCTCGCGTCGTCGAGCCGTACCGTGCCCAGGCTCTCTCCGCTCTCGAGGCGCTCGTCGCGAGCGATCCAGAGGCGCCGCGCCGGCGCGCGGACCGTCGCTGGATCCTCGAGTGGACCGCCGAGCATGCGCCCGAGGAAGAGCGCGTTGCGCGCCTGCTCGACTGGGCCCGCGCCGAGGAGACGACCTTCGCGGATGCCCTCCGGGCGCTGTCGTTGCACAAGCGCGCGCTGGCGCTGGACCCCGACTCCGGGGAGGCGCTCGACGCCGTCTCGCGGCTCACGCTGGCCACGGGAGACACGGACGCGGCGCTGTCGGCGCTCCGCGCGCGCCGCGACCGGGCCGCGGGGACCGGACGGGTGGCCCTCGAGCTCGAGATCGCCCAGGTCCTGCTCTCGAGGACCACGCGCTGGCAGGAGGCGCTCGACGCGCTGCGCGCGGTCCTCACCGAGTCGCCTGGCGATCCGACGGCCCGGACGCTCGCCTCCCAGCTCCTGGCTCACCGGGCCACACGGGCCGACGCCATTCGCATGCTCGAGCAGGCGTGCGACGCGGTCGACGATGAGGGCGTCCGCGAGCAGATCCTCGGCCGGCTTCTCGACGCCCCGGCGGAGGCCGACGAGGGGGACGTACGCCGGACGTGGTTCGAGCGGCTGGGCGAGCTGCAGCGCAGCCGCGGAGATCTCGAGTCGGCGCTGGGGACGTCGCTGCGCGCGGCGCGCGAGACCCCGGAGGCCCTGGTCGTGTGGGATCGGGTCGAGGAGCTCTCGCGCGCCCTCGGCCGTCCCGACGACGCGGCGAGCCTCTACGACGAGGTGCTCGCCCGCGCGCTGCCCGCTTCGCAGGCGCTCGCGATCGGAGAGCGGGCCGTCCAGTTCCACGAGGAGTGGTTCGATGACTCCTCGCGCGTGGTCCGGATCCTCGACCGGGTCCTGGAGATCGATCCGACGGCGGACTGGGCCTTCGACCGGCTCAAGCTCCTGCTCGACGCCGCCGAGCGCTGGGACGACCTCTTCGCGCTCTACGACCGCGCGCTCGATCACGCCAGCGGCAAACAGCTGGTGGAGCTCCTCGAGGAGGCCGCGCAGACGGCCAAGGACTTCGCCGACCGGCCCGACCGAGCCATCGAGTACCTCGAGCAGCTCCACGAGCTGAAGCCCGGAGATCCCCGGCTGGTCAACGCGCTCGAGCGCCTCTACGAGAGGCAAGGACGGCACCGCGAGCTGGTCTCCCTGCTGACCGCGCGCCTCCCCTCGTTCAAGCGCGACGAGGCGCGGCGCGCGCGCACGCGCATCGCGGCGCTGTGGCTGGACGAGCTCGGCGATGCCGGCCAGGCGCTCGACATGGTCGAGCCCCTCCTCCAGCAGCGCGAGGAGCAGGCCGATCCGGAGGTCTTCGGCCTGCTCGAGCGCGTGCTCGCGGCCTCTCCGCCGGGCCTCGAGGCTCGCCGCTCGACGCGCCCCCCGTCCGCGAGCGAGGCGCCCCCACCCAAGTCGCGACGCTCGCGCAAGTCGGAGGTCCCCGCATCGGCGAGGACGTCGGTGCGCCAGCGGGCGGCGGCCTGGCTCCGGGAGTACTACGAGGCGGCCGGGCGCGACGCCGACCTGGCCCGGATGCTGCTGGTCGAGCTGGAGGTCGTGCGCTCGGCCAAGGACCGGGGGCGCCGCCACATGCAGATCGCCGCCCTCCACGAGAAGGTTGGCGACGCGGCGAGCGCGCTCGAGCAGGTGGGCAGCGCGGTCGTGCTGGCCCCCTCCGACGAGGCGAAGCGCGCGACGCTCGCCGAGCTCGCCGAGCGGACGGCGCGCTTCGAACGGCACGCGGATCTCCTCGCCGCCGCCGCCGACGCGACGGACGATGCGCAGGTGCGCGCCACGCTGACGCTCCAGGCGGCGGCCATCCGGGCGGACCGCGTGGGGGACCCGGCCGGGGCGATCGCGCTCTTCGCGTCGGTCCTCGACATGAAGTCCTCGGACGACCAGGACGCGCGCGTGGCCGTCCGTCGCCTCGAGCCGCTCCTCGAGGCTGCGGGGCGAGACGAGGAGCGCCTCGCGATCATCGAGCGCGCCGCGCGCGTGGAGGAGACGGCGGAGGCGCGGCGCAGCGCCCTGGGGAGGGCGGCGAGGCTGGCCGCGCGCCGGGGGCAGGACGCACGGGCCATCGGCCTCTGGGAGCAGTGCCTCGATCACGCGGGCGACGACATGGAAGCCCTCGACGGTCTCGTCGAGCTCCTCGATCGGTCGGCCTGGCACGAGCGCCTCGTCGAGGTGCTCCTCCAGCGGGCCACCGCGGCCCCCGAAGCCGAGCGGCGGCGTGCGGATCGCGTGCGCGCAGCCGGGCTGCTCGGCGACGCGCTCGATCGCCCCGACGCTGCGATCTCGACCTGGCGCGAGATCGAGCGCGAGTTCGGCGAGGCCGACGACGCTGCGCTCGCTCTGGCGACGCTGCTGCGCGCCACGCGACGCTGGAGCGAGCTCGCGGAGCTTCTCGAGCGCAGCTCGCGCCGCACCGACGACGACGGGACACGCGCCGAGCTGCTGCGGCAGCTTGGAGACGTCCAGCGCGAGCAGCTCGACGCCGCCGCCGACGCGGTCACCTCGTACGGGCGCGCGCTCGCCGCCTCCCCCACCAACGCCGGCTCGCGGGCGGGGCTCCTGTCGCTCGCGGCCGAGGGTGCGCATCGGGCAGAGGCGATCCGCCTTCTGCTGGGTGCGCTGCGCACGTGCGACGACTGGCGCGCGATCCTCGAGCTCACGGCCCACCGCCTGGCCGCCGCGGTCACCGACGACGAACGGCTCGCGATCCTCGGCGAGGCCTCCCGGCTCGCCGAGCAGCGGGCCGGAGACCCGGGCCTGGCGTTCGAGGCGTCCCGACGCGCGTTTCTCCTCGCGCCCGATCGCGACGTCTCCGCCGCGGAGATGGCGCGCCTCGCGGAGGCGGCGGGGGCCTGGGACAGCCTCGCGAGCGCGTATCGCGAGGCCGTCGCGATGGTCGAGGCGACCCGCGCCGCCCTCGCCGCGCGCTTCCGCGCGCTGATGGGCGCGGTGCTCGACACGCGGCTCGGAGACCCCGCGGCAGCCCTGGACGCCTACGTCCGCGTCGTGCAGGAGGTCGCGGACGTCGCTGCGGGGCGCGCGACGATCGACGTGGCGGGTCGCCTCGCGCGCTGGGACGTCGTGGGGAGCACGCTCGTGCGGATCGTCGCGACGCGCGCCGACGCTCGCGGCGAGCTCCTCGATGCGACCGAGCAGGCGGCGGAGGCCCACGACGCCTGGGACCGAGCGGCCGCGGAGCTCGCCGAGGCGGCGGTCGCCGCGCGGCTGGATCCGGCGAGCGCGCACGACATCGAGGCACGCATCGCCCACTGGTACCGGGATCGCCTCCGCGACTCGTCCGGGGCGGAGGCGGCCTTCCTTCGCGCGCTCGCCCACGTACCGACGGATGCCATGCTCCTCGCGGAGCTCGCCGAGCTCCAGCGTGCCCACCCGGGCCGCCCGCTCGTCGAGACCCTGCTCCGCTTGTCGCAAGTGAAGGGCGGAGACGTGGCGTTGTTGCGCGAGGCCTCCGAGGTGGCGCGTACCGCCGTGGGCGACGCCTCGCTGGCCAGGACCATCCTGCACGACCTGCTGCAGCTCGCGCGCGATCGCTGGCTCGGGAGCGCCGGCGTCGCGGGCGACCCCGAGCTCGCGCCCGTGACGGAGTGGGCGATCGAGACCCTCGCGAAGCTCTATGAAGAGGATGGCGACGCTCGCGCCGAGGTCGACACGCTCGTCGAAGGCGACGCGCTTCCCTTTGCGCCCGAGATCCGCTGGAGCATGCGGAGGAGAGCGGCGTGGCTGTCGCTCGACCGGCTGGGAGACGACGAGCGCGCGGTCCGCCTCTACCTGGCCCTGCTCGACGACGTGCCGCAAGATGCCGAGGCCGTCGAGCGCGTCGCGTCCGTCTACGTCGCGCACGGCCGGACGGCGGATCTGCTCGCGCTCCGGGAGCGACAGATCGCGACCTCGACCGACGTGACCCAGCGGCTGGCGCTGCGCCTGGAGGCTGCCCGGTTGCTGGTCTCCCTCGGAGAACCTCGCGCCGTCGACGTCCTGCGCGCCAACCTCGCGGAGGACCCCAGGCACGAGGCCACGGTCGAGGCCCTCGCGGGGGAGCTCGAGTCGGAACGTCGCCTCCCCGAGCTCCGCGACCTGCTCGCCGACCAGGCGCAGCAGGCCGAAACGGCGGGCGCCCCCGAGCGCGGGGCGTCCCTCTGGGCTCACGCGGCGCGCGTCGCCGCGTCGGGCCTCGCCGATCCGCGCGCGGCCGAGTCGTTCCACGGGCGGGTGGTCGCGCTCGTCCCCAGCGCCGCGTCGCTCGACGCTCTGGCTCGCCTGACGGCCGCCCGGGGCGACGCGATGGCAGCCGCCGAGTGGCTCGAGCGGCTGCTCGCGATCCAGGGCCCGGAGGCCGCCGACGAGACCACGATCCGCCTGGCCGTCGCGCTCGAGCGCGCCGGCGCGCTCGAGCGCGCCACGGATCGACTGGAGCAGGCTCTCTCCGAGAGGCCGCAGGCGGCGACGCTGCGAGAGCACCTCTCGACCCTGTACCGGGAGCACCAGGCGTGGGATCGGCTGGCGCGTCTGGTCGCGACCTCCGCCGAACATGCGGCCGACAAGCCGGAGCGCATGGCGCGGCTGCTCGAGGCAGCACGGCTCTACACCGAGAGGTGCGCCCAGCCCGATCTCGCGGTCCCTCTCCTGCAGCAGGCGAGCGATCTCTCCCCGGAGGAGCCGAAGGTCCGGCTCGAGCTGGCGGGCGCGCTGGCCAGCGCCCGGCGCTTCGAGGAGGCGCGGACGATCCTTCAGGACATGATCACCGCCTTCGGCGGCCGCCGCCCCAAGGAGCGCGCTCCCGTCCACTACCAGATCGCCCGGCTCGAGCTCGCGATGGGCAACCGCGCGCGCGCGCTCGTCGAGCTGGACACGGCGACGCGCGTGGATCCGCAGGACCCGGAGATCCTCCGGACGCTCGGGCAGCTCGCGCGCGACGATGGACAGCTCGACCGGGCGGAGAAGAGCTACCGAGCCCTGCTCGCGGTCCTGCGGCGCAAGGACGACTCGAGCCAGGGCCAGTCGGTCGCACGCAGCGAGGTGCTCCTCGAGCTGAGCGACATCGCGAAGCGTCAGGGAGAGGAAGAGCGAGCTCGCGAGGTCCTCGAGAGCGCCCTCGAGGCGAGCACGAAGAGCGATTTCGAGCACGGCCGGCTCGAGGCGGCCCTTCGCGCGCGGGGGGACCACGAGACCCTCGTTCGGGTGCTCGAGGCGAAGCTCGGCCGGATCGGGGACGCTGCCGGCGCCGTCCGCGCGCTCGCGGAGCTCGGGGATGTGCTGACCGATCGGCTCGGGCGATCGGCCGAGGCCCTCCCGGTGCGCCTGCGCGCCGTCGGGCTCGATCCCCTGTCGCCCGCGACACACGACGCCGCCCTGACCCTCGCGAGGGCCGTCGGCCGCGTCGAGAGCTACGCGCAGCACGTCCGCGACCTCGCCGAGCGCGCCGCGGAGCAGGGCGACCGGGCGCTGGCCAGCGCGCTCCTCGTCCGTCTCGGCGCCGTCGCGCGGAGCGACCTTCACGACGATCGTGCCGCGGCTGCCTACTACGAGCGAGCCCTGGAGCTCGGTCACAGCTCGTCCGACGTCCTGCGCGCGCTCGACGGTGTGTACGAGACACTCGGTGACTTCGACAAGCAGGCTCGGATCCTCGCCCTGCGAGCCGAGCTCGACGCCGTCGAGAGCGGACCCCGCGCGGCGGGCGATGCCACCTACCGCCTCGCAGCCCTGCGTCTCGCGTCGACGGGCGGGTGCGACGAGGGCGTCGCGCTCCTGCGCAGGGCGCTGGAGATGGATCCGGACCTCGATCGCGCGGAGCAGATCGCGCGAGCGGCGCTCGAGCGGCACGCCTCGCACGGCCCGTTGCTCGACCTGTACGAGCACATCGGGCGCCAGCCGGGCCACGAGCGCGCACTCGTGGACGCGCTGCGCCTGCGCGCGCGTCTGCCCGGGGCCGAGGGCGTGGCGGTGCGCGCCGCCGTCGAGGCTGCGCTCGGGCTCGGGGACACCGCCCTCGCGGAGTCGCTCCTCGAGGAGACGGTCCGCGCGGCTGCCGGCGCCGCGCTGAACGTGACGGACCTCGCGTGGGCGCTGGACACCCTCGCGGGCCTCAAGCGGGCGGCCGGGGACCTGCGGCGCGCCGTCGAGCTCAAGACGTCGGCCGCGCGGATCGCCGATCCCGACGTGGCACGCAAGCTCCAGTTCGAGGTGGCGCGGCTCGCCGCCGAGGACCTGCAGGATCTCGACCTGGCCGCCGAGACGTACGCTTCGCTGCACCAGCACGACCCGGCGGACCGCGAGGCCTGGGAGCCGCTGGCCTCGGTCTACCGGCGCCGCGGCGATCTTCGGAGGCTGACCGACCTGCTCGCGGTCGTCGTGGACTTCGTCGACGACACGGCCGAGCGGGGGCGGCTGCGCCTGGAGCGCGTCCGCGCGATGGTGGAGGGGCTCGGTCTGAGCGAAGCGGAGGCCGTGCCCTTGCTGCGCGAGATCGTCGACGAGGATCCGAGCCAGGTGGACGCTGCGCTCATGCTCGCGGGGATTCTGGAGCGGAGCGGAGAGCGCGACGAGCTGGCGAGCCTGCTGTCGCGCCAGCTCGACGCCGCGAAGGATCGCAGCGACGCCGCGTCCGTCGCGTCGCTCTCGCTGCGGCTTGGAGCGCTGCTCGAGGGGTCCGACCGGCTGCAGGCGCGCGACGTCTACTACGCAGGGCTCGACTGGGAGCCCCGGAGCCAGGCGCTGCTCGACGCCCTCACGCGCCTTCTGGGCGACGAGGGGGATCCGGCCGAACGAGCCGACCTGCTGGAGCGGCGCCTTGCGCTGGAGACGGGGCCCCAGGCGGAAGCGGTCGCACAGGAGCTGGCCCGGGCCCGCACGGCGCTGGGCGACGAGGCCGGCGCCGAGCGCGCCCTCGAGCTCGGCGTGCGCGCCCACCCGGGCGGCGCGGCGCTCAAGGAGACGCTGGAGCAGGCCTACCGGGAGCGAAGCGACTGGCGCAAGCTCGCCGATCTGTGGGTCGTCGACGCCGCCTCGAAGACCGACGTCAGCGCGCGCGTCACACGCCTGCGTGAAGCGGCGGCGCTGAGGCTGGACACGCTGAACGAGCCGGCCGGCGCCGCAGAGGCCCTTGCGCTCGCGCACGAGGCGAAGCCGGACGACGCCGACGTGCTGCAGGCCCTGGTGCACAGCCTGCTCGCGGCCGACGACCTGATCCGCGCGCAGCAGGTCCTCACCCGGGCCATCGACCTGGGGGCGACGAGCGAGTCGACCCGTGCGGCGCTTCTCGCGGCGCGGGGGGACGTGCGCGCGAGGACGGGGGACGCCGCGGGGGCGCTCGAGGATCTCGAGGCTGCATTCGAGATCGACCGCGCCACCTACGCCGCTCCGCTCGCGGCACGGCTGGAGGCCTCGAGGGCCGCCGCGCAGGCGGCGGGCGATCCGGCCGGAGAGCGGCTCGTGCAGCTCCGCGCCGCGCAGGTGCTCCCGTACGCGGGCCAGGTCGAGGAGGCCCGATCGGTGCTCGCGGCGCTCGTGCGCGCCGATGCGCGGGATGGCGATGCGCTTCGCACGCTTGCGAGCCTCGAGGCGGCGCTGGAGCACTGGGACGCGGCGAGCGCGGCGCTCCGTCGCCTCGTCCCCCTCGAGGAGGGCGAGGCCATCGTGGGTACGGCGGTGCGGCTCGCTGACGTCTGCGAGCGGGCGGGTCGGCCGGGCGACGCCCGCGGTGCGCTCGAGCGAGCGAGGGGCACGGCACCCAGGGACGCGACGGTGCGCGAGAGGCTCGAGCGCGTGTACGAGCTGACGGGGGCCTGGCAGGAGCTAGCGGACCTGGCGCTCGCAGGCGCTGGCGCGGGCGGCGACGTCGCAGAGCGCTTCGCGGCGCTCGTTCGCGCCGGGTCGATCCTGCTGGAGCGTGCCGGAGATGGCGACGCCGCCCTGGCGCTCCTGGGCGAGGCCCACGCGCTGCGGCCGAACGACGCGCAGTGCGTCGCGCTGCTGGCGGATGCCTACACGACGACCGGACAGGGCCGGGAGGCCGTGGCGCTCCTCGAGCAGGCACTCGCCCCCTACCGCGGAAAGCGGGCACGCGAGGCCGCACCGCTGTACGTGCGGCTCGCGCGCGCCGCGCGGTACGCCGGCGACGAGGCAGGCGAGGTCCGGTCGCTCGCCCAGGCGCTCGACTGCGACTCACAGAACCCAGAGGTCTGCGCGGACGTCGCCCTTCGCGCCGTCGAGCTCGACCAGCTCGAACTCGCCAATCGCGCGCTCCGGGCGATCACGCTGCTCAAGACCCCCGGGCCGATGAGCAGGGCGCTCGCCTACCAGTACATGGGGGAGCTGGCGCGACGTCAGGGCGATCCGAAGCGCGCGCTCATGCTCCTCAAGCGGGCCCTGACCGAGGACCCGACGCTCGAGGGGGCCCGGGCCCTCATCGAAGGCCTCGAGCGCGGTGGCCAGTAAGGCGGACGCCGGTCGCAGCCGCGAGGGAAGATCTGCGGGTCGGACGCCGTAGGCTCGGGGGATGAGCTCCAGGTTCCTCGCGAGAGGTCTCCGTGCGGTCAGTCCCCTTGCCGTCGTTCTCGTGGCGACAGCCTGTACCGCATCGGGGAACTCTACCCCCGCGCCCGGTGCGGAGAGCACGCTGGCCGCGCGGCCCCTTCTGTCCCCGCACCTTTACCGCGGGATGCTGCGTCCCCCGTCGCGTGACCACGTGGCCGCGCCCAAGCTCCGCTTCCCCGGCGCGTCGTATCCGTCGCCGAGCGGGTGCGCCACGGCCCTCAGCTACTTCGGTGGCCCCATCATGGCGTCGCCGGTCGTGGTGCAGGTGAGCTGGGACAACCCGACGAGCAGCGTCGCCAGCTCCGTGGAGAGCTACCTCGGCACCTGGTGGCCGGCGATCCTGAGCTCCCAGGCGAACTACCTGTCCCTGCTCGAGGAGTACAGCACCACCGGCAAGGTCGGAACCGACGGGAACCCGGGCTCCAACCAGACGTTCACGGGCTCGGGGTCGTACGCGGGGCTCTACAAGATCACGCCGTCGTCCGCGAACCAGGGGGCGACCGTCACCGACGCGGCCATCGGCGCGGAGCTCGTGGCGCAGATCCAGGCGGGCAACCTCCCCCGGCCCACGTTCGACGCGAGCGGGAACTGCAACACGATCTACATGATCGACTTCCCGCCCAACGTCACGGACATCCAGCTCTCGTTCGCGGGGTCGGTCAGCGACTCGTGCACGGCGTTCTGCGGCTACCACGCGGGCGTCGCGTGGGGCTCGGGGCAGTACCTCTACTACGGGGTCTACCCCGACATGACGGCGGCCTGCACGTCGTGCGCCCCCGACGGCCTGAACCAGGACGTCGCCATGGTCCACTCGCACGAGCTGGGCGAGGCCATGACCGATCCGGAGGCGTTCGCGGAGCCGCTGACGAGCGCGTCGACCGACTTCATGCGCCCCGGCGGCTGGGACCAGATCGCCAGCGGCTGCGGCGAGATCGGCGACTCGTGCGCGTGGCCGTCGGCCATCCCGAGCGTCGCCGTCGGGGGGCAGAGCTATTACGTGCAGGGGCTGTTCGACAACGCCCGTGACGACTGCGAGACCAGCCCCGCAGCGACGAACTGCACGACCAGCGCAACCTGCACCGATCCGATGCGCCCCGCGTGCACCGCGGGAACCTGCCAGGGCTGCGCCGTCGACGCCGACTGCGCGGGCAACGCGAGCGGCGGCGCCTGCCAGCCGTCGGGCGCGTGCGGCCCGTGCTCCGCCACCAACCAGGCCGCGTGCACCGGGTCGACCCCCGCCTGCAACACGACGACGGGCGTCTGCGTGGCGTGCGCCTCGAACGCCTATTGCTCCGGCGGGACGCCGATCTGCGACGTGTCGACGAGCACCTGCCGCGCGTGCCAGGCCGTGGATTGCACCGGGGCGACCCCCGCGTGCGCGACGTCCGGCGCGAACGCCGGCCGGTGCGTCCCTTGCGTCTCGAGCACGCAGTGCGCTGCGCCGAGACCATACTGCGACAGCGCGACCGACACGTGCGTCGGGTGCCTGACCTCCTCGGACTGCCCGGCGTCCGCGCCCGTCTGCGATTCGACGAGCCACTCCTGCCGCGGCTGCGCCTCCAGCGCGGACTGCGCGGGCGGGACGAATCGCGTGTGCGACGTGCCCACCGGAGCCTGCGTGGCCTGCGTGCAGAACACCGACTGCGCGAGTGGCGCGTGCGACACGACGACGCACACCTGCGTCCAGTGCGTCGACGACAAGGAGTGCATGAACCCGATGCCGGTGTGCAACACCGCGACGCACACGTGCGAGGCGTGCGGCTCGAGCACGCAGTGCGCCGGCAACTCGCAGGGCAGCACATGCACCAGCGGGTCGTGCACCACCGGGGGCGCGGCCGCCGACGGAGGCGCGACGGGGAACGACGGCGGGGCGACGACCGGGGACGCCGGCGACGGCGCCGACGGCGGCGGCTCGGGGAGCAACTCGGACGGAGGTGGCTCGGATGGCGGTGGCAGCGTCGGTGGCAGCGGGGGAGCGGGCAGCGGTGGAGGTTGCGCGATGGCGCCCTCGGGCCCGCCGGGAGCCACTCTCCCCGGGCTCGCGGCCCTGCTGGGGCTCGTGAGTGTCCGGCGCCGGCGGACCGCGCGCCGCTGACCGTCAGCCGGCGGCAGCGCGCGCCAGCACCGGCCGCTGCAGCCACGCGTCCACGCCGGCGGCGATGCGACGCCCGTCGGCGATGGCCCACACGACCAGCGACTGTCCCCGCGCCGCGTCGCCCCCCGCGAACACGCCGGGGACGCTCGTGGCGCCGCTCGCGTCGGTGCGCACGTTGCCGCGCGCGTCGAGCGCCACGCCGAGCTGCTCCACGATGCCGCCACGCTCCGGGCCGACGAAGCCCATCGCCAGCAGGACCAGCTCGCACGGGATCGACAGCTCGGTCCCCGGGATCGGCGTCACGGCGCCCTTCTCCACCTTCACGCGGATCGCCTCGAGGTGGGTCACCTGCCCGGCCGTCCCCCGGAGCGAGCGCGTCGACACGGCCCAGTCGCGGTCGCCCCCCTCTTCCTGGGAGCTCGACGTCCGCAGGACGAGCGGCCACTCGGGCCACGGGTTCGTCGGCAGGCGCACCAGCGCGGGCCGCGGCATCAGCTCCAGCTGCGTCACGCGGCTCGCCCCCTGCCGGAGCGCCGTGCCGACGCAGTCGGACCCCGTGTCGCCTCCCCCGATCACGACGACACGCTTGCCCCCGGCGAGGATGGCGCGCGCAGCGTCCTCGCCGTCACCCGCCACGCGGTGGTTCTGTTGCGCCAGATACTCCATCGCGAAGTGCACGCCCCGCAGCTCGCGCCCGGGGATGGGCAGGTCGCGCGGCACGCGCGCGCCGAGGGCCAGCACGACGGCTTCGAACTCGTGCCGGAGTTGCTCCGCGCGCACGTCGAGCCCCACGACCGCGCCCACGCGAAACTCCACGCCCTCGGCGCGCATCTGCGCGAGGCGGGCGTCGAGGTGGCCCTTCTCGAGCTTGAAGTCCGGGATGCCGTAGCGGAGCAGCCCGCCCGGCCGGTCGTCGCGCTCGAACACGGTGACGTCGTGCCCCGCGCGCGCGAGCTGCTGGGCGGCGGCGAGCCCCGCGGGACCCGAGCCGATGACCGCGACGCGGCGCCCCGTACGCGCCTCGGCGCGCTCCGGCGCGAGCCCGGCCGAAAGGACGTGGTCCGCGATCGTCCGCTCGATCGCCTTGATGGTGACCGCCTCCTCGCGCATCGCCAGCACGCACGACGCCTCGCACGGCGCGGGGCACACGCGCCCGGTAACCTCGGGGAAGTTGTTCGTCTCGCGCAGCCGCAGCCCGGCCTCGTCGAGCTTGCCCTTGTGAACGAGGTCGTTCCACTCCGGGACGAGGTTCCCGAGCGGACAGCCCTGGTGGCAGAATGGGATGCCGCAGTCCATGCAGCGCGACGCCTGCGCGCGGGCGTCGCCCTCCGCGGCGGGGACCACGACCTCGCGCCAGTCGTGCACGCGCTCGCCTACGGGACGCTCGTCCTCGTCGGTGCGCGGGACATGAAGGAAGCCTCTCGGATCGCCCATGACGGTTCAACCAGCCTTCCGGAGCTCGAGGACGCGCCGCCACTCGTGCGGCATGACCTTGACGAAGCGACGCTTGCCCCACGTCGCGAGGACGGAGCGGCCGTGGGCGCTGCGCGTGTGGGCCACGTGCTCCTCGACGAGCCCCAGGAGCAGGTCCAGGTCCTCGGGCGCCGGCGCCTCGAGCGCCACGGTCGCCTTGCTCGTGCGCGACGCCAGCGTTCCGTCGTCGAGGGCGAAGGCGACGCCGCCGCTCATGCCGGCGGCGAAGTTGCGCCCCGTAGGCCCCAGGACGACGACGACGCCCCCGGTCATGTACTCGCAGCCGTGGTCGCCGACGCCCTCGACCACGGCGACGGCCCCACTGTTGCGCACGGCGAAGCGCTCGCCCGCCCGTCCGGCGAAGAAGGCCTTGCCGCTCGTGGCCCCGTAGAGGCACGTGTTGCCCACGATGACGTTGTCCTGGCTCCGGAACGCCGAGCGCGCCGGGGGTCGCACCGCCAGCACGCCCCCCGAGAGCCCCTTGCCCACATAGTCGTTCGCGTCGCCCTCGAGGACGACGAGCATGCCGCGCGCGGCGAACGCGCCGAAGCTCTGCCCCGCCGTGCCGGTCGCCTCGACGACCACCGTCCCGTCGGGCAGGCCCTCGGCCCCGTACCGGCGCGCGATCTCTCCCGCGAGACGCGCGCCGAACGCGCGGTCGGCGTTCGTGAGCGCGATCTGCATCGTCGTCGGCTCGCGGTACTTGAGGCTCAGCCTCGCCCCCTCGAGCAGCGCCTCGTCGGTGGCCGAAGCGGCCAGGGGCCGGGAAGCCGGCGAGGAATCCACGCCACCCTCCCCGCTCCCCGACCGCCCGATCTCCTCGCTCTCCTGCCCCTGCAGGAGCGCGCCGAAGTCGAGCGTCCGCGCCTTCGCCGGCAGCCCGGCGCGCACGGCGATGCGGTCGGTCCGCCCCACCATCTCGGCCAGCGTCCGGAAGCCCATGCGCGCCATGAGCGCCCGCAGCTCCTCGGCGACGAAGAAGAAGTAGCGGATGACGTGCTCGGGCGCGCCCTGAAAGCGCGCGCGCAGCACCGGATCCTGCGTCGCGATCCCCACCGGGCACGTGTTGAGGTGGCACTTGCGCATCATCACGCAGCCGCTCGCGACGAGCGGCGCCGTGGCGAACCCGAACTCCTCGGCCCCGAGCAGCGCGGCGAAGGCAACGTCGCGCCCCGTCTTGAGCTGCCCGTCGGCCTGCAGGCGCACGCGCTCGCGCAGCCCGTTGAGGCGGAGCACCTGGTGCGTCTCGGCGAGCCCCAGCTCCCACGGCGCGCCCGCGTGCTGGATCGACGAGAGCGGCGAGGCGCCCGTGCCACCGTCGTGGCCCGCGATGAGGATCGCGTCGGCGTGCGCCTTCGCCACGCCCGCCGCGATCGTGCCCACGCCCGCCTCGCTCACGAGCTTGACGCTCACGCGCGCGCGGTCGTTCACGCACTTGAGGTCGAAGATGAGCTGAGCGAGGTCCTCGATCGAGTAGATGTCGTGGTGCGGTGGCGGCGAGATGAGCGTGACGCCCGGCACTGAGTGCCGCACGCGCGCGATGGCCTCGTCGACCTTGTGCCCGGGGAGCTGCCCGCCCTCGCCCGGCTTGGCGCCCTGCGCGATCTTGATCTGCAGCTCGTCGGCGTTGACCAGGTAGTGCGCCGTGACGCCGAAGCGCGCGCTCGCGACCTGTTTGATCGCGCTGCGCCGCGAGTCGCCGTTCGGCGAGAGGACGAAGCGCGCCTCGTCCTCGCCGCCCTCGCCGCTGTTCGAGCGCCCGCCGATGCGGTTCATCGCGATGGCGAGGTTCTCGTGCGCCTCCTTGCTGATGCTGCCGAAGCTCATCGCGCCGGTGGCGAAGCGACGCACCAAGCTCGCGGCCGGCTCGACCTCGTCGAGCGGCACGGGCGCCTCGGCGTCCACGAGGTCCCAGCAGCCGCGGAGCGTGAACGGCGCAGCGCCCTGGTCGTTGATAGCGTGCGCGTACGCCTCGTACGACGGCGCGTCGTCCAGGCGCACGGCCTTCTGCAGCGCCGCGACGGCCTCCGGCGACCAGAGGTGTCGCTCGCCCGTGACGCGCCAGGCGTACGTGCCGCCGACGTCGAGCTCGTCCTCGTCGGCCTCGCCAGGCTCGACGCGCGCGTCGAAGCCCGCCGCGTGCCGCGCGAGCGCCTCGCGCGCGATCTCGCCGAGGCCGACGCCGCCCACGCGCGACGCCGTGCCCGGGAACCATCGGTCGACGGTCTCCTTACCCAGGCCGATCGCCTCGAAGATCTGGGCGCCCTGGTAGCTCGACAGGCAGGAGATGCCCATCTTGCTCATCACCTTGAGCAGCCCCTTGCACAGCGCGCCCACGTAGTGCGCCGCGCGCTCCTCGGGCGTACCCGCGACCTCCAGGGCCGCGACCGTCTCGAGCGCCAGGTACGGGCTGACCGCGCCGGCCCCGTAGCCGAGCAGCAGCGCCACGTCGGCCACCTCGCGTGCCTCCCCGGTCTCGACGACGAGGCCCGCGCGCACGCGCTTGCCGGCGCGCGCAAGGGCCCCGTGCACGGCGCTCGTCGCAAGCAGGGTCGGGATCGGCGCGCGGGCCGCGTCGACGCCGCGGTCGCTGACGACCAGGATGCTCGCGCCCTCGTCGACAGCGCGCTCGGCCTGCGCGCACAGCGCGGCGAGGGCCGCCTCGAGCGCTGCGCCCGGATCGCCGGCGCGCGCGTCGAACACGGCCGGCAGAACGCGCACCGGAAAGTCCGGCAGCGCGTCGCCCGTGAGCTTGGCCAGGTCGTCGCTCGTGAGGATGGGGTGCGCGAGCTCGAGCAGGCGGCACTGCCGCGGCGTCTCGGCGAGCAGGTTGCCCTCGCCCCCGAGGCAGCTCGTCAGCGTCATGACGAGCTTCTCGCGGATGGGATCGATGGGCGGGTTCGTGACCTGCGCGAACTGCTGCTTGAAGTACCGGAAGAGCGAGACGGGGCGCTCGGAGAGGACCGAGAGCGGCGCGTCGTTGCCCATGCTGCCGACCGGCTCCTCGCCCGAGGCGCCCATCGGCGCGAGGATCGTCCGCAGGTCCTCGCGCGTGTAGCCGAAGGCGCGCTGACTGCGGCGCCGCTCGGCGGCCGAGAGGGGCGGGTTCCCCGGAGGCGAGGCGGGCAGCGTCGCGAGTTCGAGCTTGTTGTCCTCGAGCCACGTTCCGTAGGGCTCGTGCGCGGCGATGTCGCGCTTGATCTCGTCGTCGCCGACGAGGCGCCCGCGCGCGAGATCCACGAGCAGCATGCGGCCAGGCTGCAGGCGCCCCTTCTCGGTGACGTCCGCGGCGTCGAAATCGAGGACGCCGAGCTCGCTCGCCGCGACGACGTAGCCGCTCTTGGTCACGACGTACTTGAGCGGGCGCAGCCCGTTGCGGTCGAGCGTGGCGCCCACGTACTGCCCGTCGGTGAACAGCAGCGCCGCCGGGCCGTCCCACGGCTCGACGAGCGACGCGTGGTACTCGTAGAACGCGCGCCGCTCGGGGGGCATCTCCGGCTGGCCCTCCCAGGCCTCCGGCACGAGCATCATCATCACGTGCGGCAGGCTGCGCCCGCCGGCCACGAGGAAGTCCACGACGTTGTCGAGCGACGCCGAGTCGCTGCCACCGGGACGGATGATGGGCTTGAAGTCGGCCAGGTGCTCGCCGAACGCCCGGCTCGCCAGGAGCGGCTCGCGCGCGGCCATCCACGTCTGGTTGCCGCGCAGCGTGTTGATCTCGCCGTTGTGCGCGATGCGCCGGTAGGGGTGCGCGCGCTCCCACGTCGGGAACGTATTGGTGCTGAAGCGTGAGTGCACGAGCGCGAGGCGGCTGCGCGTCTCGTCCGACCGGAGGTCGAGGTAGAAGGCGTCGAGCCGCTCGGGAAGCGCCAGGCCCTTGTAGACGATGGTCTTCGACGACAGGCTGGCGACGAAGAAGCCGTGCAGCCCCGCCTCGCCCGCGCGGCGGCCGGCGCGCTTGCGGATCATGAAGAGCGTGCGCTCGAAGACGGCTGGCGGGCACATGCGCCCGACGAACAGCTGCTTGAACACGGGCATCGACGCGCGCGCGAGCGGGCCGACCTGGCCCCGGTCGATGGGGACGTCGCGCCAGCTGATGACCTTCTGGTTGTGGTGGCGGACGGCGTCCTCGAGGATGCGCATCTCGGCGGCGCACTCGTGCGGGTCGCGCGACAGGAAACACTGCGCGACGCCGTAGTCGCCCTCGAGGGGCAGCTCGATGCCGGCGTGGCCGAGCGTCCGGTCGAAGTGGGCGTGCGGGATGTGCAGCAGGATGCCGGCCCCGTCGCTCGAGAGCGGGTCGCTGCCGGCCGCGCCGCGGTGCGCCAGGCGGCGCAGGATCTCGATGCCCATCGCCACGACGTCGTGCGTCGGGGGACGGACGAGGTCGGCGACGAACCCCAGGCCGCACGCGTCGTGCTCGTGCGACGGGTCGTAGAGCCCGCGCGGGGACGGGAGCGGCATTGCGTCGAAGATTATGTCGCGGGTTGACGCAGCGCGCCAGGGGGGCGGGGAGGTGGTGCGGGCGACGCGGGCGTGAGGCGTCAGCCGCCGCCGCGCGGCCCGAGCGCCGCCAGGGCCGCGGTGGGGACCGACGCCTTCGGGTCGAGCGCCGCGGCCCGCTCGTACCAGACCCGCGCCTGCTTCATCTCCCGGGGATCGCCCTTGGTCGCCCCCGGGAGCTGGTGGTACGCGCCCATGTCGTACGCGCCGTTCCAGTTGCTCGGGTCGGCGGCCACCGCCTCGCGCGCGGCCGCGAACGCCGCGTCGGGGGCGCTCCGGCCCCACAGCTCCGTCTCGGCCTTCAGGCAGTAGGCGTTCGACAGCGTCCGCGTCGCCACGCCGTACGGCATCTGCGAGAGCGCCCGCTTGGCCCACGCCGAGCCTGGCTCGATCTCGACGACGCGCCGGTGCGACTGATCCGCCGCGTCGAAATCCCCGCGCCGCGCGTAGATCCCCTCGAGGCTCTCGAACGCCTCGGCGGCGTGCTTCCGGTCCGCCGGCCGCGACAGCATGCCGGCGACGATCCGCTCGGCGCCGTCCAGGTCGCCGTCGTCGACGGCCAGCGCCTCGGAGAGGCTCTGGACGGCCCAGAGCGTCGGCGCCAGCCTGCGCGCCGCCGCGGCCGCCGCGCGCGCGGCCGAAGCGTCCTTGCCGGCCTTCGCCGTCCAGGCCTGAACGAAATACGCGTCGACGAGGGCGGGATCGAGGGCCACGGCCTTGTCGGCGTACCCGCGCGCCTTGACGACCATGTCCACGTCGTAGTCGTCGCCCGAGCGATACGCGCGCTTGAGAGCGATGCGCGCGAGGCAGGTGTAGGCGCGCGCCGAGGCGAAGTCCTGCTTGAGCCATCCCGCGGCGAGCGCCTGCGCCTGACTCAGGGGCTCCGGCTTGCCCTCGTAGGCGTCGATGAAGCCCATGGCGGAGGCGTAGACGGCCGCGGTGGCCAGGCGCGCCCCGTCGGGCGCGAAGGCCACCGACTCTACGCGGCCGGGCCCGTGCGTCAGCGTACCGACGGGAGTCCCGTCGAGCAGCCACGCGGTCACGCGCCCGTCGCCCTGACCCAGCACGACCGTCTTGCCCGAGGGCGACAGCGCGAGGGCGAAGACGGGCGCCGGGGCGGTGAACGACGACAGGGCCTTGCAACCCGGCGGCCCCCACACGCGCACGGCAGTGTCCGACGCGGTCACGGCTGCGTGGCCGTCGGGCGTCACGCAAACGCCCGCGACGCGCGCGCTGTGCCCCGGAAAGGCGCACTCGGGATCGCCCGTGAGCGGGTTCCACATCTTCACGGTGGCGTCGAAGCCGGCCGTGAGCAGGTGCGCCCCGTCGGGCGTGAAGGCGGCGCCCTTGACGGCGCTGAAGTGCGCCGGGATCGTGCGGATCCACGTCATCGTCGGGAACGTTCGGCCGGTCGGTCGCGGAGGCAGACGGGCGGCCCCGGGCGCCGCCGCGGCCGCCTTCGCGCTCCGCCCTCGCCACTCCAGCGCCCC